>JASGGL010000010.1:0-28499 GCA_047605065.1 Asticcacaulis sp.
TCGACCTCGTCGCGCGATTTTCAGCTCGACGTCGATTCCGATTACCTGTCGGCAGGCTTCAACTACAGAGGCGATCGTCTGCGTATCGAAGCCCTGGCCGCGCATGCGGAATCGACCTATTTCGACTCGACCAACGGCGTGACCCTGACCATGGACTCGCCGGGCCTGAAAGTGACGCTCGATCCCGCAACCGGCGTGCCCGCCTTCACGTTCGCATCGGGTTATGAGACATCGAACATCGCCAATTACCGGACGCTCAGTGTTCAGTATCGCCCCAGCGAGAACGACATCAGCGAGGATCAGGTCAAGTTCGATCTCGACTACGATCTGGAAACGCCGTTCTTCACCAAATTCGAGGCGGGGGCGCAGTATCGCAAGAGCGCGTCGCTGTATTATCGTGACTCCGGCTACATCGTCTCGACGGGGGCTGATCTTTTGCCCAATACGGCCGACGATATTCGTACGGCGTCGTCGCGTATCGATACCGACTACGACCTGACGACCAATACGGCCTTGCGCGCCGTCTTGGGCGGGGCGGTGACGACCCTGCCGTCGTCCTTCTTCGACGGGTACAATCTTTCGGGGCAGGCGTCCAACTGGCTGGTGCCTGACACCGCGGCCATTCTGAAGCTGGTGTCCACCGAAGGCTTCAACCATGCCAATGTTCGCGAAGCGCTGGGGACCGACGGCAAACTCTATCCTCAGATCCCGGTCCACGACATCGAGGAAGAAGTGAAGGCGACCTATGCCAAGCTGAACTTCGCCACGCATCTGTTCGGGCTGGACATCGACGGCAATGTCGGCGTGCGCGGCGTGCGGACCGAGGTTCGTGCCACGGGGCTTCTTCAGCGCAACGAGCGGCGTCTGACGCCGACGGCTCTGAATCCGGCGGCGACCACCACCTATCAGATTTCCAACACCATCACGACCATCAACGAAGCCTATCAGGATGTCCTGCCCAGCTTCAACGCGTCGACATGGCTGATTCCGGGGCAACTGACGGTGCGCGTCGGCTGGGCCAAGGTCATGGCGCGACCGAAGATGACCGACCTTGTGCCGTCGGCGACCTGTACCTTCGACGCGACCGGCGGTCTTATTCCGGATGATGACTTCTCGGACATCTGTTCCGCCGGCAATCCCGCGCTGAAGCCGTACCGGGCCAACCAGACGGACCTCAGCGCCGAATGGTACCCCAATCGTGACACCCAGCTGAGCATCGGACTTTTCCGCAAAGATATCCGGACCTATATTCTCAACCGGACGCTGGTGCGCGACGTCGATTACTTCCACGACGGCAATCTCATTAACGTCACCATGCCGGTCAATGGCCGCGGCGCGACCACCAAGGGCGTTGAGGTCGCGTTCAAGACCGCCTTCACTGCGCTTCCGGGCCTGTGGAGCGGGTTCGGGATCGACACCAACTACACGTGGTCAGAGGCTGAAAACGGCGGGCTCTACAGCGAACTCGACGGGTCCGAACTGCCGTTCCCCGGCCTGTCTAAGGACAGCTACAACATCGCTTTGTGGTACGACAAAGGGCCGATCAATGCGCGTCTGGCCTATAACGGGCGCTCGGATTATCTCGTGACCGCCGCCGACCTTTCCGGAAAACCGGTCTATCGGGACGGGTCGGAATATCTCGATGCCAAGATTACCTGGCGCGGGCCCAACGGCGTGTCCATCTTCCTCGAAGGCAAGAACCTGACCGGAACGGCAGAGCGTTCGAATTCAGGCGATATTCGCCTGAACGAACTGGCCTGGCCGGGCAAGCGCGTCTTTGCCGGGGTGACGTTCAAGCTTTAGATAAAAGACTTACCACCTCGGACCTATGTCCGGGGTGGTTTTGTTTGGAGCCCCGGAATTGGGCAGACCGATATCTACATATGCCTCGCGGTCACATCACCAAGTCCGGCCTGGAAACTGTTCAACCCAAAGCGCCCCGTACTTTTGGCATAATCCGGCGACTGACGGGTGCCGTCGCGCCGTTGGATAGTTTCAGAATGCCGACACCTGACGTTTCCCGTGTCAGCGTTTCGACGAAGTTGGTGTTGACGATATAGGACCTGTGCACGCGCAGGAAGCTGACCGGCAGGTCGGCTTCGAGTTCGGCGAGTGCGCCATTGTGCAGGAGGGTGCGCCCGCCGATCAGGTGTAGTTCGACATAGTCGTCGGCCCCCTTGCACAGAGCGATATCCGAGACGTCGATGAAGGTGACTGACCCGGCGCTGTTGACGCGAATGCGGGCCGGAGTTTGGGTTGCCCGGACCAAAGCCAGTTCCAGATCGTGCGCACGCAGACGCGTCTGTTCGTGTTGCCGGCGCTCCTGCTCGAACAGGACGGCGCGAATGATGAACAGTATCAGGATAAGTGCGGCAACTTCATAGAAGAAGGCAGCGTCGAGAAACGCGCCTTGAAGCCATAGCATTGACGTTGCGAAGATCGCCAGCACGATGGCGGATATCAGGGCGGCCCGGTCGCCTTTCGATGCCGCATAACCGGATATCAGAGTGCAGGCGACGGCTGCTACGAAAAGCGCATAGAGCGCCTTGCCGTCGAAGCCCGCGAACATAAACAGGGGCATCAGGGTTGCAATGACGGCGACACTCAGGACGATCCGGGGACGGGGCGGCCGGAAGCGTGACGCTGTAAGAGCGATCAGGGTGAGGGCGAAAGCGATGGAAAATCCGGCGATCGCAATAAGGCGTATATCCTGAACCGGATAGGCATAGGGCACGAGACCTCGGAGGATCTCAACGAACAATTGTCCCGCCGCCAGCACCGACAATAGCGCCAGCAACAAGGGTTCACGCCGGTTCACGCCTGATATGGCCGAACTGGCGAAGAAAAATCCGCCAGCCAGAAGAACGCCGAAGGTGACCAGCGATGGCCAGTAGGCGCGCAGGAGCACATCAAGCGGATCGTCGTAAGGTGCGATGACGATCCAGTGCACCGGTCGCGTCAGGTGAAGGGCACCGTGAAACGATGACAGGCGCAGGACGATCTCGTTCGTCCCTTCATGAAGCACGCCCGGCGGCAGATAAAGCCCGACGTCCATCCGGCCGGGCGTTTCCGCAGCATAGGTCGATCCCGGTATGCCGTTTTGGCCGACCAGAGTTCCATTGACATAGGCCTCGCTTGACGCCTTGGCGGAAATAAACAGGCCCAGCGGTGCCTGAGCCAGCTTAGCCTTAGGTACCGTCACTTGCGCCTTGATCCAGATGTCGCGTCCTTGCGGGTCGAGGGCTGACGTTGTTGTGACCACGCACTCCGATCCGGTAAAGGAAACCGGTGGGCGATCGGCGGTGGTCGGACAGACTCTGAGGTCTTCAATGGGGATCGTCGTCACGGCGTGCACGGGCCCACACAGCAATATCAACAGGAGCACGATCAGGAACGTCTTCATATCGTAACCGTTAGCCGATCAGAACGTTCCCGTCACCGCCATCCGCCGAAAAGACGCAGCCGCTGACCGAAAGGCGCGTGAACGTCTCAAAGGTCGTCCTTAGTCTGGGCCTGTCTTCAGCCTAAAGGTGTTCCGTGAGCTTCAAAATCCTTCCCGTCGTGTTCTCTCTTTTAATCGCGTTCGCCACATCCCGGCCAGCCACAGCTGCCGAGGAAGCGTTTGCCTTCACCAGTCGAAGCGGGGAAACCGTCCAGGCCTTTCGTGGTTCGTTTCAGGTGCCTGAAAACCGGGCTGCCCCCAAAAGCCGCCGGATCGACGTGCACTATGTCCGCTTCCCGGCGACGGGATCGAAAGCGGGTGCGCCCATAGTCTACCTGTCTGGCGGACCGGGTGGATCGGGCATTGATACGGCGCGGGCCGAACGCTTTCCTCTGTTCATGGCGATGCGTCAGTTCGGCGACGTCATTGCCTTGGATCAGCGCGGTACCGGCTTGTCTGAAATGGCACCAAAATGCGTGTCCGACGTCGTCCTGCCGTCTGATCGGATAGTGCCTGCTGCGGAAAGAAACCAGCTTCTGCATCAGGCCGTCGCGCAGTGCGGAACTTTCTGGCGGACCTCTGGCTATGATCCGGCGGGTTACACGACTCTTGAAAGCGCACGGGATCTCGATGCCCTGCGTATTCATCTCGGTGCCTCGAAGATTTCCCTCTGGGGCATTTCCTACGGCACACATCTGGCGCTGGCGGCGATAAAGGAGATGGAGCCGCATCTCGACAAGGTGGTGCTGGCCAGCGTCGAGGGGCTGGATCAGACCGTGAAACTGCCATCCGAAACCGACGCCTATTTCGATCGCCTTCAAGCGGTAATCGATCAGGAACCTGCCGCGAAATCTGCCTATCCGGACATTAAGGCGTTGATCCGCCGCGTTCACGCCAGATTGGACATTACGCCCGTCCGGTTGCAGATACAGACAAAGGCGGGAAAAAAGGACGTGTTGTTGACGACAGAAGTCATGCAACTGATCGCCAGCGCGATGATCGCCGATCCCGGTAATGCCAAACAGTTACTCATGCTCTATCTGGCGGTCGATGCAGGTTTCAACGATCCGGTTGTGGGCGTCCTCGGCCAGTTCATGACTCCCGGTGCACCAGAGGCGTTTCGTCTGATGCCAACCGCGATGGATATCGCTTCGGGCATCGGCGCGGATCGTCTGAAGCGCGTCGAGACCGAAGCGAAATCGGCTCTGTTGGGCGACCTTCTCAACTATCCGATGCCGCAACTTACGGGCGGTTTGGGGCTGGACCTGGGAGAGGGGTTCCGCACGCCGCCGCAAAGCCCGGTGCCGGTTCTGGTGCTGACGGGTACGCTCGATGGACGAACCTATCCGAATGAGCAGCAAGCGGCGGTGTCTGGTCTGACCAATGCCACAACGGTTATTGTCGAAAACGCTGGACACAATCTGTTCATGGCCTCACCCGAGGTCACTGAGGTCATGAGTGAGTTCATGTCCGGCACACCTCTCCACACGACGCGTATCATCGTCAAACCGCCGAGTTTCGCTCCGGCCCAATGACATGATTGTAGGCTAAGGCTATTGGGGCGTATCGTCGCAATGTCCGCTAACGCGAAGCGCGTGCGCCCTCATACGCCATATCCGCTTTCCAACGCTTAGCTGGTTTTACGCAAGGCGGCGACCTCGGCTTCCAACTCAGCGATACGGTTACGCATAGGTGCGGTCGCGGCCTCGATTTCTGAAGTCGTAAACCGCGGGGTGATGTGTTGCGGACAATTCCAGTCAAAAGCTTCAAGCTTAAGAACGATACCACGCTCGGCAAATCCGCGATAACCGGGCGTTGCCAGCTTAGCCGCCAGTTCAGGCTCGGACGCAAGATCATGAACTGACGCATGGGCCAGCACCTTCAAACGCGCCTGATGCGGATAGTCCATAAGAAAGAGCGAAACGCGATCATCAGCGCCGATATTGCCAAGACTGATATACTGACGGTTGCCGCGAAAATCAGCAAAGCCAAGATGCGTATCATCAAGTACTTTCAGAAACCCCGCAGGCCCGCCGCGATGCTGCACATACGGCCAGCCGTTTTCTGAGACACTCGCCATGTAGAAGCTATCGCGTTCGGCGATAAATCCGGCTTCAGCTTCGGTAAAGCGTGCTGATGGCCGTTCAATGCCGCGCTTCCAAATAGCTGCGGCTCCGTTGGCAGCCTGAGCAGCGTGAACGGACGGCGTGATCAGTCGATCTAGATAATCGTAAGTCATGTCGGCCTCGTTATTGGTTATCTTCGCAGCGATATGAGGATATGCCCTCGCGGTTCACACACCAATCTGATGAGCTTGGATATGCTCAGCGCTCCCAGTCAGGCACCCCCTTAAAGGCCGAAGACAGGAAGTCGACCATAACCCGCACCTTAGCGCTTAGATGGCGGCGACTGGGGTAGATCGCCAGTATGTCGATGTCAGGCAACCGGTAGTCAGGTAAAACTTCAACCAGTGTACCCTCTTTCAGGTCGCCGGCCACCAGAAAGGCGGGCTGCCAGTTGATGCCGCCACCGGCGAGCATAGAAGCCCGCGCTGTATCGCCATTATTCGTTCGAAATCCGGCGGTTGGTCGCACCTGTATCTCGTTCCCGGCTTTGTCGGTAAGACTCCAGACATCCGGGGTTGGCGATTGCATATTCAGGATGCACCGATGCTCTGAAAGATCGGCTGGCATTCGTGGAGTACCGTGTTCATTAAGATAGGTGGGCGCAGCGCAAAGGATATTGCGTGAGACCGCCAGCTTTCTTGCGACATAGGCTCCCGATCCACCTCGCGAAATCCGGATGCCCATATCGAAGCCCTCTTCAACCAGATCCACCACACGGTCCGCCAGAGAGATATCAAGATCGATGTTCGGGTATTTTGCCATAAATGCGGGCCACAATGGTGCCAGATGAAGGATGCCGAAGCTGAGCGGGGCATTGATCCGCAAACGTCCGGACGGGCTTAAGCTGCCTGCGCTGACTATGGATTCCGCCTCAGCCACATCGTCCAGAATAAGCGTTGTGCGGTCATAGAGCGCCTGCCCGCTTTCGGTCAGCGACAGCTTTCGCGACGTACGGTTGATCAGCCTGACACCCAGATGGGCTTCAAGGTCGTTGATATAGCGCGTCACATTGGCGGGTGAGGTGTCGAGGGCGTCCGCTGCACGGGTGAAGCTGCCACGCGCAATAACCGCAGCAAAGACCTCATAGGCGCGTAACCGATCCATTGATAACCATTCATCTTTTATGAATGAACAATACATTTTTGGCCCATTTATTCAACAATCGGCTGCGCATAAAACCTGATCATTCGCTGCGCCGGACAAGGCCAACAACGAATTTGTCCAACAAACCTTTTTAAAATCAGGAGTAAGTCATGTCTCGTTTAGCTGGAAAAGTTGCCGTCATCACGGGTGCAAGTGCAGGTATCGGCCGCGCCACGGCCTTGCTGTTCGCTCAGGAAGGCGCCAGGGTCGTCGTCGGTGCGCGCCGTCAGGCCGAACTCGATGCCTTGGTCGCGGAAATCAAATCCACGGGCGGCGACGCTGTCGCTCTGGCTGGTGATGTACAGAACGAAGCCTATGCCAAAGCGCTGGTCGCCAAAGCGGTTGAAGCCTATGGCCATCTGGATATCGCCTTCAATAATGCGGGCATTATCGGTGAAGCAGGCCCTTCAACCGGTGTGTCAAAGGACGGGTTTGAAACCGCGCTTTCCGTCAATCTGACCAGCGCCTTCCTTGGAGCCAAGTATCAGATCGATCAGATGACCAAGAATGGCGGCGGGTCGGTGATCTTTACCTCCACCTTCGTCGGCCAAACGATCGGCTTTCCTCAGGTAGCTGCCTATGCTGCCTCCAAGGCTGGGCTTATTGGCCTTACTCAGGTTCTGGCCGCTGAATTCGGTCCGCAAAACGTGCGGGTCAACTCCATTCTGCCGGGTGCCGTCGATACCGACATGTACCGCAGCATGAACAATACGCCGGAATCAAGAAGCTGGCTGGAAGGCGCTCATGCCCTGAAACGCGTGGGAACACCGGAAGAACTGGCTAAGGCCGTTCTCTTCCTTGCTTCGGACGATGCCAGTTTTGTCACGGGTACAGCCTCGCTGGTCGATGGCGGCATTTCTATCACGCACTAAACACGAAACCATCATGGGGTTAGCCACATTGGCTGGCCCCGTTAACGCCTATGTCCGCTTTGGAGCACGTAAAGTATGGGAGAGGGCACCAAGATGACGCCGCGTTGACCGCAACGCCCGGAAACACGTCTTGTCTTGATTTCGATTGCGGTCCGGCGCACATACGGCGGGCATGACAGACGCACCCGAACCCCAAACGCCGCCGAAACTTCCGATCTGGCGGCGCTGTTACGACTTCCTTGTCGAGATGGACGCCAAGACGGTGCGCGCCGTCTGGGTGACGCTGGCCCTGTTCGCCATGATCGGCGTGATCTTCCTGATCGGCAAGACCGATTTCGGCCATGAGGTCACGCACGAGTTCGAGCTGTGGATGCAGTCCTATGCCAACTCGCCGTGGGCCATTTTCATCGTTATCGCGGTTTTCACGCTGTCGGCCTATATCGGCGCGCCGCAGTTCGTGCTGATCGCTGCCTGCGTGGTGGCCTTCGGGCCGTGGCTGGGTTTTGTCTATTCGTGGGTGGCGACCATCGTTTCGGGGGCGGCGACGTTTTATACCGGGCGTCTGGTCGGGGCGGAGACGTTCAACCGCATCGGCGGCGGGCATATGGCGCGGCTGTCCGACTATATCGGGCGCAACGCCTTTTCGGCCTCCTTCATCGTGCGCAATGTGCCGTCGGCGCCGTTCATCATCGTCAACATGGCTTTTGGTGTGGCGCGCGCGCCGTTTACCGGCTTCATGCTGGGGCTGGCTCTGGGCTCGATCCCCAAGACGGCGCTGGTGGCCTTGTTCGGTAACGTCTTTACCCGTATGAGCGAGGGCGCGGACTGGAAGGGCACGCTTCTCATCGCGGGGATCGGCCTGTTGTGGCTGGCTCTGGTGGTACTGGCGCGGCACCTGATCGGCAAGTGGCGCGAAGGCCGCAGCGGATAAGCGGCAATCCTGACAAAACAAGGGTTTGTCGCCACGGCTTTGCGACTGATTCGAAGTTTTTTTGTAAGGGCCTTGAAATTGACGCGAGTTCCGGGCAAGGGAGTTTTTTCCTGAAGTCCGGACCGCCCGACGCGACGTTTCCGCCCTTCGGATATCCCTCGCGCCGCCGGTATCCCGGCCGTCCCCCCAGATAGAATTTTCTCGCGGTAGTGCTTCAATGTTAAAGCCCTTTTTCGGCAGTTTCTCCAACGACATCGCCATCGATCTCGGCACCGCCAACACGCTTGTGTACCAGAAGGGGCGCGGGATCGTGCTGAACGAGCCGTCGGTGGTGGCCCTGCGCAACATGGGCGGTCGCAAGGTCGTGCATGCCGTGGGTATAGAGGCCAAGCAGATGCTGGGCCGTACCCCCGGCCACATGGAAGCCATTCGCCCGATGCGCGATGGCGTCATCGCCGACTTCGAAGTCGCCGAGGAAATGATCAAGTATTTCATCCGCAAGGTGCATAACCGTAAGGGTTTCGTGAACCCCAAGGTCATCGTCTGCGTGCCGTCGGGTGCGACCGCCGTTGAGCGCCGCGCCATCAACGACTCGTGCCTGAACGCCGGTGCGCGCCGCGTGGGCCTTCTGCCGGAACCTATGGCCGCGGCGATCGGTGCCGGCCTGCCTATCCATGAGCCGACCGGCTCGATGGTCGTCGATATCGGTGGCGGCACCACCGAAGTGGCCGTTCTGTCTCTGTCGGGTGTCGTTTACGCCAAGTCGGTCCGTGTCGGCGGCGACAAGATGGACGAGGCGATCACCAACTTCATGCGCCGCAACCACAACCTGCTGATCGGCGAAACCACGGCCGAGCGCATCAAGAAGGACATCGGCACCGCCCGCGTCCCGCACGACGGCGAAGGTCTGGCCATCGAAGTCAAGGGCCGCGACCTGATGCAGGGCGTGCCGCGCGAAGTCCGCATCAGTGAGCGTCAGGCCGCTGAGGCTCTGGCCGAACCGGTGGCGCAGATCATCGAAGCCGTTAAGGTCGCCCTCGAAGCCACCCCGCCCGAACTGGCCGCTGATATCGCGGACAAGGGCATCATGCTGACCGGCGGCGGCGCGCTGCTGCGTGGCCTCGACTCGGAAATCCGCGATCAGACCGGCCTGCCGGTGACCATCGCCGAAGACCCGCTGTCGTGCGTGGCCATCGGCTGCGGCAAGGTGCTCGAGCACCCGCGCTGGATGAAGGGCATCCTCGATTCCACCATGTTCTGAGATCAGGGGTTCTGAGATCGGGCCGCCTGAACCGGCGGCCTGAATCGGATGACTTGTCATCAGATCGCACAGAATCTCCTTGATACTCCTGAGCGGAAACTTGCAATATCGCCTCTGAACAGGGGTCCGGCGGGCCCGGAGGAAAATCGGCGTGGCATACGGGGATAACCAGCCTTTCGAGCATCTGAAGCTGCCGCTGACGTGGGGCGTGATGATCCTTGTCGCCGCCGTGGTGGTGGTGGGCGCGCTCATGTTCCTCGGTGACCGGCGCGGCGGGTTCGACGCGGCCGCCTACGGCAACCGCGCAGGCTTCGACCGTGCGGCGGCCAAGACCAACAACGTCCTGTCGGCCCCGGCGCACTTCGTCAGCGACCGCACCAATGGCGTCGAGGACTATTTCTTCGCCATCAGTGAAAACCGCACGCTCAAGCAAAAGGTCAGCGAGCTTGAGAAATACCGCGATGCCTATCGTCAGGCGAGGGAACTGAACCGCCGCTACGAGGTGCTGCTGCGCCTGCGTACCGAGCCCGAGGTGGAAACCGTGGCCGCCCGTTCGGTGTCGGTATCGCGCGGTCCGTTCAACAATAACCGCCTGATCGATGCCGGTACCTCCAAAGGCCTGAAGTTCGGCAATCCGGTGATCAATGAGCACGGCCTCGTCGGGCGTGTGGTCGGCGTCAGCCCGGACGTCAGCCGTGTGCTGATGGTCACTGATGTGGTCAGCCGCGTACCGGTCATGGTGGCGCGCACCGACGCGCGGGCCATGATGGTCGGCGACGGTGGCGGCTTCCCGCGTCTGGAATTCGTGCGCGGCGGTCCCGATGTGCTCAAAAAGGGCGATCAGATCCTGACCTCGGGTGACGGCGGTATCTTCCCGCGCGGCCTGCCGGTGGGCGAAGCCCGTCGCGGCGTCGACGGAGTCTGGCGCGTCGATCTCTATACCAACCGCGCGCCGGTCGATCTGGTCAAGGTGCTGCGTTTCGAGGACTTCTCGCAATTGCCGCGCGCCGACGAAGTGCTGCGCACGCCGCTGGTGACCGATGTGCTGGACGCGCCGCCGCCGGTTCCGGTGGTTGCGGCTTCGGCGGCGTCCGGGTCGGCCTCGACCTCTTCGGCGGCATCGTCGGGTAGCGCGTCTTCGGTAGCGCGTCCGCGTCCGCAGCCCGCCCGTGAAACCCCCGCACCACGTTCGGCCAGCGCCCCTGCCGTGGACACACCGGTGGCGCCCCCTGCGTCTTCCAGCGCCAGCGGAGGCTGACCCGTGCTTCAGCCGTCGCCCCGCTCATCGCGTGGTTCGGGCCGCCGCTCCGGGTCGCCCGCCGCCAGCCGCCGCGCGCGCCTGTACAAGGCCATATTCGAAAAGCGCCAGCCCCGCCGGGCGGGCGGACGCAGCATCGGACCACAGGACTGGTTGTTGCTGCCCGCGCTGATCAGCGTCGTTCTGACCCTCGTTCTTGCCACCGATCTGCCCTTGCCCTTCGGTCTCGACCTGCCGGAGCCGGTCTGGCCGGTGGCGCTGGCCTTTGCCTGGCCGCTGATCCGCCCCAGCTATCTGGCGCCGCTGCTGCTGGCGGGGCTTGGCTTCTTTCTGGACTATTTCTGGGGCGCGCCGCTGGGCCTCTATGTGATCTGCCTGATGGCGGTGCACGCCGTGACGCTGGTGATCCGCAGCTATATTGTGGGTCAGGATGCGTGGGTGGTGACCGGGGCCTATATGCTGGCGGTTTTGCTGTTCTTTGTGCTCGGCACCATACTGACCACGCTCGATTCCGGTGTCGTGCCGCGCCTGATCAGCGTCTTCGAGCAGATGCTGGCCACCGGCCTGCTGGTCATCCCCGTGCATATCCTGCTCGACCGCTTCCTGCACAGCGATGTGAGGTTCAATTGAGCGAACCTTCCATCTTTTTCGAAGACGTCAATGAGAAGCAGGGGACGTTTCACCGCCGCATCTTTCTGATGGGCGGGGTGACGGCGCTGGGCATCTTCGCGCTGGGCAGTCGTCTGGCCATGCTTCAGATCGTCGAAGGCGGCAAGTACAAGATCCTTTCGGCGGCGAACCAGTTCAATTTCCGCGTCCTGCCGCCACCCCGCGGCAAGATTCTGGACCGCAACGGCAATGTCATCGCCGGGAACCGCCCGTCTTTTCGCGTCCTGATCATCCGCAACGAGATCGAGGATCTCGATCAGACTCTGGACCAGATTTCCTACGTCCTGCCTCAGGTGCAGGCCAATCGCCGCCGTATCGTGCGCGACATCAACCAGTCGCAGCGCTTCGTGCCGACGGTAGTGGCCTCCGACCTCAACTGGGAGGACTTTTCGCGCGTTAACCTCTACGCCGCCGAAATCCCCGGCGTGCAGGCGGTCATGGATGAGGTGCGCGTCTATCACTATGGCGGGGCGTTTTCGCACGTCGTCGGTTACGTGTCGAAAATATCGGAAAAGGATCTGAAGGCCGAAGGCGAGAAGATCGACCCTCTGCTGCTCAATCCGGCCTTCCGCATCGGCAAGCAGGGCGTTGAAAAGGCTTTTGAAAAGCAGCTTCGCGGCGTGGCGGGCGCTCAGAAGATCGAGGTCAATGCCCGCGGCAATATCGTCGCCGAGGATCAGGACGGCACCCGCGCGCCTTCAGCGGGCGAAGACATCACCCTGACGCTGGATGCCGAGGTCCAGACGCGCGCGCTTGAGGTCTTCGAGCAGGATTCCGGCAGCGCGGTGATGATCAATATCCAGACGGGCGAAATCCTGTGCATGGTTTCCGCGCCGTCCTTCGACCCGAACCTGTTCGTGTCGGGCATTTCGTCCAAGGCCTATCGCCTGCTGGCCGACTATGAGCGCGTGCCGCTGCTGGACAAGGCCATTGGCTCGACCTTTGCGCCGGGTTCGACCTTCAAGATGGCTTCGGCTCTGGCCTTTCTCGACTTCGGCATCGATCCGACCGAAAAGGTGGTGTGTCGCGGGTCGTACCGTTTCGGCAATCGTACCTTCCGCTGCCACGGCGTGCACGGAGCGGTGGATATGCGCCACGCGCTCAAATATTCCTGCGACACCTACTTCTACCATATGTGTAACCGGCCCGGCGTCGATCGCATCGCGGCCATGGCGCACAAGCTGGGGCTGGGGGAAGAATTCGCGCTGGAAATCGACGGTCAGAAAAAAGGGCTGGTGCCCACGACCGAATGGAAGCGCACCTATTTCGACGGCAGCACGCGCCTGAGGCCCAAGGACCCGAAATGGCATCTGGGGGAAACCCTGTCGGTGGCCATCGGGCAGGGCTATACCAACGTGTCCGCCCTGCAACTGGCCGTCTATGTGGCGCGCATCGCCAATGGCGGCAAGGCGGTCACACCGCACCTGATCAAGAAGATCGGGACGGTCGACACCGACTTCAATTTCAAGGCGCTGGGCATCCCGCCCGAGCACATCCAGATCGTCCGTGACGGCATGGAGATGGTGTCGAACGACGCCGACGGCACAGCCTTCCGCAATTCTCAGCTCAATCTGGGCGACATGAAGATGGCGGGCAAGACCGGCACGGCGCAGGTCATCAACTACGACCGCGCCGGCACGCGTAAGGCGACGCAGTGGAAGAACAAGGACCACGGCCTGTTCGTCTGCTACGCGCCGATCGACAACCCGAAATACGCCATGGCGGTGATCGTCCAGCACGGCATCGCCGGTGGCCGCTTCGCTGCGCCCAAGGCGCGTGAAATCATGAAGGTGGCGCTGCTCAAGGACCCTGAGCTTCAGGCCCGCATCGTCGCACCGCCTCTGCCCGAACCCGTCGAATCCGCTGAAAGCGCTCCGCCTGAGGCCGAAAGCTCAGAAGTGGCGCCGGGCAGCGACGAATACATCCCCCCCATTCCCTAAGTCAGGACACCGAGGATTTCATGGCCGAAAGCGCAATGACCCGGCGGGGTGAACGCGAACGTTACGACATCAAGCTGCTGCAGATCGACTGGGGCTTTGCCCTGACCCTGTCGCTGATCGCCGGTATCGGGGCGCTGGTCCTCTATTCGGTAGGCGGCATGTCCTGGCAGCCGTGGGCCTATAACCACGTCTTCCGCTACGGCCTGTGCTTCGTGGTTATGATCGGCCTGTCTCTGCTCGATCTGCGCTGGTGGCTCCTGCTGGCCTATCCGTTTTATGGCGTGTCTCTGTTGCTTCTGGTCGCGGTCGAACTGGTCGGTGATGTGCGCATGGGGGCGCAGCGCTGGCTCGAGATCGGCTCGTTTTCCATGCAGCCGTCGGAGTTCATGAAGCTGGCCATCGTGATGGCGCTGGCGCGCTGGTACCACGAGGCGGGGACCAAGGACGCGGTCTTCTCATGGAAGCTGTTCATTCCGCTGGCCATGATCATGGTGCCGGTGCTGCTGGTGGCGCACCAGCCGGACCTCGGCACGGCCATGCTCCTTCTGCTGACCGGGATCACGGTGATGATCGTGGCGGGGCTCGACTGGCGCGTTATCGGGGTCGCGGGCATAGGCGGGGCCATCGCCGTGCCGTTCTTCGTCATGTTCGTCATGCACGACTATCAGCAGAAACGCGTTCTGACCTTCCTCAACCCTGAGGCCGATCCGTCAGGTGACGGTTATCACATCCTGCAATCGAAGATCGCCATCGGTTCCGGCGGCCTGCTGGGCAAGGGGCTGGGGCTGGGGTCGCAGTCGCAACTGAGCTTCCTGCCGGAAAAGCACACCGACTTCATTCTGGCGGCGGTGTGCGAGGAACTGGGCTTTCTGGGCGGCTTTACCGTCTTCGCCCTCTATGCGGCGGCCATCTATATGGCGTTACGCATCGCGTCCCTGTCGCACTCTCACTTCGGGCGTCTGGCGGCAGCGGGGGTGACGGCGACCTTTGCGCTCTATGTGCTGATCAATGGCGCGATGGTGATGGGGCTGGCGCCGGTGGTCGGCGTGCCGCAGCCGCTGCTGTCCTATGGCGGCTCGGTCATGACGACGGTGATGATCGGCTTCGGTCTGGTTATGGGGGTGAAGGTGCACCGCTATCAGGAACTGCCGCGGTCGCAGTCCTTCCTGTCGCATTTTGAGTAAAGCGCTTCCCAAAAAGTGTGCAGCGGTTTTTGGATCAGAAGCGCGACAGGCATAGATAGCTTCCCAAAAAGGGTAGCGGTTTTTGGGAAGCGTTCTAAATTTTTGCTTTAACGCGCTTCTTTTCCGAAAAGTGGTATCCACTTTATCGGGAAGCGCTTTAGAAAGAGATTATGGATTTCGAAGAACTGATCGAACTGGCGCGCGACTCCTATGTGGGGCAGTTCGCCCATTTCGCCGACATGCAGAACAAGGCGCACCCGGAAGGCGTGATCGAGGTCAAGCTGGAGGTGTCGGAAGAGGCCGGGCTTTACCGCTCGCTCTATTGCGCCGATTACCTGACCGGCCCGCCGGGCGACCCCGACATGCCTCAGATCGTCGAACTGGCCCCCGATTCCGAAGTGGCCTTTGAAGCGGTGGTCGTGACGCTCAATGAGCTGGAAATGACCGTCGAAGCGCTCGACTGGCACGAAATGAATATCGCCATGACCGGCGCGCCCGCCACGCTTCAGGGGCTCGATGCGTGGTTCGAGACCTGGTTCGATCCGGAAGATCAGAATGTCGATCTCGACTCGCGCTTTTCAGGGCATATCCATTCGCTGCTGGTCGATGGCGAGCATCTGCACATCGATTTCGGCACCGCGCCGGTACAGGCCTTTGTCGACCTGATGGTGCTGATCGAGATGAACGGCTGTTCGGCGGTGCGGGTGTTTTAACCTGCGGGATTAAGCCAACAACCGTTCCACAAAGGCCGGAACGACCTCGGTGGCCGGGCCGTAGATCGCCTCGTGGAACAGGCTGTGACCCTGAGACGGCTCAAGGTTCAGCTCCACGGTGCGCGCGCCTGCGCGGCGCGCTTCCTGAACGAAGCCCGCCGCCGGATAGACATGGCCCGACGTGCCGATAGACAGAAACAGGCCGCAGCCCGACAGGGCGTCGTAGATGCGCTCCATCTGAAACGGCATCTCTCCGAACCAGACGATGTCGGGGCGCAGGCCCAGCGCACCGAAGGGCGAGGGGCTGTCTATCTGAATGTCGCCCGCCCAGCCGCAGCTTTTGCCCGTCTCTATGCAGCGCGCCCTCAGAAGCTCGCCGTGCATGTGGATCAGGCCGAAGCCGCGACGCGGTTCGACACCCGCATGCGCCCGGTCGTGCAGGTCGTCGACATTCTGCGTCACCAGCAGGACATCGCCCCCATAGCCTGCCGACAACCGCGCCAGAGCCCGATGGGCGGCATTGGGCGCAACGTCCCTTAGCTGAGCGCGGCGCTGATTATAGAAGTCGTGGACCAGTACCGGGTTGGCGGCAAAGCCTTCGGGCGTGGCGACGGCTTCGACGCGATGCCCGCACCACAGGCCATCGGATGCGCGGAAGGTCGGCACGCCCGATTCCGCCGAAATGCCCGCGCCGGTCAGGATGACGATAGACGGTGACATGAAGATCAGTGTCCCGTCAGCACGACGCCTTCGCGGCGCGGATCGGCCCCGCCGTCGATACCGCCCTTCGTGAACATCAGGCCGTGCAATCCCGAATCCTCGCCCTGCACCTCCTGAATCGTATAGCCCATGTCCTTCAGCCCTTGCAGGACGGCGGGCTTCATGCGGCTGGCTTCGATGCGGATGGCCGAGGGATTGGCGACGACATTGGGCAGGGCCACGGCATCCTGAACGCTCAGGCCCCAGTCGATGACGCCGATCAGCGCCTTGAGATTATAGGACAGGATCGAAGAGCCGCCGGGCGAGCCCATCATGCCGACAAGCTGATGATCCTTATCGAAGATCAGCACGGGCGACATGGAGGAGCGCGGGCGCTTGCCGCCTTCGACGGCATTGGCGACCTGCTGGCCGTCCTTCGTGACCGGCGTGAAGGAGAAGTCGGTAAGCTGATTGTTGAGGAAGAAGCCGCCGACCATGCGGCCCGTCCCGAAAATGCTTTCGACCGTGGTGGTCATCGACAGGGCGTTGCCGTAGCGGTCACGGATGACGAAGTGGGTGGTGCCCGCCGGTTCGCGCGTGTCGTCCTTCGCCCAGGCCACGGCCTGAGGCGGCTGGCCATAGGTCGGGGCGGGCGCGGCCTTGCCCACGGTGATCAGGCCCGCGCGCGATTGCACATAGGCGGGATCGAGCAGGCCCTTGACCGGCACACGGACGAAATCGCTGTCGGCCAGATACTGATCGCGGTCGGCATACATCAGCCGCTCGGCCTCTATGATCACCTGCCAGCCGCGCGGATCGTCGGGACCGTAGCTGCTCATCGGGAAGGCTTCGGCGATCTTCAGCGCCTGAAGCAGCGAAACGGCCGATGACGGCGGCTCCGGCACGCAGATGATATAGATGCGATAGGTGTCGCAGACCGGTGCGCCCGCCTTGGGGCGATAGGTCTTGAAATCCGAGGCTTCAAGCGCGCCGGGCAGCGGGCCTTCGTGGGTTCTGGCGATCATGGCGTCCACCAGCGGGCCTTCGCGGAACAGGCCGGCCCCCTTATCGGCGAGGGTGCGCAGGGTTTCGGCATAGGCCGGGTTTTTCAGCACATCGCCGGTCTTTTTGAAGCCGCCGTTGCCGTCGCCGAAATAGGCGCGGACATCGGGCGTCGCCCCTTGCGGGAAGCGGTCGGCGCGCGCCAGATAATTGCCGAGCCGCGGCGAGATGACAAAACCGTCTTCGGCCAGTTTTTCCGGCGTGCCGAACAGCGTCTTCCACGCCAGCTTGCCGTGTGCGTCATGAGCCATATCGAGCATGAGCAGGGCGCCCGGCACACCGGTGGCGCGGCCCGACACAACGGCCTCCCCAAAGGGCAGGGGCGTGCCGTCGGCCTTGAGGAACAGGGTGCCGTCGGCGGACTTCGGCGCGGTTTCGCGGCCATTATAGGCGGTCGTTTTACCTGTCGCGTGATCGTAATAGACCATGAAGGCCCCGCCGCCGAGGCCTGAGCTTTGTGGTTCGACCAGCGACAGGGTGGCCTGAACGGCAATGGCGGCGTCAACCGCCGTGCCGCCGCGCTCCAGTATCTCCATGCCCGCGCGTGCCGCCAGCGGGTTGGCGGCGGCAATGGCGGGGGTGAAGGTTTGCTCCGCAGGCCTGTTGTGACCGGGCAGGGGCAGGCTGGCGCAGGCGGCCAGAGACGTGCTCAGGGTCAGGCAAAGGAGGGCGGTGGCGAAGAAACGGCGGGTTGTCGGCATGGGGAGGCTCACCCAGAAAACACAAAATGGCAAAAACACACAGTGGCATGACTATAGGAAGGCACGGCCCTGACCGCCAGAGGCGGATGTCGACTTATAATGTCTTATTTACCCGAACGGGCGCAGGATACGGTCATGACAGACACGACCGACATTGCCCTGAGGCTGATCGCGGCGACCCTGATCGGTATGGTCATCGGCACCAACCGCGACGTGCGCGGCAAGCCGGCGGGCATGCGCACCATGGGCCTGATCGCGCTGGGGGCAGCCATGCTGGGCGTCAGCGCGACACACCTGCCCCTGCTTCAGAACGATCCTAATGCCCTCAGCCGCCTGCTTCAGGGGGTAATTCAGGGCGTCATGGCCGGGATCGGCTTTCTGGGGGCCGGGGTCCTGTTCCAGCGCCATCAGACCTTCGAAGTCCACGGCATGACTACGGCGGCGGCCATATGGGCGACGGCGGTGCTGGGGATTACGGCGGGACTGGCGGTGTGGCCGGTGTTCCTGATCGGGGCGGCGGTGACGCTGTTCCTGCTGATCGTCATGCGGCCGGTGGAAAACTGGTTCGAGCGGCTGGGGGCGAAAACGGACCGCAAGCCGCCAGAGAATTAAGGGCCAAAGCGGAAGTTAAAAACCCCTGCTTGAGTTCGGACGCAGGCCACTTTAGTTTCGCGTCATGCATAGTCTCGATGATCTGCGCTCCGGCGCGCTAAAGGGGGCGCGACGGGTGAAGCTCAGCGGGCTGAGCACCTTTCCCGACGCGCTATACGATCTGGCCGACACGCTGGAAGTCCTCGATCTGGGCGGCAATGCCCTGACCGCGCTGCCGGACGATTTTGCGCGCCTGCATCGTCTGAAAATCCTCTTTTGCTCGGGCAATCCGTTCGAAGTGCTGCCGCCGGTGCTGGGGCAATGCGAGGCGCTGGAAATGGTGGGGTTCAAGTCCTGCCGTATCGCTGAGGTGCCTGCCGAAGCCCTGACGCCGAAGCTGCGCTGGCTGATCCTGACGGACAATCGGGTGGAGGCTCTGCCGGAGCGTATGGGCGAATGCCCCGCCTTGCAAAAGCTGATGCTGGCGGGGAACCGTTTACGCGCCTTGCCCGAAGCGATGCAGGACTGTCGCGCGCTGGAACTGATGCGGCTGGCGGCCAATGACTTTGAGACGTTGCCGCCGTGGTTGATCACCCTGCCGCGCTTGTCCTGGCTGGCGCTTTCGGGAAATCCGGCGACGGCGGCTGCCGAGCAGGCGATGGCGCGAGCGGAGGTGGCGAACGTCGACTGGTCTGCCCTGTCTCCGGGTGAGGTGCTGGGCGAAGGGGCCTCAGGGACGACGCGACTGGCGCATCTGAGGCAGGACGGCGTTTCGCGCGAGGTGGCCGTCAAGATTTTCAAGGGCGCGATAACCAGCGACGGCCTGCCCCGGAGCGAAATGGCGGCCTGCGTGGCCGCCGGACGGCACGAGGGCCTGATCCCGGTGCTGGGCAGGGTCAGTGGCCATCCCGAGGGGCGGGAGGCGCTGGTGATGGAGCGAATTGCATCCAACTGGCGCGTGCTGGCCGGACCGCCGGACTTCGACACCTGCACGCGCGATGTCTATGCGCCTGAGGCCCGCTTCGATAGCGAAACCGTTCACGGCATCGCCCGCACCATCGCCTCGGCGGCGGCGCATCTGCACCGCGCAGGCATTCTGCATGGCGACCTTTATGCGCACAACATTTTGCATAACGGGCACGGGCGGGCCTGTCTGGGGGATTTCGGTGCGGCCTCGGCTTATGATCCGACAGATCGCGCGCGCGGCGAAGCGCTTCAGCGGCTTGAGGTGCGGGCCTTTGGTTGCCTGCTTGAGGAACTGCTCGGACGTGGTGAGGTTTCAGGGGATGAGGGGGCCACCCTGTCGGGGCTGGCTCAGGCCTGCCTTAATCCTCGCCCGGCTGAGCGTCCGCTATTCTCTGAAATCGAAGAGGTGCTGGGTTTGCCGTGAGAAGTGTTTTTAATTATGGAGCAAGGATTATCTATCAGTTTTATAATGATTTTTCAGGCGTGACGTTAGCTTCCATAATTTTTGCATATTTTGTAGTTCTGAACCCATACTTTTTCGACTCCTTGCAAGAGGCGTTCGTCTTTGTATTTTTCGTTTAATTTTTTTCTAAACGACAGGCCCGCATTCCGGTGCCATAAAAATTCATCTGAATAAACGATGGTGCCATCTGGTTTTTTGACCCGTATCTCGCCGCACACCGTTTCTCCTCTGGCTTTCAAAAGAGGAAACTGAGTGGTTCCATTTCGTGCAAAGTGTTCCGAAGCTAAATTTTGGACATGATGCTTAAACCACAGGCCCCGAGCATCGCATCCGGAGACCATGAGCAAAACAGGTAAGGCAAGCGCCATTCTTGTTATACTGTTCATTGTCCCCTCCATCTGCCGATTTGCGATGTCCCTCTTTTAACAGGGGCTGAGGATCAGCATTCGATCCCCCTGACCATGCCGCGTGACAATCTCACATATTTTCTGTGGCGTGCCACCTCTTTTGTAAGAGGCTCGCTCAGGGGGGCAAAGGGCTGATTAAACAAAAAAGCCGCCCACAAGGGGCGGCTTTTTTAGTTGAATGGCGCACTCGAAGAGATTCGAACTCCTGACCCTCAGATTCGTAGTCTGATGCTCTATCCAGCTGAGCTACGAGTGCGTTTCCAGTTCATGTCCCGCCTCAGCGGCGAGGGCGGACAATTAGTCTTTTAGGATTTCAAACGCAAGCCCCTTTGCGAAAGTTTTCCCCTGATTTCCGCTTTTTTGTCGGTGCCCCGTTCTGGGCTCCCGCTCAGAGGTGCGCCAACAGGCCCGGCACAGGGTTTGCACCTCTCCCGGATGTTGGAACATTTTGGGACGAATCCCATGTCGTTGAGGTTCATTTATAATCCGAAGGCTCAGCCGGAAGCCGCCGAAGGGCGCAAACCGGCACAGGCGCGCTGGCTCGATATCGGTATCGGCCTCGCTATCGGTGCGGCCGTGGCCTATTTCTGTATCTTCTGAACCACCGACTGACCCAGAGCGCGCAGGCGGCTTTCGACCTTTTCGACCCTGAGCGCCAGAAGCGCGCCCGTGAAGCACATGAGGGCGCAGAACCACAGCGGCCCGTCTGCCCCCAACTGACTGAACAGGAAGCCGGCAACGACCGGACCGGCGATGCGGGCGATGGCGCCCGTCGATTGATTGAGGCCCAGCATGGCCCCCTGACGCTCCGGGGCGGTCGATTTTGAAATAATGGCCGAGATCGAGGCGAAGATAACCGCCTGCCCCAGCGCCGCCAGCATGACCAGCGGTGTGACCAGCAGGGGGGCCCGGTTGATGCCCTGAAGGAAGAAGCCCAGCCCGAACACGAACAGCCCCAGCACCAGTATGCGCGCTTCGCCATAACGGCGCACCAGCGGGCGGGTAAAGACCACCTGCATCAGGGCGGCGGTGACGCCGATGAACAGGAAGATCAGGCTGACTTCGCGCGGGCCCCACTCATAGCGTGCCTTGGCCCACAGGCCGAAGGTGGCCTCAAGGCCGGCCAGCGCGGCCATATAGAAGAGGGTGGCAAGGATCAGGCGGCTGATGATCGGGTTGCGGCGGGCTTCGGTGAAGGTGGCGCGGAAATTCTGCGGGGCGGCGTGGGGGGTGCGCACCCGGCTTTCGCGGACATAGACGAGGATGCCCAGCGTTGCCACTGCCGACAATGCGGCCGCAAGGAACAACGGCAGGCGGAACCCGGCGGCTCCGGCTTCTTCGTGGGCCAGAAAGCCGCCGATGACCGGGCCGATGACGAAGCCCAGCGAAAAGGCCGCGCCGATCAGGCTCATGCGCGAGGCCCGCTGATGCGGTTCGGACATGTCCGACACATAGGACTGGATGCACGAGACATTGCCCGACCCTATACCGTTCAGGAAACGGATGCCGATGGCCCACCATACGTTCGGTGCAAAGGCCAGGAGGATGTAGAACAGCACGTTCGAGGCGGTGGTGATGACCAGAACGGGCTTACGCCCCCAGCGGTCCGACAGGCCGCCCCACAGGGGTTCAGCAAAAAATTGCCCCAGCGAGTAGGCGGCGAACATCAGCGTGACTTGCCACGGCCCGGCGTTCAGCGTCTGGGCGAAAAAGGGCATCAGCGGTACCAGCAGACCGAAACCCACCAGATTGATAAACACCACGCCGAACATGACGCTCAGGGCGCTATTGTCCTGAATGGCGCGTTTTAGCGAGGTTTTTTTGGCTTTGGCCGCATCGTTTACTGCATCTGTAGCCGTATCTTTTTCTGCTTCTGGGGCAGGCGCGTTTTCGGGCGTTTCGGCGTCCGTATCCGGCTTATGCGGCTGAGGCTGGGTCACTGACATCTGCCCCCTATAATCCATTTGTGTGCGATTGCGAATGTTTGATTGCACGCACCGGAGGAAGTCACGCAGTTGTTAGGGGATGCAGAAAGATGCGGGCGATTGTCAGGCAATGGTTTGATATGTTACCGCTTTGACTTCCGGAAATTTACACAAAAGGATTTGATGATGCGTGTGGCGATAAGAGGGGCTGTGTTGGGGATGGGCGTTGGCGCGCTGCTGGTCGGTTGTGCGTCGGCACCTTTGCGCGTGGCTCCGGATACGCTGGTGGGGCAGACCGCCGCTGCGGTCGAGGCTTCCTGGGGGAAGCCGGACAGCAAGACCGCGGGCGAAGGCGGGGCTGAGGTCTGGGCGTACAAGCGCGAGATTAACAAGGCGGTTCCCGGTGGCGGTGTCGACCGCACCGAGCACAGCGAAGAGCTGTCGACAGGCTCACGCCTGAAGGTGCCGGGCACCACGATCAGCAAGGAAAGCCGCAAGCTGACCTGCGAGACGAAGTTCACCATTGTCAACGGACAGGTGACGGCGGGCGTCAGCGAAGGCGAGGGCTGCGGCAAATAAGGCCGCTTGACTCGCTAAATTTGTTCTTGTTATGTTCCGGCCATGACAATGGCCGGAGCAGAACAGCGCTGGGATGACGGGGGAGGGCTGAAATGGCTCTACCTCGACATGAACAGCTTTTTCGCCAGTTGCGAGCAGCAGAAGCAGCCGCAGTACCGGCGGCGTCCGTTGATCGTCGTGCCGGTAAAAAGTCCGCATACCTGCGCCATCGCCGCCAGCGCCGAAGCCAAGGCGCTGGGAATAAAAACGGGCACGCAGGTGGCGGTGGCGCGGCAGATATGCCCGGACCTTTTGGAGGTCGAGGCGCGCCCGGATATCTATGTCGGCATCCATCACCGCATCCTCGAAGAGGTCGATAAGGTTATTCCCGTCGATAAGGTCTGTTCGATCGATGAGGTCGCCTGCCGCCTGATGGGGCCGGAAACGGTCGAAGCCGCTGCGCGCGCGCTGGGTCACCGTATCCAGACGCGGATCATGGCCAATATCGGTGAATGCCTGACCGCCTCCATCGGGATTGCCCCCTCGCGCATGCTGGCCAAGACGGCGGCGGATATGCAGAAGCCGCTGGGGATGACGGTGCTGCGCCGGGATCAGTTGCCGGGGGCCTTGCTGGATATCGATATAGGCGACTTTCCCGGCATCGGCAAGGCGATGAAGGGGCGTCTGCATAAGGCGGGCATCCATGAAACGCGGCAGTTGTGGCACCTGAGCCCGTCACGCATGCGCCAGCTCTGGCACGGAATCGCCGGAGATAATTTCTGGTATTCCCTGCACGGCATCGACCCGCCTGAGGTCGAAACCGAACGCGGCACGATCAGCCATTCGCACGTGCTGGCCGCCGAACTGCGTCCGATCGATGCCGCGCGCGCCGTGGCACGACGCCTGACGGCGAAGTGCGGTTCACGGCTGCGGCGGATGGGTTATAAGTGCGGCGGGCTGCATCTGTCGATCCGCGGCGCGCAGGACGGACGCGCGCAGGACGAACGGATATTCATGGCCACGGCGGATACCTTCCGGCTGCTGGAAGCCTGCGATGCGATGTGGGACCGGTGCGCGCGGGCGCTGAACCAGACGAGGGTGAAGAAGGTATCGGTGACCTGCCTGCGGATGATCCCCGCCGATACGCCGCCGGACCTGTTCGGCTATAGCCCGGCGGCTGATGAGGACCCGCGCCATATGCGCCTTCTGGCGGCGCTGGACGGGCTCAATCAGCGCTTCGGCAAGGATCGGGTGAGTATTGGCCCTAGGCCGAAGTTGCATGACTTCGTCGGTGCCAAGATCGCCTTTAACCGGGTGCCGGAAACACCGGAGTTCTGGGAGTAGGTGCCTGACCGGGAATGGGCTTCGGGCGGAAGGCAATGCTTGATCGGCAAGAAGTAGGAGTGTTTCCCATAAGGTTAGCTTGGGGGGCGTATTAAATAATTGAATTAATTAAATAAATAAAATTTGGCGCACCCGACAGGATTCGAACCTGTGACCTACGGTTTAGGAAACCGGCGCTCTATCCTGCTGAGCTACGGGTGCGTCGGGGCAGAACCTAAAGGATGCCGTCCATCGGCTCAACACCCGGGATAACTTTTTTCGGTCAGTTGTTTGCGTTGTCCGCGGCCAGATCATTATGTTTTTTGATAGAAACATAATGATCTATATTTTTTAGTCCCTCGCCGGGCGGTGGCTATGTCACCTTGGCCGCCGCCTCAATGGCGGCTTGAACGGAATGATTACATTAGAAATCATTCCGTTCAAACGTCAAAAAGCGTCTTGCGATGGTGGGGAAACTGTCTCACCTTGCCCGCGACGCAGGCAGAGGGACGCAAGGCATGGACCGCAGGGGTGTGTTATCGGGATTGACGGCCGGGGCGTTGTGGCTGGGGCTGTCTCCAGTCGCACAGGCCCAGACTCTGGCTCAGCCAAAGACTCAGGCGCGTGGGCGTATTGCCGAACTGGCGGCGAAGGTGCAGCCTAAGGTCATCGGCTGGCGGCGCGATATCCATGAGCACCCGGAACTGGGTAACCGCGAAACGCGCACGGCGGCGCTGGTGGCGACGGAACTGCGGCGTCTGGGGCTTGAGGTGCGCGAAAAGGTCGGACTGACCGGTGTGGTGGGTGTGCTTAAAGGTGCGAAACCCGGTCCAGCCGTGGCGCTTCGGGCCGATATGGATGGCCTGCCTGTCGAAGAAAAGACCGGTCTGAGTTTCGCTTCAAAGGCCAAAAGCACGTTCGAGGGCAATACCGTGCCGGTCGCTCACGCCTGCGGCCACGACGCGCATACGGCCATGCTGCTGGGAGCGGCGGAGGTGCTGAGCGCCATGAAGGCCGACATTGCCGGTTCGGTGGTGTTTATCTTCCAGCCCGCCGAGGAAGGTCCGCCGCCGGGGGAGGATGGCGGCGCGAAGCTGATGATCGCGGAGGGTGCGCTCGATACACCTAAGGTGACGTCGATCTTCGGCCTGCACGTCTGGCCCAATACGGCAGGACATATTTCCTATCGCGCCAAAGGTTTCATGGCCGCCGCCGATTTCGTCGAAATCCGCCTGAAAGGCCGTCAGACCCATGGAGCGCAACCCTGGAACGGCGTCGATATGACGGCGCTGGCGTCCGATATCGTCGGGTCGGTCAATCAGATCATGGCGCGTCAGATCGATGTAACGAAGGAACCCGCCGTACTGTCGATCACCCAGATGCAGGGCGGGGTGCGCTTTAACATCATCCCCGAAGAGTTCCGGCTGGTGGGGACGCTGCGTACCTTTTCCGAGGAGCGCCGGGCGGACATACAGGCGCGGGTGCGGCGCGTGGTGGAGGCTTTGGCGGACTCCTATGGCGCGAAGGCTGAGGTGAATTTCAAGCTCAGTGCGCCTCTGACCTACAATGATCCGGCCCTGTCGGCGGCGATCACCCCGGCCATGATCCGTGCGGCGGGTTCGTCGGACAGGGTGGACCCGGCGGCGCAGGCGGTGACCGGGGCCGAGGATTTTTCGGAGTTCCAGAAAAAAGTTCCCGGTGTCTTTGCCTTTCTGGGGGTGGCCGATCCGGCGAAAAAACCCGGCGAGGTCGCGCCCAACCATTCGCCCTATTTCGATGTCTATGAACCGGCGCTGGAGGTCGGGGTGCGTGCCCATGCCGAAGCGGCGTTGTTCCTACTGAGCCGGAAACTGTAATGGCCTTTCGTGACCTGACCGGGGCGGTCGATTTCACCCACCTCGAAGCCTATACGCTGAACGACACACAGGTGATCGAGGAGGTGTTGCGCCTGTTTCAGCAGCAGGCCGAGCTTTGGGCGCCGCTGCTCGATCCGGCGCATCCGGGCTGGCGCGATGCCGCGCATACGCTGAAGGGGGCAGCGGGGGGTATCGGGGCCAATGCCCTGTCGAAAGCCGCCGAAGCCGCCGAACGCGGCGACGAGGCGGGGGCGGCGGGGCGTCTGGAGGGGGTAAAGGACGCGCTGGATGTCGCGCTGATGGATGTCGCGGCCTATCTGCACGGCTTACAGCTAAAGAGTCTGAAGAGCTGAAATCGCTTGTCCTGACCGGGTCTGACCATTAAACGCCGGGACAAACAAAGATTAAGGCACCGAAGATGAGCGACGACGAACTCCATATATTGTGCACCGACCGCGAGGGGGTTCAGCATAACCTGCCGGCGATCGAAGGCTGGCGCATCATGGAAATCATCCGCGACAACGGCCTGCCGATCAAGGCGGAGTGCGGTGGCGCGCTGGAATGCGCCACCTGCCACGTCTATGTCGATCCGAAATGGACGGACAAGCTGATCGAAAAATCCGACGAGGAAGAGGAAAAGCTTGACGAGGCCTTTCTTGTTAAGCGTAATTCGCGCCTGTCGTGCCAGATACTGATGCGTGACGATCTCAATGGGCTCGAAGTCACGCTGGCCCCAGAAGGCTAAGGGCCAGAATAAAGGCTAAGTCTCAAGTTCTGTCCGCAATATCCGGCATCCCCCCGCACCCGAGGTATTCCATGCGTAAAACCGTCCGTTCTTTCCTTTCTGCTGTCGCGCATCACCTTCCGAAAACCGCAGCACACTTTTCGGGATGCGCTTTGGCCAGCGTCGCTCTGATGACCGCCGGTTCCGCTCTTGCCTGGGGGCCGACCGGCCACCGCATCGTCGGCGAAGAAGCCGCACGCGCTCTGCCCGGCTATATGCCGGAATTTCTGCGCAGCACGCAGGGAGTCGGTGATATCGGCTATTTTTCGAACGAGCCCGACTATTGGAAGGGTGCGGGGAAGCTGCACGATTTCGAACGTGATTCCGCGCACTTCATCGATCTGGACGACGAAGGCAAGACTCTGGCCGGGGTGACGCTTCAGCAACTGCCGCAATCGCGCTCGGACTTCGAAGCCCTGATGCGTTCCAAGAACGTCATGCCGTGGAAGTCGGGCTATCTGCCCTATGCACTGACGGATGCCTGGCAGCAGGTAGTCAAGGACTTCGCCTACTGGCGTGGCATGACCTATCTCGAGGCTAAGGAAACCGACCCGAAGCGCAAGGCGTGGCTGAAGGAGGCGATCCGCCGCCGCGAGGCCCTGACGCTGCGCGATATCGGCATTCTGTCGCACTATATCGGCGACGCCTCGCAGCCCCTGCACCTGTCGGTGCACTATAATGGCTGGGGTAAGGACTATCCCAATCCGCAGAACTTTACGCTTGAGCCCATCCACGGTCCGCTGGAAAGCGCCTTCGTCAGCGCCAACATCACCAATGACGATGTGCGTGGGGCCATGTCGAAGGACGAGGCCTGCACCGCTCAGGCCGAGCGCTGCTTCGATGCGAAGCTGGATCGCAACTGGAAATACGTCACGCCGCTCTATGAGCTTTATAAGGCCGGCGGGTTCAATCCCGGTGATGCGCGCGGCAAGGCCTTCATGATCGGCCGTCTGGGGCAGGGGGCTTCGGACCTGCGCGACGCCCTGACCGATGCCTGGCGCGAATCCAAGACCATGGGCTTCGGCTATCCGTCGGTGACCTATGAGGATCTGGTGGCCGGTCGCGGCGACGGCTGGAAGGCTCTGCGCGGCGAGGACGATCAGTAGTCATGAAGCCGGTCGCATGAGCGCGGACGCGTTGAACGCCTATGGGGCGCGGCAGCCGGGCCTGACCTATGCGCCGCGCGCCGCCGCCTATGCGATCATTACCCGAAGTGACGGCTGCCTGGCGCTTATGCGGCAGGGCGGCAAGCTGGACCTGCCCGGCGGCGGCATCGAAGCCGGGGAGACTCCAGAACAGGCCGTGGTGCGCGAATGCCTCGAAGAGGCGGGCTTCGTTGTCGAAGTCCGCGGCTTTGTCGGCGAAGCCCTGCAATATTTCATCAATACCGATGGCAGGCCCTACGCCAACCACGCGCGCATCTATGTGGCCGAGTGCGTGGCCGAGCGCCCCGAAGCCAAGGTCGAGATGGATCACGAGACGGAGTGGCTGACGCCGCAGGACGCCCTCATCTCCCTTGAAAAAGAGGGTTATGCCGTAGTGCTGCTTAGCTGGATGCGCGGGGCTTAATTAGAGATCCCGACGCATAATGAATTCGAAGTCGGTGGTGCTGCCGACCTTGAAGC
>JASGGL010000011.1:0-27997 GCA_047605065.1 Asticcacaulis sp.
CTGCTGATACGATCACGCCCAGAGCCTTGCCGCACCACGTACACCGGACGCATCGCCCCAGCGGGCGGGCACGATCCGCGCCTCCCACACGTCGGAAAAAACATAGGGCGCAACCTGCTCAGGCAAACGATCATAAAGTTCGCTGACATTGGACAGGCCTCCGCCAAGGACGAAGACATCCGGGTCATAGAGGTTGACGATGGTCGCCAGCGTCCGCCCAAGGCGCGACACGTAGCGCCCGAAGGCCTCATTCGCCGCGGCATCGCCTTCGCGCATGGCGGTGATGATCTCCTCGCCCCTGAGACGACGGCCCGTAGTGGCCTGAAAATCGCGGGCAAAGCCGGTGCCGGAGACCCAGGTTTCCACGCAACCCGAAAGCCCGCACCAGCAGGCCGGTCCCGGCCATTCGGTCTCGTTCGGCCAGGGCAGAGCCATATGGCCGATTTCTCCGGCAAGGCCGTTGGCCCCTTCGATCAGCCGCCCTTCCCTGACCAGTCCGCCGCCACATCCCGTCCCGATGATAATGGCGACAACACTGGCAGCCCCTGCCCCCGCGCCGTCCGTCGCTTCGGAAAGCGCCAGACAGTTGGCGTCGTTCGACAAACGCACCGGGCGTTCAAGCACGTGTTCAAGGTCACTTCGAAAGGCTTTGCCGTTCAGCCATGTGGAATTGGCATTGCGGATCACGCCTGTACGCGGAGACACCGAGCCCGGCATGCCGATACCGATGCCGGGAACAGACGCGTCCGCGTGTCCGGGCTTTTGCCTGACCTGCGCGTCTATGGAATCGATCAACTCACGGATCAGCCGCAGGGCCGCGTCGTACTCGCCCGGATTAGGACGGCGTTCGCGCACAAGATACTGACCCTCGGCATCCAACGCCGCCACCTCGATCTTGGTGCCGCCAAAATCAACCCCGATATGCACCATCTCTTCGATCACCGGGATATCCGGCTCCTCTTCCCCTCACGCCATGCACAACGACTGCGCACGGCACAACCCTACGCCGTCCGTCACCGAATTCAACAGGCATGTCTGAGGGTTATGGCCGCACCAGCCTCAGGTGCGGTGCGCCGGTATTGAGGGGACGAACCGGCTCGACACGCTCCATCGGCCCATCAGGTGCCTGCGCCGAAAGCGTATCAGGAGAAAAGAAGCAGACCGGCCCGTATCCGGTCTGTTTTGCACGATACAGCGCGAAATCGGCATTGTAGCGCAACTGATCGGTGTCGCTGGCGTCTTCGGGAAACAGCGCCACACCCACGCAGGCCCCGCCTATGTCGGCATCACCTGTACGGTTAAACGCGAAACCTTCGGTTATTCGCCGGGCCAGCGCATCGGCCTCAAAAGGCGAGCGGATCGAATCCTGCACGATCAGGAAACGGTCGCCCCCGACGCTGAACACCGTATTGCCTGTCCCGGCCACAGCGCGCAACCGGCGCAGAGCAAGGTTCGCCTCAGCCCCCTCATCGGGGCGGGCGCGGCGACCTGCATATCGCTCGACCTCCACCGCCAGAAGCGCGGTCTGCTGCCCGTTGCGCTGAACCCGGCTGAGCGCGGCATTCAGGCGGGCATTGACCAGAGACGACACCTCCGTCTCGTCCTCAGTCTGCGCCTGCGGGTCAATGGTGCGATCGGTTTCAGCCGTCCCCTGAAGCGGTCGCAGGGTCAGCACCTGACACAGGCGGCCATGGAAGCGTAACACGCCGACCGACACATCCATCATGCGCCGCGTCTCGTCCGCACAGCGGAATTCGGCATCAAAGCCCCGCGTCTGCCAGGCCGGGCCGTCCAGCGCCTGTTCGTCGAAAAGCGCATCGAGCGACCGGGTGGCCAGTTCCGCCGCCCTGTACCCGCTCAGGCGGCAGATGGCGCGGTTGGCGTAGACGATACGACCCGCATCGACGATGAGCACGCCTTCGCGCATAATATCCATAAAGGCGCACAGGCTGGCGTGTCCGCGCGCCAGCAGCATGGCCATCAGGCCCGCAGAGAGCAGGAAGGCCGCTATCATGACCAGCACGATATATTCGTGCGTCATCGCCAGACCGGTCAAGGCTTCGAACATGGCTCCCCCAGATTAGCCCACTCCGTCAGAATACGCGCATTGGTTTATGAAATGCCTAATGCGCGCAAATAATGCATTCTTGTGAGATCCGCACGAAGGATACGGACTTTTTCACCTACTGTTTCATCACTGTCATCGTTCTGTCGCCAGCCGCGCATAGACAAGCCCCGGTTCTTTACAGTTCAAGGGTATTGTCATGTCGCTGCGCCGTCTGCTCCTGCTCGCCCCCGCCCTCCTGCTGCCGCTTACCGCGCAGGCCCAGATTCAGGCCCAGACTCCGGCTCAGCCCCCCTCTCCGGTCCCGGCCCGCGACAAGACGACCAGCCCCTATTATCAGGCACAGGCGCTGGCTCTGGAAACCGCCCTCACTCAGACGCCCAATACCGGCCGCGCCAAGAATGTCATCCTGTTTATCGGCGACGGCATGGGAATCAATTCGGTGACCGCCGGACGAATCTTTACCGGACAGATGAAGGGGCAGGACGGAGCCAGCTATGTTCTGTCGTTCGAAGCCCTGCCCTACACCGCCTTCTCGAAAACCTATTCGACCAACAACCTCGTCACCGACTCGGCCAACGGCATTTCCGCCATTACGACCGGCGTGAAGACGATCAATGGCGGCATCGGCGTCGATGAAACCGTCAAGTCCGGGACCTGCGACGGCGTGGCGGCAGGCCGCGTTCAAACCATCGCCGAACTGGCCAAGCTGAGCGGCCGCTCGGCTGGTGCCGTGACCACGTCGGGCATTACCGACGCCACCCCTGCCGGCACCTACGGCCACACCTCGACGCGCGACTGGCGCAGCGATGTGAAGACCCCTGCCGAAGCGCAAGGCAAGGGCTGTATCGATCTGGCGCGGCAGTTGGTCGAAGCGCCCGCCGATCTGCGCCTTGACGTCGCCATGGGGGGCGACCTCGAATACTTCCTGCCCGAAGCCAAAGGCGGATCGCGCAAGGATGGCCGCGACCTGAGCGTCGAATGGCTGAAACAGAAAAACGCCGCCTTCCTGACCGGCAAGGCGCAGCTTGAGGCGCTCGATACAAAGCGCACCGGTCCGGTCCTTGGCCTGTTCTCGAAGGGCGACCTGCCCTCGCCGGTCGATAAACCGCAGGACGTGCCGGAACTGGCCGACATGGCCGGCAAGGCCGTCGACATCCTGTCGCGCAATCCGAACGGTTACTTCCTGCTGGTGGAATCGGCCTCGATCGACAAGTGGCACCATAAGAACAATGCCCACCGCGCCCTGACCGATGTCGACGAACTGGCCAAGGCGGTCAGCGCCGTGATGGCAAAGACCGATCCGCGCGACACGCTGATCATCATCACTGCCGACCACAGCCACGGTCTTGTGCTGTCGGGCTACGCACCCCGCGATGCCCGCGTCGACGGTGTGGCCAAGGCCAAGGGCGGCGCCTACCCCATCCTGTCCTACGCCACCGGCCCCGGCGGCCATGAGCACGCGGGCGAATATACGCCTGAAGAAACCGAGAACCCGGACTTCACCAATCCGTCTCTGGTGCCGATGTCGAGCGCGGCACACGGTGGCGAAGACGTTCCGGTTTACGCCTCCGGCCCGCAGGCCTATCTGCTGCGCTCGACCATAGAGTCCGCCTACATCTATCAGGTGATGAAGCGCGCCCTGTTCGACGTAAAGACCGACACAAAGCACAACCCTTAATTCGTAAGGGCGTCCGCCGCGTTACAGTTTTGTGACTTGCTTAGCGGTTGTTTCGGCGCATAGTCCGGGTAACAGGGCGGCACAGGTGGAGGCACGGATGACGCTGCGTGGGGAACATGTGTTCGGGCCGGGCGAAATGTCCGAACTGCACAAGACGGCCTTGGGCCTGCCGCCCGAAGCCTGGTATATCGTCCTCAATCCGGACCGCAGCCTCAGCTATTTTCTCGACCGGCGCGGCGACATGCACGAGCAGATCTTGCCCGATGACGCCCCGCTTATCATCGCCGCCGCCGTTCGTGCCCGCCCGCTCAGACCAGCCAGCCGCCTGCCCTATCGCCTGCAACAGGCGCGCGCCGTGCTCGACCCGGCAGACTGAGCCCTGAAACTCAGACGGAAGAATGGCTTTTGACGAACGCCGCCCGGCGCGTTATCACACGTCCGGTCCGCCGTCTGTTCAACGGACCGATCTGCGACCGAGGCTCATGTCAGGACAAACCTATAGTGCACCCGCCCTCGAGAAAGGGCTGGAAATCATCGAGTTCCTCTCCGGGCATGACGCGGCCCTGAGCATAGCCGATATCTGTGCGGGCGTGGCGCGGTCGAAGGCCGAAATCTACCGCATGTTGCTGACGCTGGAATCCAAGGACTATATCCGGCGCGATCCTCAGGGGCGCTATGCCCTGACCGGTCGCCTGTTCGATCTGGGGATGCGCCACCCGCCGCGGCGCAACCTGATCGAAACCGCTCTGCCCCATATGCGGGCGCTGGCGCGGCTGGCGGAACAGTCGTGCCACATGACCATATTGTCGCGCGATCAGATCGTCGCCATCGCCCGCGCCGAAAGCGAAGGCATGATCACCTTCGGAGTCAAGGTCGGCTTCCGTGCCCCGGCGCTGACGGCGACATCGGGCCGTCTGCTGTTTCCGTTTCAGGACTTAAAGGCGCAACTGGCCACCTGCCGTGCCATGCAGGTTCAGGCCCATCGCCCCGCGTTCAAAGCCTTCATGGCCGACGCCAGACAGGCGCGCGCGCAAGGCTATCTGATGCGCGACAGCACCTACACACTGGGCATAACCGATCTGGCCGCGCCTATCTTTCAGGGACACGCCCGCCGCGCGGTGGCCGGGCTGATCGTGCCCTTTACCACCCACGCGGTCTGCCACATGGAAAAGGCCGACGTGCTCACCCTGCTGCGCGACACGGCTCAGGCCATTTCCGCCGAGCTTTAGCCCCTGGTCGTCAGCCAGCGCAACGCATTGATCAGGAAACGCGCCTGAAGCGGGGCCACCATCTCCGGTAAACGGTGCACCAGCACCTTCATCGCGTCCTTGCGGACGGTAAAGGTCGCCGCACCGTTCTGACGATCGTGATCGCGGCTATAGGCGGCCACGACCTCCAGCCCCTCAGGCCCGATCACCGGTGCATCGATAATCAGACCGTTCGACGGCTGCCCCTCGATCTGGTGCCAGACCGAGGTGGCCTGATCCGCCGGAATGCCTTCGAACACGGCATGGGCGCGCAGATAGTTCCAGTTGCCCATCCACGGCGCGCGCAGATTGCCGACCTGACCCGCATAGGTGAACAGGCCCAGATCGGCCAGTTGCCGCGCCACACCTTCGGCCAGTCCGTCTTCCGGGATATAGGCCAGAAGCGGCGTCCCGGCCTTAACCGCCGCCAGCACATCGGCAGGCAGTTCCCCCAGTATCAGCTTCGGCTTTTCACCGGCCTTCGGCTGAGCCTCAAGCCCTGTCTGCTCACCGACCTGACGCCTGGCGATCTCGTCCGCCTTGAGGCCGGACGCTATGATCGCGTCGTATTTCACCTTCGGTTTGAAGTCTTCGAAAACCACGCCATCAATCGTTGACAGACGATCGCGCAGCGACTTCGCCACCCCAGACAGACCGATGCGCAGTGTTTTTGCGAAGGCCGGTTTGGTATCGACCACCCAGACTTCCCGCACGAAGGTCGGGTAGCCCTTAAGCTCGACCTGCACCTTGTTCAGACCCGGTTTGGTGAGCGCGGGCGTCATCACCTGTTCGCTCAGAAGATAGCTGAACTGGTCCTTTACATGCGTCGGGACCGGGAAGCGGCCCACCTCGGTCACCTTGCCATCCGGCTCGCTCAGGCTGAGGATCAGTTCGCCCTTGAGTTGGGCATCGGTATCGTTGAGCAGGTAGATATCGAGCGAGGCGGCCTCGCCCGTCGCATAGACCAGCCGTCTTTGCTTGGCGATGGGACGCACCGGCAGGAGGCTGTTGCGCAGAAGATCCGGATTAGCTTTGAAATACCGCAGGTTATCGACGATTCCTGAGTGATTTTCTATCGAGGTGGTTTCCCATCCGGAAATGGCGGCCACATCGACCTCATCGCCGATACGGATGTTTTCGAGATAGTTCTGCCAGGCGTCATAGGCCTTACGCCCCACGCTGAGGAACAGGCTTTCGGTGGTCGGGAAGGCCTTGCGGAAGCCCCATTTATCAAGATAGGTCGCGGTCTTTTCGACAATGACCGTGTGGTCTTCGAGGTCGTAGGACTTACCGCCCGAAGCCCGTATATCGGCCACCATTTTCACGTGGTTATCGGCCACGGCGCAGCCCTGCATTTCACCGAATTCGACGATGAACGGCTTGCCGGTCTGATAATGGATGTAGCTGTCCTTCGACTGATAGAACTTGTCGTACCACTGATCGCCTGCGCCCTGATGCTCGACCCACCAGCCGCCCCACTGTTCGACGTCGGAGCGGAAATAGTGATCGTTATACGGCAGGTACATGGCCTGCGCCGCACCGCGCTTGACGAAGCCGTCATTGAGGATGACTGTCCGCGATGGGTCTTCGTCGTGAATGGCCTTAAGGACGCGCTGCACGTCCGGGTTTTGCAGATTGGCCCCGATTTCGTTCTGAAGCGTATAGTGCACCAGACTGGGGTGCGAGCGGAAGGTGCGGGCCATGCGCACGCACTTTTCGAACATGTAGTCGCGGCTGAACTGATCCGCGGGGCTTAAGGACTCACCGGGTTTCAGGTCGCGGCCGATGGCGTGACGCCCTCCGCCCGGTTCCATGACACGCAGCAGGCCCATTTCATCCTGACGGTCGAAGACGTCATGCTTGCCGATATTGCGGTGGGCATGGAGCGTGTTGAGCCCCAGCGCCTGCGCCGCCTCAACCTCGCGCCGCGCCAGTGCGGGCGTCGGCCACAGGCCGTTATAGGCCCAGTAGCCCCAAGAAATCGCCGAATAGAGCTTGATGCGCTTACCGTTCAGCCTCAGCAGGGCATTGGTGCCGATCCCTTCAACGCCGAACCAGCGGAAACCGAAGCGCACGCGACGCACCGATGCCGCCTTGCCGGTGGTGAAACCTGCCTCAAGCCCATAGAGATTCCGCTCTTTTAAGTCCCACAGGCGCGCGTCCGGTGCATGAATCTCACAAACCAGCGTCGCCTGCGTACCGTCGATGCGTACCTGCGCCGGGGATATGTTCGCTGACACCGCCTTACCCGCCGCATCGGTCAGCTTCAGACGCAGGCGCTTGCGCAGATCCGCCTCTTTCGCTGGACCTGACAGGCGCACCTGCACATGGGCGGTGACCTTACGGGCATCGGGGGTATTGAGCACCCACGCGTCTTCGATATGCGCACCGAGCGGATGCACGCTGAGGCTCATGCCGCGATCCAGCCCGCCAAAGCCGTGCGAGGCAAACAGCTTCAGCTTGCCCCACATCATCGTCGTCGAATCGCGCCAGTCGAAACGCCCGCCGGGATTGGTGATACGGATGGCCAGACGGTTCGCGCCACCGGGGACCATCGCCGCCGTCAGGTCGCAATCGATCGGCAGTTCCGACATGATCGAATAACCGACCAACTTCTCGTTGAGGAAGACCTCGGCCCGCAGGCGCGCCCCTCGGATATGCAGAAAAACGCGCTGTCCTTTGGCTTCCGACGGAATGGCGATATCTTTCCACCACCACGACACGCCCTTATAGGCACCGTATTGCGGCACGGGATCGTCTTCGGCGTAGCGGTACTCATCGCCCGTATAGGGCCTCAGACCAAACCGACCCCAGAAATATTGCTCGACCGTGGCCGGCAGGGTGACCGTGACCTCAGGCCGCAAGGCGCTCCATCCGCCCGTCGGGGCATTGACGGGAAGGCTTTTCAGATCGACCTGCGACGGCAGGTAGATCACATCGTCCTTCCACGCCGCCTGCTCATCGATCCAAAGGCTCCAGCCTTCGTCCGGAATGGCGGTGCGCGCCGCATCTCCGGCTTCGGCAGTGGTTACGGTCGCGGCCGCCACACCGGCGGCGGAGACGGTCAGAAAATTACGGCGGTTGAGTTGGGTCATGATACCTCCACAAATCCCCTCTCCCCTACGGGGAAAGGGTTAGGGTGAGGGGGCGAAACACAGCCGCGTGCTCATCAGAAAGCCCCCTCATCCGCCGCTGTCGCGGCACCTTCTCCCCGTAGGGGAGAAGAGATTAACTTATCCAGCTTCGGTCAGGGAAAACGGCTTCAAGTCGCCATTTCGCCGCCTGCTCTGCGGTCAGGGTCTTCGCCCAGAAGACGCGCTGGCTCATATCGCCACCCGGACCGGAAGAATTATATTCGGCATAGGCTGCCGTGGCGTAGGTTTCGGTCTTACCCGGCGTCCATTCGCGCCAGCCTTCCGGATGCAGCGGGGCATCGATGCGCGTATCGAGGAAAACCACCTGCGCATAGGGCCGCCAGGCGCGCCCGAAGTAGAAGGGCCCGGTTCCCACATCCGCAGTAATGCGGCAATGATCGAAGACGTAGGCCGTGACCTCGGTCGTCGCCGTGCGGCTATGGGCCGTGATAAAGGCTCCGTCGCGCTTGCAGATATGCAACTGGCAACGGTCGAAGAAGGCCAGCGCATTGCCGAAAATAAAGTCGACATGACCTTCGATATAGCAGTCACGGTAATACTGGCGGCTCGGCACGGCGGGCTTTTTGGAGGCCGCATAAAGCGTGTCCTGCCGCCCCAGCAGCCGCACCTTTGTCAGCACCGCACGATCCGATGTGATCGACAAAGCCACCGCCTGAGACGGGTCGGCATCGTGGTCGTAGTCGTTGCTGATGGTCAGGTTGGTGGCACGAAACCCGTCGCCCGATACGGTGAAGGACGACGACTTACCGGTACCGCCCGCCATCTTGGCGCTGTCGCCCCAGACGATGAGGACATCTTCGGGTTTTTTGCCCATACCCACCAGATGCACATCCGCCTTGGCGAGGGTAAGCTTTTCCCGATAGGTACCCGGTGCGATTTCGATCGTCCCCCCGCTGTCCGGCAGGGCGGCGAAGGCTTCGGCCAGTGTCTTGTAATCCGCCGGAACGCGCACGATCGGACGCGGCTGAGCGAAGGACGGAGTCGCTAACGTCAGGGCAAGCATACCCGCCCCACAAAAGACGCGGCGATTGAGCTGGATCGAACCACCCATGATTACAGCGCCTTATATTTGAAGTTTTTGAAGCGGGCTTCGCCCTGCCCGGCGGCATAGAAGCCGGGCTTGAGCATCAGGAAGCCACCGCGCACATTGTGATGATAGCCGGACACTTCCATGCCGCGATCGAAGCGCGACCACGTCTTGCCATCCGCCGAGGTGTCGAAGGTGACGATGTGGCGGTCGTTGCGCAGACGCATCCACATTTTGCGCCCATGCGGGTTCGCCGGTCGCCCGCGTTCGATGCCGTACTGATGCGTGACGAAGTTCTTCGTATCGAAGCCCAGCCCGCAATAGAGTTTGGTGTCATAGAAGAGCAGAAGCCCTGCGCGTACGCCGGTATCGACCTCGATCTCCATCTCGATCTCATAGGCCGGGTCACCGACAATGGTGATCAGCGGCGCGCCTGAGCTTGGGGCCTCACCGGCGGCCTTCAGGTGCAGCACGCCGCCTTCACGGCGGATGCGGCTCTTCTCATCCGCAGACGGGTTGAAGAAGTTCCACTGAATGCCGTACTTGTCGGTCGAGAAATCGTCCGACAGGGCATAGCCGTGCGCGGGCTGATGGCCATGAGGCTTGCCGCCTTTGGGTTTGGGCAGGGGCTTCGACAGGTCGCCTCCGCCGAAATCGAACCAGCCGTCCTTGCTCCACGTGACCGGGGCCAGCAACGTCTGACGCCCCAGAGTCCAGAAGCCGTTTTCATAACCGTGATAGACGCCCCACCAATCGCCAGAAGGGCCTTCAACCAGCGTGGCGTGGCCGCGCGACCACCATTTCTCGTCAAGCGAGGTGGTCCGCACCAGCGGATTGCGCGGATGCTGCTCCCACGGGCCGTTGATCGATTTCGAACGCGCCGCGATGACCATGTGACCGGTCGGCGGTCCCGCCGTGCCGCCCACGGCAAGGATGAGGTAGAAATAGTCGCCGTGGCGCGTGACCTTCGGCCCTTCGGGGGCAAAGCCTTCAACCACCCAGTCCGACGGATAACGCCACGGGTCGTAGACGTGCTCGACCTCTCCCGCCTTCGACAGACCGTCCTCCGACAGGCGCACCCGGTCGCCACCCGACAGGAACAGCCAGCGCGAACCGTCTTCGCCGACCGCATGGCCGGGGTCGATATGGCGCGGCAGATCGAGATCGACGGGCTCCGACCACGGGCCTTCGATATTGTCGGCCCAGATGACCCACGACGTCGTTTTGGAATCCGGCGCCGAGGTCTTCTTGGTCGGGATGTAGAGGTAGAAACGCCCCTTGTGCTTGCACAGTTCCGGCGCCCAGACCGAACCGATATTCTTTTTGAGCGCAGCGGTCAGAGGCCGCCAGTTGACCAGATCCTTCGAATGCCAGATCACCAGACCCGGATAGGCGTCGAAGGTCGAAAACGTCATGTAATAGTCGTCACCGTCTTTAAGGATAGACGGATCGGGATGGTCGCCCGCCATGATCGGATTAAGGAAGGTGCCGTCACCCAGATCGGCTTTACGCTGACCCTCAATGCCTTTGGTCCACGTTTTCGGTTTCGCAGGTGCGGCCTTTTTCCGCTTTGCTGCGGCTTCGGCGGCGACCGGCGCGCCAAACATAAGGGCACCTAAGCCCAGACCTTTAAGCGCCGAACGTCTGTCCGTCGTCATGATGGCATTCCTTCCCTGTTTTTTATATATTGGGCGTGACCTTGCCCCGTAAGTCAGAGCGCGTCAACGGCAAAAATGGTAGCGTTATCATTGCTTGCGTATAAAACCGTTTGCACCCACGGTGAAGGTGGCCGACTGCCCCTTTCCGAGGCTCAGCGGCAGACGGTGCGCCCCGAAAACCAGCGTTGCTTTTTCGCCGAAGGCACTGGTCACCGTAACGGTTTCCGGCGTCAGGTCCGCCCAGTGCAGATCCACCGTAAAGCCACCCCGCGCCTTGAGCCCGGTGACCTTGCCCTTCGGCCAGGCGGACGGTACGGCGGGCAGCAGGATGATCTCGTCATTATAGGACTGCATAAGCATTTCCGTCATGCCTGAGGTGCCCCCGAAATTGCCGTCGATCTGGAACGGCGGGTGGGCGTCGAACATGTTGGGATAGGTGCGGTCCGGCCCCAGCAGCAGCTTAAGGATGCTGTGCGTGCGTTCGCCCTCCCCCAGTCGCGCCCACAGATTGATGCGCCAGCCGATGGCCCAGCCGGTCGACATGTCGCCGCGCAACTCCAGCGATTTCTTAGCGGCGGCGGCCAGTTCCGGCGTGCGGCGCGTGGTAATCTGATGCGACGGGAACAGGCCGTAAAGGTGCGAGACGTGGCGGTGGTGCATGTCATGCGCTTCCATGTCCCAGTCGTCTTTCCACTCCATAAGTTGTCCGGCCTTACCGATCTGATTGGGGACCAGCTTTTCACGCATGGACAGGACTTCGGCGCGGAATGCCTTGTCTGTTTTCAGAATTTCTGCCGCAGACACCGTATTGGAGAACAGGTCGCGGATGATCTGCATGTCCATGGTCGGACCGGCGCAGATGGAGGTGCCGAACTTGTGACGGTTTTCCGGCGAAATCGACGGCGCGGTGACCATGCGGCCTGATGCCGGGTCTTTCACCAGCGTATCGAGGAAGAACTGCGAAGCCCCCTTCAGCAGCGGGTATATCTCTTTGAGATAGGCCGGATCGCGTCCGTAATCGTAGCGATCCCACAGATGCAGACACAGCCACGCCCCACCGGTCGGCCACGTGCCGAAAAAGGCTTTGTCGATCGGAGCCGTCGCCCGCCACAGATCCGTATTATGGTGGGTGACCCAACCGCGCGCACCGTACTGAATGCGGGCCGTTTCCGCCCCTGTCACGGCAATATCCCTGACCATGGCGATCAAAGGCTCGACCATTTCCGGCAGGGCCGTCGGCTCGGCGGGCCAATAGTTCATCTCGGTATTGATATTGATCGTGTACTTGCCGCCCCACGGCGCATTGAGCTTTTCGTTCCACAGCCCTTGCAGGTTGGCCGGTTGCGTCCCCGGCCGCGAGCACGAAATCAGCAGATAGCGACCATACTGATAATAGAGGGCGGCCAGAGCCGGATCGTTCTGGGTCTGGGACTTGGCGATGCGGTCATTGGTCGGCAGGTCAGCAAATTCGCTGCGTCCGAAATCGACACGCACACGATTGAACAGCTTCTGGTGCTCGGCCATGTGCGTGCTGAGCAAGGTTTCATAACTTTTGGCGACGGCGGCTTCGATCTGGCCTCTGGTGATCGCCTCCGGATCGCCCGACATGTCCTTGTAAGACTTGTAATTCGTAGCCGCCGCCATGAAGACCGTGACGGAATCCGCCGCGGAGACAACAAGCTCGTCCGTGCCTGCCGACACCTTGCCGCCCTGAGGCACGATGCGGACGCGGCTTTCGAAGCGCAGCGCGCCGTCCTTACCATTGTGTGAGCCGTTACGCCCCGACAGGACGATCTCCTGAGGGCTCTCAATACGCACCGCCCCCACCTGAGGCGTTTCGAAGCCCAGCTGGAAGCCAACCCGACCCGGCTTATCGGCGGTGAGGCGCATGACCAGCACCTGATCGACGGGCGTGATAAAGGTTTCGCGCTTATAGGTGACGCCGTCCTGACGATAGGTGACGGTCGACACCGCCCGCGTCAGGTCCAGTTCGCGCCGGTAGCCCGACGCATTGGAGGACGGCCCGAAGATCAGGCTCAGTTCACCGATCGTCTGATAGGAAACCTGCCGCGACGGATTGCCGAGGAATTTCGCGTCGATAAGCTCCTGCGCCTTAAGGTATTCGCCAGCGAAGATCAGCTTGCGGATTTCCGGCAAGGCCGGAAGGGCTTCGGGATTGGCAGGCTGATACGGCGCGCCTGCATAGATGGTGTCCTCATTAAGCTGAAGCCGTTCACGCGCCACGCCGCCAAAGACCATGGCCCCCAGACGGCCATTGCCCAGAGGCAGGGCTTCGGTCCATTCGATAGCCGGGGCGCGATACCACAGTTTGAGATCGTCATCGCTGAAACCCTTAGCGCTTTCCGCCGCCTGCGCGTTCACGGCGGGCATGACGCAGGCCAGAGACAGGCCGGCGGACATCAGGAGCATATGACGGCGGTTCAGACGGACCATGGGACAGACTCCGTTCGCCGCAGGTTGCACGGCGGTTTATTTGCGAATGAAATAAAAAAGGCAGGCCGCCATGAAAGTGTGGTGCGGCCTGCCTGAGACGCTGAAGGCGCTTGGGTTTCCCTCAGAAAACGTCAAGTTGGTGTGGACGCCGCCACAGGGAGTGAGAACGGCGTCCGGAAGGCATTGCGCTAGTACTTGTAGCGCATCCCAAGCCTGAAGTTGCGACCCACCGCCGAGTAGTTGGAGACGACCGGATCAGTATAGGCGTAGCGTTCGGACTTCTGATCCGTGAGGTTCAGGGCTTCGAAAGTGATGGCGATCTTCTTGGTCGGCTGATAGCGCACCGACATATCGACGTTCAGCGTTTCCTTGGAGCCGCCGAATTCGTTGATCAGCGGACCGTCACACGCCGCGCCACTGGCCTGAAGACCCGGCTGGCAGTTACCCGAAGCCAGCGGATAGGTGGTGTAGTACTCATCACGCTGCGAGGCCGAGACGCGGGCGTTGAACTTCGGCGTTTCATAGTAGACCGTGAAGTTCATGGCGCGCGGCGATGCACCCAGCCACGGACCGGTGCCATAGGTCGGAGCCGTGATGACCGCGCCGGTGGTGGTGTTCTTGCTGCCCGGATCGAGGATGTAGGTCAGCTCGGTATCCAGATCGGTCATGTTGAACTGCACGCCGAGGTTCTTGAAGTACCACGGCAGGAAGGTCAGGTTCTGCTGATAGCTGAATTCCCAGCCCTGCAGCGTGCCACCCGGTGCGTCGCGGATCTGACGCGCCTGGAAGACACGGCCGCTGTCGATATAGGCCAGCTGGTTGGCGACCGTGGTGGCATTGGTGCCGGTACGGATCTGCACCTTCAGTTGCTCGATGGCGTCAGCGTCGAGGAAGTCCGTCAGCGGCGCGTCGTAGATGATCGTCTGCGGATAGGACTCGATGTCCTTCTTGAAGATGGCGAACGAAACCAGCGCGCCCTTGGCGAAGTACCATTCGGCGCTCAGGTCGTAGGCGACGCCGCGGAAGGGCGACAGCTTCGGGTTACCGACCGACAGCGTGCCGCCGGTGGTCGAACCGTCGCTCGGCACCGAGATGCCGGTGACCGCCGGAGACAGGTTGCCCAGCAGCGGACGCGACATGACCTTGGCCGCCCCGGCGCGGACGTAGAAGTCGTTCATGACCTCCCATGCCACGTTGAAGGACGGCAGGGTGTCATCGTAGCTGTTGGTGCCGTAGATGGTGCGGCCCGCATTGGTCTGGCCGGTCGACAGCACGTCGGTATGGGCCTGACGCACGCCGATATTACCGAACATGTTGCGGCCCAGAACGTCGTAGTTGAACTTCAGTTCGGCGTAATAGGCCTGCGTCTCTTCGGTCACCGCGAAGGTCGTGGTGCGGTTACGCTTGGTGGTGATGCGGAAGTCGCCGTACTTGTTGATACAGTTGCAGGTAAAGCCGAAGGCGGCGTCGAAGGCTTCGATGGACGGGGCGAAGAAGCTGGTCGTCGTACCCGCCGGGACGTCGAGGCCCTGACCGAACTGAATCACCTTACCCAGCGAGGCCACCGAGATACCGGCTTCCTTTTCCGTCGGGTTGAGCGTGTCGTTGTTACGTTCAAGCTGGTTGGTCGAGAAGTCGTACTTACGCGCCACGCCGCCGAACTTGACCGTCAGATTGTCGGTCCAGTCGTAGGTGAAGTCCGCCTTGGCCCCGCCGTACTTGTTGACGGTGGTGCGCATGTAGTTACGCATGGCCGAGAAGCCCTTGACGATGCCCCACTTATTGGGGTTCGCCGCGTCGAAGCCTACATCCATCTTCGGCATGGAGGGGTTACCACGCTCATCGAAGGTGAAGACTTCCTGGGCGTCCATATAGTTGAATTCGACCAGCGTCCCCTGATTGATATTGGTCGATTCCGACAGGCCGAGGGTGAACTGGCTGGCCAGTTTGTCGCTAAAGCGATGGGTCAGGTCGAAAGAGGCCTGCGCGAATTCGGTCGTATAGGCGCCACGGTCCGCCGCCGAACGCCAGTCGACGTTCTGAAGCTTCATATATTCGGCATTGGTGCCGACCACGTCGACGTCGAGCACCTTGACCGACGGGCGACCGATCAGGTCGCCACGGAAGGCCAGAGACGCCGACGTCCCTGCGTAACCGGGCGAGGCCGGATTGGTATAGTACTCGTAGGTGTCGCGGTTATAGGGGTTGTAGCTGAAGGTGTAACCCGACAGCGGCGTGGTGCCGTACAGCATCTGGCCGCAATCCGTGCCGGGGCTCAGTTCGGTCTCTTCGGCATAGGTACAGCCGTTCGGATAGAGGCCGCGACGCTGGGCTTCGGTGAAGGCCGTACCCGCGCGCGCCGTTGCCGTCGGCAGGTTCGCCCCATAGGCGTAGGTATCGCTGGTGTTGTTACGGTTCAGGCCGACCGGGCCCAGCTGATAGTTGGTGCTTTCGCTGGTGAATTTCGAATAGAGACCGTCGATGGTGAAGCGGGTCTGCGGAGCCAGTTGCATCTGGAACGACGCAGTCAGGCCCAGACGCTCCGTATGGGTGTCGCGCTGCTGGATCGCCGGAAGTGCCGGGAAACGGATCAGCGAGTCGTTACAGCCCGGCGAGGTGGCGGTCAGGCTGGCGACCGGCGTCGACGTGGCAGCGGCACAATTCGGATAAAGCTTAGCGTAGGCCGCCGGATCGGAGCCCGTCAGCTCGGCATAGGCCGCGGGATTGGCGATCGGATTATAATAGTTGGCCGGGTTGGCCTTATAGGCATCGAGCGCGGCACCGGTCAGGGTGGTCGGGATCAGGGCCGTAAACATGGTGCCCGTCGGGGCGGCGAAACCGGCGCGGCCGGGAAGCTCGTTACCGGCCCAGGTCGAGCCGCGATAGACGTAGTCCGAAGAGCCGACGCCGCGCGAATAGTTGTCGTCTTCCGAATTACGCTCGGCATAGGCCACCGACATAAGGAAGCCCAGCTTACCATCGGCCCAGCGGCGCGAGAACAGGCCGGCGACGCGCGGGCTGTTGGTTTCACCGTTCTCATAATAGGAGTTTTCGATCGAGAAGGCCGCCGCGCCGCCTTTGTAATCGAAGGGGCGACCGGTGATCAGGTCGACCGTGGCACCGAGGCTGCCTTCGTCGGTCGAGGCCGAAGCCGTCTTCTGAACGCGCAGTGAGTTAAACAGTTCCGAGGCGAACGCATTGAAATCGAAGGCACGCGAACGGTTGGGCGATGAGCCTGCATCGTTGGACGCGCCGGTCGACAAGGCTTCCATATTGTTGATGCGGACGCGGGTGAAGTCGCCGCCGAGGCCGCGCACGCTGATCTGACGGCCTTCGCCATTGTCGCGGTCGATCGAGATACCCGGCAGGCGCTGAAGCGAATCGGCAAGGTTGGAATCGGGGAAGTCGGCGATGTCTTCGGCATTGATGGCGTCCAGCATGACGTCCGCCTTGCGCTTGGTGCTCAGCGCGCTCTGCAGGCTGGCGCGGTATCCGGTAACCACAACAGTCTGCACATCTTCGGTCGATTCTTTTTTGGTAGCGGTATCATTTTGGGCCAAAGCCTGACCGCTCAGCGCCATGAGCGCCACCACGGACGCGCCACCCATCAGCCACGCGCACGCCTTCGCGCGCGCCGTTTTCCCAGCTTGCATAGTATTCATCCCTGTCATTATGAGCTTCCGGTCGTGCCGGGCTCTGTTTGATTATCCGAAGCGATCAGTCGTAGCGAGCGCACTGCTCATATATGAATGGCCGGTTCGTGGGTAAATTGATAGCGCTAACTTTCCGCCCAAATCAAGCCATTTTTTCAATTCCGGCCGTTTCCTGCCGGGAATAACGGCAAATGTGATGATAGCGCCACGCCTGACGCCGCCTTGGGTACGCGCTCAATGAAAGTCAGATTTATAAATTTTCATTTTTGAAACAACACACTCGGACAAGCCTGACCGAATCGCCGCCTTTCCGCGCCTCACCACCGGTTCGGCGCCCCTATACGAAATCTATATGCCCCTCTGCGGCAATGTTACGCCGCCTATATGCCTGCGCGCCTAAAGCCCGCCTTCGAAACCGCACGCTTTAGAGCGCGTTCCGATCTGATTGGACCCGATCGACGCTCTAAATCTTTGCTTCAACGCGCTTCTCTTCCGAAAAGTGGTGTCCACTTTATCGGGAAGCGCTCTACGGAGAGCTGGCATGAGCATTATTTTGCCCATAGTTTTTGGAGTGGCTGGCGCAGGCTTTTTTGCCCTGTGTCTGGCCTTCGTCGCCTTTGCCGACACCCTGCGCGAGGGACAATCATGATCGCGCTTTATCTCATCGCAGGCGGCGTCACCGTCGCTCTGGCGGCGTATCTGATCGTCGCCCTGATCAAACCTGAACTCTTCCCCTGATAATCGGAGAAACCGGCATGTGGTTCGGTGTCACGGCCAATGGCTGGCTACAGCTTGGCCTTTATATGTGTGTGCTCACGGCTCTGGCCGTGCCCTTGGGCGCCTATATGGCGCGTGTTTTTTCCGGTGAGAAAACCTTTGCCTCGCCGGTGCTTGCCCCCGTGGAGCAGGCCCTTCTGGCCATGTGCGGTGTTCGTCAGGACGCCGAGATGAGCTGGAAGACCTATGCCGCCGCGGTCATTATGTTTTCGCTGGGCGGCTTCCTGCTGCTTTATGCGCTTTTGCTGTCTCAGGGCTTTCTGCCGCTGAATCCGCAAAACCTGCCGGGGCTGACGCCCGATCTCGCCTTCAATACCGCCGTCAGCTTCGTCACCAACACCAACTGGCAATCCTACGGCGGGGAAACGACCCTGAGCTACCTCAGCCAGATGGTCGGTCTTGGCGTACAGAACTTCGTCTCGGCCGCTGCCGGCATGGCCGTTCTGATCGCCCTGATCCGCGGTCTGTCGCGTCAATCGAGCGCCACCATCGGCAACTTCTGGGTCGATATGGTGCGGGCTACTCTCTATGTGCTCCTGCCCCTGTCCCTGATCGTCGCCATCGCCCTGACCTCGCAAGGCGTGGTTCAGACCTTCGCGGACTACGCTCAGGCGCAGCCCCTCGAAGGCGGATCGCAGACTCTGGCACTTGGGCCTGTCGCCTCGCAGGAAGCGATCAAGATGCTGGGAACCAATGGCGGTGGTTTCTTCAACGTCAATTCCGCCCACCCCTTTGAAAACCCGACCCCCCTCAGCAACTTCATCGAGCTGATCACCATCCTGCTTATCCCGGCAGCGTTGTGCTTCACCTTCGGTCGCATGGTGGGTGACAAACGTCAGGGCATCGCCATCTTCGCCGCCATGACACTGGTCTTCGTGCCGATGACCGTGGCCTGTATCGGCCTTGAACAGGCGGGCAATCCGAACCTTGTCGCCGCAGGGGCCGCCGCAGACGGCGGCAATATGGAGGGCAAGGAAACCCGCTTCGGCATCAGCAATTCCGCCCTGTGGGCCACGGCAACGACCGCCGCCTCGAACGGCTCGGTCAACGCCATGCACGACAGCTTCACGCCTCTGGGCGGCATGATCCCGATGCTGCTGATGAAGTTCGGCGAAGTCATCTACGGCGGCGTCGGCTCCGGCCTCTATGGCATGCTGATCTTCGTCATTCTGACGGTGTTCATCGCCGGTCTGATGGTCGGACGCACGCCCGAATATCTCGGCAAGAAGATCGGGGCCTTCGAAATCAAGATGGCCTCAATCGCCATCCTGTTGCCCAGCGTCCTGATCCTGATCGGTGTGGCTGTTGCCGTACTGACCTCTCAGGGACAGGCGGGGATTTACAATCCCGGCGCACAGGGCTTCTCCGAAGTTCTCTATGCCCTGACCTCGGCAGCCAATAACAACGGCTCGGCCTTCGCCGGTCTGGGGGCCAACACCCCCTTCTACAACGCTCTGCTCGCCGTCTGCATGCTGTTCGGCCGGTTCTTCGTCCTCCTGCCCGTTCTGGCCATCGCCGGCTCGCTGGCGGCGCGCAAGACCATCCCCGTATCAGCAGGCACCCTGCCTACCCACACGCCTCTGTTCGTCCTCATCCTGATCGGTACCATCGTCCTTGTCGGCGTCCTTACCTACGCCCCGGCTCTGGTGCTTGGCCCGGTGATCGAACACATCCTTATGATCAAGGGCTAATCGGCCATGTCCACCTCATCCCAAACCTATAAGACCGATCTCGGCAACGCCGCTCTTCAGGCCTTCTGCCGCCTCGATCCGCGCTATCAGGTCAGAAATCCCGTCATGTTTCTGGTCTGGGTCGGATCGGTTGCCACGACGATTATACTGGCGCTCATGCTGGCCAATCCGGCTACGCCTGCGGGCGGCGGGCAGCCGGTGTGGTTCGTCGGCCTGATCTGCTTCTGGCTGTGGTTCACCGTCCTGTTCGCCAACTTCGCCGAAACCATCGCCGAAGGCCGTGGCAAAGCGCAGGCCGACAGCCTGAAAAAGGCCCGCCGCGACGTCACAGCAAAAAAGCTGGACCCCAAGGCCAGGGGTGCCAAAGGTGACCGTACTTCGGTGGCCGTGGCCGCCAGCACCCTGCGCACGGGCGATGTCGTTCTGGTCGAGGCCGGAGACTTCGTCCCCGCCGACGGTCAGGTCATCGACGGCATAGCCAGTGTGGACGAAAGCGCCATCACCGGCGAATCCGCCCCGGTCATCCGTGAATCCGGCGGCGACCGCGACGCGGTGACCGGCGGCACACGGGTTCTGTCCGACTGGATCGTGGTGCGCGTCACCGCCGATCCGGGCATGAGCTTCCTCGACAAGATGATCGGTCTGGTCGAGTCGGCCAAACGCCAGAAGACTCCGAACGAAATCGCCCTGTCGATCCTGCTGGCGGCTCTGACTCTGATCTTCCTGCTGGCCTGCGCCACCCTGCTGCCCTTCTCGCAGTTTGCCGTCTCGACACTGACCAAAACCGGAGCCGGAACCGGCACCGTCGTGTCGATCACCGTCCTGATCGCGTTGCTGGTCTGCCTGATACCGACGACGATCGGCGGTCTTTTGTCGGCCATCGGTATTTCCGGCATGCAGCGCCTGATCAAGGCCAATGTCATCGCCACCTCGGGCCGCGCCGTCGAAGCCGCAGGCGACGTCAATGTCCTGCTGCTCGACAAGACGGGGACCATCACCTTCGGCAACCGTCAGGCCGTCGACTTCATCCCTGCCAATGCCGTCGCCGTCCAGCATCTGGCCGAAGCCGCCGAACTGTCGTCTCTGGCCGATGAAACCCCGGAAGGGCGCTCCATTGTCGCACTGGCGCGCGGCAGCTACGGCCTGCCCGAACGTCAGGCCGAGCAGGTTGCGGCCACCTTCATCCCCTTCTCCGCCGAACAGCGCGTGTCCGGCGTAGTCATGGGGCAACGCCACATCATGAAGGGTGCCGGTGACGCCATCACGCGCCTGATTACCGAACAGGGCGGCAGCGTGCCTGCCGAGGTCAATGCCGCCGTCGAAGACATCGCGCGTCAGGGCGGTACGCCGCTGCTGGTCGCCGAAGGGGCGAAGGCTTTGGGGGTCATTCACCTCAAGGACATCGTGAAACCCGATATCCGTACGCGGCTGGGGGAACTGCGCCGCATGGGCATCAAGAGCGTGATGATCACCGGCGACAACCCGCTGACCGCCGCCGCCATCGCCACCGAAGCCGGTGTCAACGACTTCGTGTCGCAGGCCACACCCGAGACCAAGCTCAGATACATCCGCAAGATGCAGGAGGGCGGAGAAATGGTCGCCATGGTCGGTGACGGTACCAATGACGCCCCGGCCCTGGCGCAGTCGGACGTGGCCGTGGCCATGAACTCCGGCACGCAGGCGGCCAAGGAAGCGGCCAACATGGTCGATCTCGACTCCAACCCGACCAAGCTGATCGAAATTGTCGAAATCGGCAAACAACTGCTGATGACACGCGGCGCGTTGACCACCTTCAGCATCGCCAACGATCTGGCCAAATACTTCGCCATTATTCCGGCGGCCTTCGCCACCACCTACCCGGCGCTTGGCCTGCTCAACATCATGGGGCTGTCCTCACCGCAGAGCGCCATCCTGTCGGCGGTCATCTTCAACGCCGTCATCATCATCGCCCTGATCCCGCTGGCGCTCAAAGGCGTCAAATATCGCGCGGAATCCGCCTCGAACATGCTGACCCGCCATGCCGTCATCTACGGTCTGGGCGGGATCATCACCCCGTTCATCGGCATCAAGCTCATCGACCTCGGCCTGACCGCCGTGGGCCTCGTCTAGAGCGTGTCCCGATCTGGTTGAACCAGATCGGCGCTCTAAATCTTTGCTTTAACGCGCTTCTCTTCCGAAAAGTGGTGTCCACTTTATCGGGAAGCGCTCTAGGTACATAGTCATGTCTCTTGTCAACCAAATCCGCCCGACCGTCGTGTCACTGGGGGTCTTCACCCTCCTCCTCGGTGGTTTCTATCCTCTGGCCACCACAGGCATCGTACAGGCCGCCTTTCCCCATCAGGCGCAAGGCTCTCTGATCCGCGAGGGCCAGACCGTAATAGGCTCAGACCTGATCGGGCAAAACTTCACCGAAGCGAAGTACCTGTGGGGCCGCCTGTCGGCCACGGCCCAGGCGCCCTATAATGCCGGGGCCTCGTCCGGCTCCAACTACGGCGCCAATAACCCGGCCCTTACCGAAGCGGCGGCGGCTCGGCGTGGCGAACTGGGGCTGTCGGCCCCCGTGCCGGTCGATCTTCTGACCGCGTCGGGCTCAGGCCTCGACCCGCACATCAGTCCGGCGGCCGCCGCCGTTCAGGTGCCGCGCATCGCCGCCGCCCGCGCCCTGCCCGAAGACCGCGTCCGTGCGGCGATTAAGGCTGCGACCGAAGCACGAACCTTCGGAATCCTCGGCGAGCCGCGCGTCAATGTGTTAGAGGTCAATCTGAAACTTGATCGCATGCCGCAAAGCGGGCCGCACCTTTCGGAATCACATGTGAGATAGGGAAACAGGACCGGGGGTCTCCGCAGAACCCCGGTTCGGGATACGTTGACGTGAATGCAGACCTGACACCTAAGGACGGACGACCCGATCCGGACAAACTGCTCGCCCTCATCGGCAACGATGAGGGCGATGGCATGGGGGAACGCCCGCGCGGGCGGCTGAAGATCTTCTTCGGTGCCAATGCCGGTGTGGGCAAGACCTTTGCCATGCTGACCGAAGCGCACCGCCTGCACACCGAAGGACAGGACGTGCTCATTGGCGTGGTCGAGCACCATGGCCGGGCAGAAACCCGCTCGCTGACCGACGGACTTCCGGCGCTCCCCTTGCGGCGCATAGCCCATCGCGGAGTGGCGCTGAGCGAATTCGACCTCGATGCGGCGCTGGCGCGTAAGCCCGCGCTAATCCTGATGGATGAGTACGCGCACACAAACGTCCCCGGCTCACGCCACCCCAAGCGCTGGCAGGACATAGAAGAGCTGCGCGACCACGGCATCGACGTCTTTACGACGCTCAATGTGCAGCATCTGGAAAGCGTCAACGATATCGTCGCACGGCTGACCGGTGTTTGGGTCAGGGAAACCGTGCCGGACGCCGTGTTCGACGCCGCCGATGAGATTGCCCTGATCGACATCGCACCGGACGCGCTGCTCAGGCGGCTGGCCGAAGGCAAGGTCTATGTCGCCGAAGGCGCGAACGCCCGCGCCGTCGAAAACTTCTTTAAAAAGACCAATCTCGGACGTCTGCGTGAAATCGCCCTGCGCCGCGCCGCCGAACGCGAGGACGTCCGCAACGACCACCTCAGTCTGGCCATGGGGCAGGATGAAACCGCCACCGGTGAGAAGATTCTGGTTCTGACCGGCCCGGACGCCCTCAGCGCCCGCCTGATCCGCCACACCAAACGCATGGCCGACCGGTCGCGCGCGCCGTGGTTTTCGCTCTATCTGCAGACCAGCCGCCACGAAACCCTGTCGGCTCAGGCACGGCAAGCGGTCGAGGACAATCTCAGGCTGGCCGAAACGCTGGGCGGGCGCGTTGTGCGCCTCAATGCCGGAGACGCCGCCACCGCCATACTGACCTACGCGCGGCAGAACGGCTTTACGCGCCTTGTGCTGGGCCACCGGCCACAGCCCCTCTGGCGGCGATACCTCGGCCTGCGCTCTCTGTCCGAAACGCTGATCGCCAGGGCCAGAGATATTGAAATCACCACAATCAATGTTGATCAGGACGGCAGCGTCCCGCATTATCCTCTGCCGTCGGGGCCCTCCCTGATCGAAGCCTTCGGACTTGGACCCTATGATCCGCTGAGGGCGGCGCTTATGGTCGCCGCCGCGACCGCGCTGGGCCTGCCGTTTCGGGAACGCATCGATCCCGACAGCTTCATCATGCTCTACATGACCGGCGTGGTGATCACCGCCGCGCGTTACGGCATCGGCCCCGCCGTCATGGCGTCGGTCCTGTCCGTTGCCGCGTTCAACTGGTTCTTTATCAAGCCCTATTACACCTTCACCTTCGATGATGTCAGCTATGCCGTCACCTTTGCCGTGATGCTGATCACCTCGCTGGTCGTGGGGTCTCTGACCGCGCGCCTGTCGTTGCACGCCCGGCTGGCGCGCAAGGGTGAGGCCGAAACGCGGCTCCTTTACGACCTGTCGCGGCGACTGGCCTCGGTTCGCGGCATAGAGGCCATGGCATCGACGGCGGCGCAGCACCTTGAGGCTGCACTCGACGTCGATGTCGCCCTGTGGGAAGGCGATCATCAGGTCGCCGGACGCACCGTCACCGATCCACGTGAACTGGCCGCCATGCGCTGGGTTTTACAGAACCGGCAAAAGGCCGGGCAATATACCGACACCCTTCCCGCCGCCAGCGGCCTCTATCTGCCCCTTCCCGGCGACGGCCGGGCGTTGGGCGTTCTGGCGCTTACGCCGCGCCCGGCAGGACGGCGCTTCACCGGCGCGGAACAGCTTATCTTTGAGACCATCGCCGCCCTGATCGCCGGGGCTTTCGGGCGCGCCCATCAGGCCAGCGACGCCGAACATGCACGTATCGACAGCGAGAACGAGAAGCTGCGCAACGTCCTTCTCGCCTCTTTGTCGCACGATCTCAAAACCCCGCTGACCGCCATGAACGGCGCGGTGGCCACCCTGCTGAAAATGCGGCGCAAGCTGCCGCGCGAGGCGGTCGACGAACTGACGGCCCTGTGGGGACAGCTGACCCGCCTGCAAAAGTTCGTCAGCAATCTGCTGCGCATGGCCGCCATCACCTCCGGACAGTTACGGCTCAATTTCGAGACGTACCTCGTGCAGGAAATCGTCGGTGCGGCCCTGCAACGCATCGAGGCTCAAAAAGGCGAGCGTCAGATCCGCACCCTGACGACGGGGCAGCTGCCGCTGGTTCGTATCGATGGGGCGCTGATCGAACAGGTGCTGATCAATCTGCTGGAAAACGCCATTACCCATACCGCTGATAATGGCCTGATCACCGTCGATATGGAGCGCGACGACGCCTTCGTACGCGTACGCATCAGCGATAACGGCTCAGGCATACCTCCCGGCGACGAGGAAAAAATATTTCTTAAATTTCATACTAATAATGGTCAAACCTCAGATAGAACCTCAGAAGGTACCGGCCTAGGGCTGGCTATATGCAAAGGCATTATCGAGGCCCATGGCGGCCAGATCTTCGCCCGCAACACCCCTGAGGGCGGTGCCAGCTTTATCTTCACCCTGCCTGAGGCTAAAACCGAAGAATGACCCGCGTCCTGATTATCGAAGATGAAGCGGATATCCGCCGCTATCTGCGCGCCACGCTCAGCGCGCAGGATTATGAGGTCCGCGAAGCCGCCACCGCCAAAGAAGGTTTGCAACAGCTTACCCTGCACACACCGGATGTGGTCATTCTCGATCTCGGCCTGCCCGATCAGGATGGACAGGCCTTTATCCGTGATGTCCGCGAATGGTCGCAGGTCCCTATCGTCGTCCTGTCGGCGCGCGAACAGGAGGCCGATAAGATCGAAGCATTGGACAGTGGGGCCGACGACTATCTGACCAAACCCTTTGCCGCCGGAGAGCTTCTGGCGCGTCTCAAGGTCGCCTTACGCCACGCCCGCCCCACGCCTCCGGCCGAAACGATTTTCGAGCGCGGCGACCTTAGGGTGGATACGACGGCGCGACGCGTCTGGCTCGATGGCACGGATGTCCACCTCACTCCGATCGAATACAAGCTATTATCAACATTGATTCAGCACGCAGGCAAGGTACTGACCCACGCCTTTCTTCTGAAGGCCGTGTGGGGGCGACACTCAACAGACCAGACCCATTATCTGCGTATCCACACCCAGCACCTGCGCGAGAAACTACAGGACGATCCGCTCAGTCCGCGCTTCATCCTGACCGAACCCGGCATAGGCTATCGCTTCCGCGATTAGCCTTTCAAAGCGACGTTGTATTTTGCTTCGGTCTTTGACGTGATTTCGTCGAGCGTGACGTCCGGAGCCAGTTCGATGAGGGTGAGGCCTGAGCCATCGGGCTTCACCTCGAACACTCCCAGCGTCGAGATGATCAGATTGACCACCCCCGCCCCGGTCAGCGGCAGGGTGCAGGCCTTCAGCACCTTGGACTCGCCCGCCTTGTTGGCGTGCTCCATCACCACCACGACCTTCTTCACACCGGCCACAAGGTCCATGGCCCCGCCCATCCCCTTGACCAGCTTTCCGGGGATCATCCAGTTGGCGATGTCGCCGTTTTCAGCCACCTCCATCGCCCCGAGGATCGTCAGGTCGATATGCCCGCCGCGGATCATGGCAAATGAGTCCGACGACGAGAAATAGCTCGTTTCAGGCAGTTCGGTGATCGTCTGCTTGCCGGCATTGATCAGGTCCGGGTCCACCTCATCCTCATAGGGGAACGGGCCCATGCCCAGCATGCCGTTCTCCGACTGGAAGGTCACCGTCATGCCCTGAGGGATGTGGTTGGCCACCAGCGTCGGTATGCCGATCCCCAGATTGACGTAATAGCCGTCCTGCAATTCCTTGGCAGCGCGGGCTGCCAGATCGTCTCTCGTCCACGGCATGATCAGGCTCCTTCTCTCTGACGCACGGTGCGCTGTTCGATGCGCTTCTCGAACGTCCCCTTGACGATCCGGTCGACATAGATGCCCGGCGTGTGGATCTGATCGGGGTCAAGCGACCCCACCGGCACGATCTCCTCGACCTCGGCCACGCAGACCTTGCCCGCCGTCGCCATCATCGGGTTGAAGTTGCGCGCCGTCTTGCGGAAGACCAGATTGCCGCGCTCATCGGCCTTCCACGCCTTGACGATCGACAGATCGGCAACAAGGCCGGTCTCCAGCACATAGGTCCGGCCGTTGAATTCTTTCAGTTCCTTGCCCTCGGCGACCAGCGTGCCGACGCCGGTGGCGGTATAGAAGCCCGGAATGCCCGCGCCGCCAGCCCGGATACGCTCAGCCAGCGTGCCCTGCGGATTGAACTCGAGCTCAAGCTCACCCGACAGATACTGACGCTCGAACTCCTTGTTCTCACCGACATAGGAGGAGATCATCTTTTTGATCTGACGCGTGTTGAGCAGCATCCCCAGTCCGAAGCCATCGACCCCGGCATTGTTCGATATGGCCGTGATCCCGGTCACGCCGGTGTCGCGCAGCGCCGCGATCAGGTTCTCAGGGATGCCGCAGAGACCAAAGCCCCCCGCCATCACAACCATCCCGTCAAAGGCCAACCCCTCCAACGCAACCTTCGCATCCGGATATATCTTCTCAGGCATCAGTGGTCTCCTCCTTGTTTTTCAATCGTTCTACGAAGGTCCTGATCGTTTGCCAAGAGCATGAAGGTAAAAAATTCAGCGCTTGTTGAATTTTTTATTGACCCCTGCCCCTCCCCCTCCGATAGTCGGCATCAGAGCCGCGCAAAGCGACCGCTATTGACAGGGAATACGACATGACGGCCGATCTTCCTCTGCGCGGCAAAACCGCGCTGATTACAGGTTCTGTGCAGGGTATAGGGCTTGCCATCGCCGAAGCCTTTGCCTCTGCGGGGGCGCACATCGCCCTGCATGGATTGGCCACACCGCAGCAAATCGACGCCGCGACCGGCCATATCCGTAGCTTCGGGGCCGAAACCCGCTTTTTCGAAGCCGACCTGCGCCACCGCCCCGCCATTGACCGCATGATGCAGGGGGTCTGGGACTGGGGCGGCGGCATAGATATCCTGATCAACAATGCCGGCGTGCAGAAAACGGTCCCGTTCGCCGAGATAGAAGACGAGACGTGGGATACGCTCCTGTCGGTCAACCTCACCGCCGCCATGGCCACCATGCGCTTCGCCCTGCCCAAGATGGCGGCGCGCGGCTCAGGGCGCGTTATCAACATTGCTTCGGTGCACGGACTGGTGGCCTCGGTCGACAAAGGCCCCTATGTCGCCTCGAAATTCGGCCTGATCGGCCTGTCCAAGGTGGCGGCGCTCGAATATGCACGCAAGGGCGTCACCATCAACTGCCTGTGCCCCGGCTGGACCGAGACAGCCCTGATCGAGCCTCAGATTCAGGCCCGCGCTGCCGCCTCCGGCGGAGACCGGCAGGCCGGTATCGCCGCCCTTCTGGCCGAAAAACAGCCGTCGCAGCGCATCAGCAAGCCCGAAGAAATCGCTGCCACCGCCCTGTGGCTGTGTTCGCCACTGGCGCACAATATCACCGGCACGGCCATTCCCATAGACGGCGGCTGGACATCACAATAGATGAAAAAACAAAAGGATG
>JASGGL010000012.1:0-27449 GCA_047605065.1 Asticcacaulis sp.
TCTATACGCTTGATGACGAGTCGGCCTTCCGCATCTCCGACATCGAAAACCGCGCACGCAAGGACGTTTCGGATTTCGAACGCGCCCGCACCTATCTCAGCGCGCTGGATATGCACTACGGCGGCAAGCAGGTACGCATGGCCGAGCGCCTGCGCCTGTCTAAGGGCTGGCTGTCGAAAATGCTCAGCGTCGGTGCCCTGCCCGACTGGGCCGTCGGTGCCTTCGCCAGCCCCGCCGATATCCAGCTGGCCACCTGCTATCCGCTGGCGCAGAAGATCCAGGCGCTGGAAGCCGCCAATGACGATACGCTGCTGCCCTTGATGCGATACGCCGCCGAAGAACTGAGCAAGATGCAGGAACGCTTCTGCGGAGGCCCTCAGGTTTCCGCCGCCGAAGTCGTGCGTCAGCTTCTGACTGTCGATGCGCCCTCCGCTTCCGAAGACCGCAGTCTGATCACCCTGCCCGCCCCCTCCGGCCGTCCGGCGCTCAGCGTCATGTCATCCAATCGCAACGGCGTCTCACTGCGCCTGCATGCCGGGTCCGGAGCTTCGGCCCGCGAACTGACCGACCTGTTCCGCAAGGCGCTGGAAGCGCTGGACAAGCAGGGCAAGGGGCTGCGTTAGGGAAGTTTCCTCAAGGAAACTTTTGGGGTCTGGGTTCCGCGACCCCAGAATCTTAAATTGTAAGTGCGTGGGGCCTGAGGCCCCACACCCCTGTACCGATCCGAGAGACCCGATACCCATCAGAGAGAATCGGCATAAAGTTTCTTCGAGGAAACTTTTCCATACATCCTTAGCCCGACGCGAAAATGGCCGAAGACAAGTCTGAACAGATCGATCTTTTCCTGCCCTATCTGGCCGATCTGAGCCTGCGCGATCAGCGCGAAATGATGGAGCGCCCCTTCTTCAGTCTGGCCAAGTCCAAGCGCCTCAAGCCCATCGATTACACCTCCCCCGACGGCAAGGTCTGGGTCCACGTTTCGGCCAATCCCGACTATGGCATGGCGACCATCTGGGATGCCGATATCCTCATCTATTGCGCCAGCGTGCTCAACGATATGAAGCAGCGCCGCGTCAACGAAATCCCGCGTACCCTGAAGATCATGCCCTACGATCTGCTGCGGTCGATCGGACGGCCGATTTCCGGGCGCTCCTACGAGCTTCTGGGACAGGCGCTCGACCGGCTGCAATCGACCACGGTCAAGACCAATATCCGCTCGGACCTGCGCCGCGAAGCGACCTTCTCCTGGCTCGACAACTGGAGCCAGATGGTCGATGAAAAGACCGAACGGTCGCGGGGTCTGAGCCTTTCGCTGTCGAGCTGGTTCTATGACGGCGTGCTGATGAACGGTGGCGTACTGTCGATCGAACGCGCCTATTTCGACATTACCGGCGGGCGCGAGCGCTGGCTTTACAAGGTCGCGCGTAAGCATGCCGGCGGGGCAGGTGAGGGCGGCTTCTCCATCGCCCTGCCGACCCTGTTCGAGAAGTCCGGGGCCGAAGGCCAGTATCGCCGCTTCAAATTCGAGATTGCCGCCATCGTGCGCAAGAACGACCTGCCCGGTTTCGACCTCAGCCTGACCGAAGCCGCCACCTCGCGTGAGCCGCTGCTGCGCATGGTTCGCCGCGATATCGCCGCCACACCTCCGGTCGAAGCCGCCAGGCCAGTGGCGAAAGCGAAGACCATTGCCGGCAATGACGAGCCGCGCGGCTACGTCAGCGAAGACACGCTCGATTATCTGCGCAAACACTATCGCGGCTGGGACTTCCACGCCCTGCACGCCGAATTTCGTGGCTGGCTGTCCGAGAGCGAGGACCGCGCGCCGGACCGCTATCAAAGCGCCTTTATCGGCTTTGTGAAGCGCTATCACGAAAAGAACCGCCATCAGTTGCGGGCTTAATTTGTCGTGAAGCGAGGAAGAATACAGGGGCCACAGGCCCCTGTACCCCGATACTCTCCGTGTCCACCTGGCTTCGAGCGCAGCCCCTTAATCCCGCCTCAGGACACACCATCTCCCGGCATTTGTGCTCCCGGTTATGGGGTGCAGGGGCCTGCGGCCCCTGCGTTCTTTTGTCTTCCTTCCGCTTTTCGATTCTCTCACTTCATCTATCCCCGCGACAAAAGCGTTCCCGAAGTGACGAATCACTTTGCGACGAAGTGGACTTGTCCCCGTAAAAACCCCGCGAAAAGCGAATCTGTTGACAGACCGGGAATCGGTTTGAATGAATTTTGCGCGGGCATCGGCGAAATTGATTCAAATTTCAGAGCTTTGCACCGGAGTTTCGACACTTCGGGAACGCTGCCCGACACATCAGGAACAATCCCCTGACACTTCGGGAACGCAGGCTTTGACACTTCAGGAACGCAAGCGCGACACTTCGGGAACGGGCCCTATGCGGAAAAAGCTGATTTGCTTGCGAAATTCAGGCTCTATCGGGGGCTTAACCTTATAACCTTAGACTCTTAAACCCCTCTAACGTCTTCAGAGGTTTTGATATTAAGGGAAGGATTCAAAGGGTTTGATCGAGCCTTAGGTTCACGGGTCTGTGCTCGTTACGAGGCCGCACCACTACCGCCCAGAAAATCCCTGCGCACACCGTACCGAGGCACAGACACAGGCCTAATTGCCAGAGATAGTCCGCTCCGTATCCGCCGTATCTGAGGCCTTCGATATTCCGACCGAAGAACCATAGCCAGACACCCAGCCCGCCCAATGCACCCCCTGCCAGATAGGCGAACACCGAACGCAGCCTGAGAAGATGCATCACCACGTGCCAGGGCAGACCGAACAGCAGCAGCACAATCCAGCTCAGCAGATAGATCACCGGGAACAGCCCGATGGCATAAACCGGTTGACCAACCGACAGGGCCAGCAGAAAGGGCAGGGGGAGCGGGGCCAGAATAAAGGCCTGAGCGATGGCTCCGATCTGGTTCTTTAGCGGGCGAACAGGTACTGCCCCCGACGTGATATTCACATGATCCGGCATTTTCTTATCCTCGACCTTTGACTCATCCCCGTGACCCACGTAGGCTAATTGTAAGACATAATAATGGCGGCCTTAAGGGGCTCGTCGTGACCAAACGGGAGCCCTTGCCGACATGCCGACCTTTTCACGCCGCCTGTTTCTGGGGTCCGCCGCCGCCGCAGGCCTGAGTGTGCCCGTACTGGCCGAAGCCGCCACGCCGCGCCTCGTCAATCCGGTGGTGAAGCAGCGCGCCGACAGTCAGATTTTCAAACACGCAGATGGCTATTACTACTTCACCGGCACCGTGCCGGAATACGACCGCCTGATCCTGAGACGGTCGAAGACGCTGGCGGGCCTGACCGATGCCGAAGAAGCCGTTGTCTGGCGCAGGCCGGAGACAGGCCGCATGGGCGGCTATATCTGGGCACCGGAAATCCTGTGGTTCGACGGTCAGTGGCACCTGTATTTCGGGGCAGGGGACAAGGACCAGCCCTTCCGTGTGCGCACCTACGTCCTGTCGACCTCCGACGCCAATCCGCTGAGCGCGAAATGGGATGCGCCGGTGCAGGTGGAAATGCCGTGGGACACTTTCAATCTGGATGCGACCGCATTCGAGCACAAGGGTGTGCGCTACATGGTCTGGGCGCAGAAGGAGCCGGGGGTCGATACCAATTCCAACCTCTATATGGCCCCGATGAAGACACCGTCGACTCTGGCGGCGAAGCCTGTGCGCCTGACCGTGCCGACCTATGACTGGGAGTGCGTGAAGTACAAGGTCGCCGAAGGTCCGGCCGTGCTGGTCCGCAACGGCTACGTCTTCATCACCTATTCCGGCTCGGCGACGGACGCCAACTATTGCATGGGTATGCTGACAGCGAAGGCCGATGCCGACCTGATGGACCCGGCCTCGTGGACGAAGTCGCCGGTGCCGGTGTTCAAAAGCTCGGAGGCGCATCAGGTCTGGGGGCCGGGGCACAACGCCTTCACGGTCGATGAGAAGGGCAGGGACGTGCTGGTCTATCACGCCCGCGACTACAAGGAGATCAAGGGCAACTCCCTGTTCGACCCCAACCGCCATACCCGGGTGCAATATTTCCGCTATCGCAAGGACGGCACCCCCGATTTCGGCGAACCGGTGGCTATCGGGCCGTTGAAGCGCCCGATGTTCGGTAAATTCTGATTCAAAAACAAAGAGTTGAGTCTGTCAAAGGCTTGCGGCGGGCAAGCGTGCGCCGTGACCCGCAGAAAAGCCCGCTGAGCGGCCTTGGCGCTCCATTTTGATGATGTGTGCCAAGAGTGCAAAAATCCGCTCAGGGGGCTTCTTTGTAGCCATAGCGTTGATTGCGGCTTTTTTGGGCTTCCCGGCCTTTGTCATGTGAACAAAAAACCGCCCGGTTATGCGCCGGACGGTTTTTTTAGTTCAAAAGGGCAGGGTGCCAAATTGCCCCCAAGGTCACCCCATCCCGCCCATCGGCATCATGCCGGGGGCCATGTTGTGGTTCAGGTGGAACATGACCCAGATGGTGCCGATGATCAGGATGCCCACGATGATCACCGTGAAGACAAAGGCGGCATTGTTCCAGATCTGGCTTGAGGAGGTGTCCATGTGCAGGAAGTAGTGCAGGTGCACCAGAATCTGCACGACGCCCAGAATGAGGATCACCGGGATCAGGCTCGAGGCCGGCAGGATCTTCAGCATGGTCAGGGCGAAGGGAATGGCCGTCAGGATGACCGACAGGACGAAACCGATCAGATAGGACTTCACCGAACCGTGGCTGGGGCCATGGTCGTGACCGTGTCCATGGTTGAGCTTGTCGGTGGCGTGGTGATCGGCCAGTTCCGTATGCGGGTCCTTGGCGGTGTGCACGGTGGGCTTATCAGGGATATGCATCAGGCGGCTCCCATCAGGTAGACGATGCTGAAAACGCCGATCCAGATGATGTCGAGGAAGTGCCAGAACAGGCTGAGTTCCATCATGCGGATACGGTTGGCGGGGGTCAGGCCGCGGCGGAAGAGGTGGACGAACATGATCCCCATCCACACAAGGCCGGAGGTCACGTGGATACCGTGCGTACCGACCAGGGTGAAGAAGGCCGACAGGAAGGCCGAGCGATCGGGGCCTGCGCCTTCGTGGATCAGGTGGTTGAACTCATAGAGTTCCATGCCCATGAAGCCCAGACCCAGCAGGCCGGTCACGGCCAGCCAGCCGATCACGCCCTTAAGCTTGTTGGCCTGCATCGAAATCATCGACAGGCCGAACGTCAGCGACGACAGCAGCAGCAGGGCGGTTTCGATGGCGACGAAGCCGAGGTCGAACAGTTCGCGCCCGTTATGGCCGCCCGCCGTCGCGTCCTTCAGCACACCATAGGTGGCGAAGATCGAGGCGAACAGGATACAGTCGCTCATCAGGTAGATCCAGAAGCCGAGGGTAACCTTGGCCGCTTCGTCGTGGTGATGATGATCGTCCGTATGATGGGCGTCGTTCGGGTTGTGGTCGTAGGCCGACTTCAGCTCGTCTTTCAGAGCGTCAACAGGGTTGGCAGGATGGCTCATGGATCAGGCCTCCCCAATCTTTATCTGGTGGGACTTGAGTTTGGCGAAGCGCGCGTCTTCGATCGCCTTGATCTCGTCAGGCTGAACGTAATAGTCGCGGTCTTCGTTGAAGGTGTGCAGGGCGGCGATGACGATCATGCCCACAAAGGTGACCAGAGCCAGCCACCAGATGTGCCAGACGAGCGCGAAGCCGAACGGGATACTGGCCAGACCGATCAGCAGGCCCGTCGCGGTGTTGCGCGGCATGTGGATCGGCTCATAGGTCTGCGGCTGAACAAAGGCCTGACCCGTCTGCTTGGCGTCCCAGAAGGAGTCGTGGTTGCCGATCGCCGGGGTGACGGCGAAGTTGTAGAAGGGCGGGGGCGAGGAGCTGGCCCATTCCAGCGTACGGCCGTCCCACGGATCGCCCGTTTCGTCGCGCAGTTCGTTGCGCTTGATGATGCTCCAGACGATCTGAGCCAGCATGGCGGCAATGCCGAGCGCGATGATGCCGACACCGATGGCGGCGACGATCAGGTAGGCGTGCCACACCGGGTTGTCCATATGGCTCAGGCGGCGCGTCATGCCCATCAGGCCCAGCGCATAGAGCGGCATGAAGGCGGCGTAGAAACCGACGATCCAGCACCAGAAGCTGACCTTGCCGAGGCCTTCGTGCAGCTTGAAGCCGAACGCCTTGGGGAACCAGTAGTTCATCGCCGCGAAACAGCCGAACAGCACGCCGCCGATGATGACGTTGTGGAAGTGGGCGATCAGGAAGACCGAGTTGTGCAGGACGAAGTCCGCACCCGGAACGGCCATCAGAACGCCGGTCATGCCGCCGATGACGAAGGTGATGATGAAGCCCATGGTCCACATCATCGGCAGACCGATGGTCAGGCGGCCGCGGTACATGGTGAACAGCCAGTTGAACACCTTAACCCCGGTGGGGATCGAGATGATCATGGTGGTGATGCCGAAGAAGGCGTTCACATTGGCCCCTGCGCCCATGGTGAAGAAGTGGTGCAGCCACACGATGAAGGACAGGATGGCGATACACATGGTGGCGTAGACCATGGAATCGTAGCCGAACAGGCGCTTGCGCGAGAAGGTGGCGACAATTTCCGAGAAGACGCCGAACACCGGCAGAACCAGAATGTAGACTTCGGGGTGACCCCAGGCCCAGATCAGGTTGACGTACAGCATGGCATTGCCGCCGCCGTCATTGGTGAAGAAGTGCATGCCCAGATAGCGATCGAGGCTGAGCAGCGCCAGCGTCACCGTCAGGATCGGGAAGGCGGCGACGATCAGCATGTTCGAGGCCAGCGTCGTCCAGGTGAAGACCGGCATACGCATCAGGGTCATGCCCGGGGCGCGCATCTTGAAGATGGTGGTGATCAGGTTGACGCCCGACAACAGGGTCCCCAGACCGGATATCTGCAAGGCCCAGAGGTAGTAATCCACCCCGACCCCCGGCGAGAATTCGATCCCGGACAACGGCGCATAGGCCAGCCAGCCGGTGTGAGCGAACTCACCGACGACCAGCGAAACGTTGACCAGAATGGCCCCCGACGTGGTCAGCCAGAAGCTGAGGGAGTTCAGATAGGGGAAGGCGACGTCGCGCGCGCCGATCTGAAGCGGCATGACGATGTTCATCAGGCCGACGACGAAGGGCATGGCGACGAAGAAGATCATGATCACGCCGTGGGCGGTGAAGATCTGGTCGAAGTGATCCGGCGGCAGGAAACCCTCGCTGCCGGCCGAGGCCATGGCCTGCTGGGCACGCATCATAAGGGCGTCGGCAAAGCCGCGCAGGAACATGACGAGGGCGAGGATGATATACATCACCCCGATCTTCTTGTGATCCACGCTGGTCAGCCAGTTCGACCAGACGTATTTCCACTGCTTGAAATAGGTGGTCAGGCCCAGCACCGCGACGGCGGCGATAACCATGCCCGCACCGGCACCCATAATGATGGGGTCGTGCCAGGGAATGGATTCGAGATGGAGCTTGCCGAAGACGGCGCGCAGAAGCGGATCTTCGTGGAGTTGGTCGACGCGGCTGGACATGGATCAGAAACGCTTTGCGAATTAAGGGAGCACTAAGAAGGACGGAACGGGGTAACCCGCTCAGCTTTCCGGCGTGACATTGCGGCTGAAGGCCACGGTATCGGTTTTCTTGTCTTTCGAGGTCAGGATATCCGGCGCGACGCAGTCGACGCCACCGGGCACCAGATTCTTCATCATGGCCATGTTGAAGGCGTCCTCGCGGCACAGGCCGCCATCGGCGCAACCGTTGAGGATCTTGGTGAACATGGCGGGCTGAACCTCGGCGTAGAAAGCCGGCTTATCGGTCGAGCCCTTCTGCGACAGGGCCTTATAGCCTTCGGCATCGAGCTTATTGCCCGAAGCCTTGGCGCTGGCCACCCAGGCGGCAAAAGCCTCGTCGTCCATGGCCTTGGCCGTGAACTTCATATTGGCAAAGCCGAAGCCCGAATAGTTGGCCGAGATGCCGGGATAGTCGCCCGCATGGTCGGCGCGCAGCGACAGGTGGGTCTGCATGCCGCTCATGGCGTAGATCTGGGTGCCGAGTTGCGGGATGAAGAAGGAGTTCATCACCGTGCCGGAGGTGATCTTGAAGTGCACCGGCGTACCGACCGGCATGGCCATCTCGTTGACGGTGGCGATGCCGTATTCCGGATAGATGAACAGCCATTTCCAGTCGAGCGCGACGACTTCGACCTCGACCGGGGCGATGTGAGAGCGTTCGGCGACGGCTTCGACCTTTTTGTGCGGGTCGAGCTGATGGGTAGACACCCACGTCACCGTACCGAGTGCGATGATGATCAGGGTCGGAATGCCCCACACCACGGCTTCGATGCGGTTCGAATGCTCGAAATTGGGATCGTAGGTCGCCTTGGTGTTGGAGGCGCGGTAGCGGTAAGCGAACCACAGGGTCATGACGATAACCGGAACGACCGGGATCATCATCAGGGCCACGGCCAGCAGGATCAGGTCCTTTTCGGCAAGACCGATGGGCCCCTTAGGGTCCATCAGTGCCCAGTCGCAGCCGCTGAGCGACACAGCGGTCACGGCCAGCAGCGCGGCGGCAAGGCCTTTGCGGAGGCGGGAGGAGGCTACGGAGGGGGTTACGGGCACGAGGCATTCACCGAACTTGAGCGCCCCGGGAAGAGGCGTTTTTTAAATGTCAAATGGCGTGCGTCCTAATGAAATTTTTCACGATAGCAATAGGCAAAATGTCGCAGTGCCCACGCGCGCGGCGGAATATTTTTGTTATGTTAATTTCGGCACTTACGTAAAATTCCGCTAAGTGTGACGGCGTTTGTGGATAAATAAACTGACAATTTTGTCAAAAACAGCAGATTTCGCTTGCGCAACCGGTTGTCGTGTACCAATTATTGTGAAACTGACGCTCGCGTGAATTTGGGCGTCGATATGGGAGACACTGTCATGACTGACGCGCTGCACACCTATCGTTTTGGTCCGGTCGTTAAGGCGGCCCTGCTTTGCGCTGCCCTGCTACAAATTGTCGCAGGCATTATGCTCATGGCCAATGCCTATCTGTCCGGGGGTTCGCTCCTGACGCAGTTTTCGGGCGTGGTGATGGGGATGATTCCCGTGGCCGTAGCCCTGTTCGTCGTGCCGGTTCTGTGGCGTTGCGAACTGCGCGTCTATGAAGACCGCCTCGAATATCAGGGTATCCTGCTCGACATCGCCATTCCGCGCGAAGACATTGTGGCCGCTGCGGCTGCGCCGCGTCCGGGTTTCGGTATGTTCGACCTGTCGCTTGAGCTGATCAACGGGCCGTTCCGTCGTCTGCATCTGGCGATCATGTCGAAGAATCAGGATCGTCTGGTCAACTGGTTCGAAACGGCGCGGGCCTGAGACCGTTTCGTCACAAAATAAATTCCGGCCATGAACATCAGGGCGCGCCACGGTAATCGTCGGCGCGCTCTTTTTCTTTTGACCGCCGCCACTGCCAGAAGGTGACGCCGGCCAGACCTGCCGCCATGGCGAACCAGGTCAGGGCATAGGACAGGTGGTGATTGGTGAAACGGATCACCGTCATGCCGCCCTTAGGCCAGCCGCCGGGAACGGGCGTGGCGTCGGCATCGATGAAGTAGGGCGGGACGTAGCCCAGCGCCTGAGACGTCGCGATCATCTTCGTATCACGGCGATACCAGCGAAAAGGGGGATCGTTGGGCTGAGAGAACAGCCAGCCCTTGACCTCCGACATGCGCACAAGGCCCGTGACGGCCACCGGCCCCGATACCTGACCGGCCGGGCGCGTCGCAGGCGCTTTCAGATCGGTCGGCACGTAGCCGCGATTGACCATGATGGTCGCCCCCGTATCGGTGACCAGTGGCGTCAGGACCCAGTAACCCGCGCCCGCCTCGGTCAGGGCATAGACCTGCACTTCCTTATCGTTGAGGAAATGCCCGCTGAGGCGCACCCTGCGGTATTCGTCATTCGCCTTGTTCAGGGCGGGCCAGCCGTTCCGCCCGGCATCCAGTGCCACAGCCGGGGCGGTCGTGCGGGCGTTTACCGTCTCGATCAGCGCTGTCTTCCACATCAGGCGTTTGACCTGCCAGATGCCAAGCCCGGTCAGGCCGGCAATCGTGATAAGAACAGTCCCCAACAGCAGCAGACGGCGCATGGCATGACCTCCGGAAAAGCGCGGCCTCTATAGGCTCTTTGCGAAGCCATGTCGCCCCCTTCTGTTGGGAAGCGATTGTGGATATGCACCGCCCAAAAAGGACTTACCGGTAATATTTACCCCAATTTAACCCTGTGATCCCATAAGTGGAAAAACAGGGATATGCGCAGGCTGACAATCCGGGCCGCGCCATGGGGTAAACTGGGCAATGGAAATTTCCGGCAGTCAGAAGGACGTACGCAGCCTCGCTAATCTGAGCGATACGGCCTCGACCGCGCGCGTGCTCAATCTGGGCCAGATTTACCGCACCAGCTACGACCGCCCGGAATATTCGCAGAAGCCGTTCTTCGCCAACCGGCAGATGAACCGCGCCCTGATCCTCAAACACACGCTGCGGGCCAATGAACGCGACCTGTTTACGCGGCCGCGGCGCACCACGACCAAGGTCGTCCTGCCCTTCGATCACGACGATCTGAAGCTGGGCGGGCAGTCTATTCTGGTCGGGCAGATCGGTTACGAAGGTTTTCTGCGCAACATCTACAACACCACGGCGGTAGCCAGCCTGCCCGATGTTGAGGTTTTGTCCTGCCTTGACGAACTGCCGTCGCTGGACCCGTTTCTGGTGCGCGAGCATCTGGCGCGCCGGGGGTTCAAGCCCGCGCCCTGCTATCTGCAGATTTCGCCCGCCGACATCCAGCGCATGATCGGCTTTGCCAATGGCGAAATCGAAAGCCTTGTGCGCGAAGCCTTTGGCTCATCCATGCAGCAGGCGACGCTTAAGCTGGCGGGTAAGATTCTGGCCGACGAGTTGGACCACGAGCTTGACCCGCTGCGCATGACTTTGCGCCTGTCGGCGGGGGAGTTTTCCGACGGTATCTTCTCGTGGCGCGGCTTTCTCTATTTCAAATGGCGCTATCTGGAGCTTCAGGAAGAACTGAACAAGGTGCTTCAGGGGCTGGCCAATTATCAGCCGATGATGACGCGTGAAAAAGCCGTCATGGAGTTTCTGGCCGACATCCGGCCCCGGCTGGCCAAGCGGATTTCGGCGGCCATCATGCAGGTCGGACGCACCCTGTCGGTCTATGACCGTGCCTATCAGGCCCTGACTCAGGGCCGCAATCCGTCACCCTTCCGCCGTTTCCTGCTGGAAGGCCCGTCGCTCTTTTTCGAGCTGGGTGAACATATCGGTATTCTCAGCCACATCAGCTCGTTCTGGAACTACCGCATGTCGCGCGTGCACCGCATGCACCGGTTGACCGCCGAAGAATATGCCGAACTTCTGATGGACTATGCTGACAGCCTGTCGGCGCTTAGCCTCGAAGAGGAAAGCGTCGGCACCCAGAGCTGGTAACCGGCTTATTTCGCGATATTGGCGGCCGAGATGATCGCCGCCAGACCGGCCCCCATCACCTTGAGATTGCGCTCACGATCCAGAGTCAGGTTCTCGGTCGGGGAGTGCGCGCCCTCGCTGGCGAAGCCCGATCCGATGGTCAGGGCGGGAATATTAAGGCTCATGGGCAGGTTGGAATCAGTCGAACTGCTCGAAAAGGCCACGGTTTGACCGGCGGTTTCATAGGCGGTGCGGGTAATCTGGGCCAGCGGGCTGTTTTCGGGCGTATGGCCGGTCGGTCGTTCCCCGATCAGCTTCATTTCGGCGCTGATGCGGCCACGCGTGGTGGAATGGCGGGTGTTTTCGGCTTCGGCGGCGGCATCGACCTGTGCTTTGAAATAGGCGTCGAGCTTGCCCAGTTCGCCCGCATCGTTCGAGCGCATGTCGACAGTCAGGGACATGCTGGCCGGGATGGTGTTGACCGAGGTGCCGCCGGAGATCAAACCCACGGAATAGGTGGTTTTCGGCGTCTTTGGGGCATCGTACTGCGACAAACGCATGATGGCGTCGCCGACCGCATAGGCAGGGCTGACCATGCCGAAGTGGCCGAAGGAATGCCCGCCGGGACCGCGGAAGGTCACTTCGTAGCGTTTCGACCCGGTGCCGCCATTGACCATGCGGCCATCCGCGCCCGGCTCGACACTGAAGAAGTGGGTGATCTTCCCGGCGTATTTGCCCTTGTTGAACAGGTATTTGACGCCGCGCAGATCGCCGGGGCCTTCTTCGCCGACATTGCCGACGAACAGGATGTCGCCCTTTGTTTTGATCCCGGCGGCATCGAGCGCGCGGATAAAGCCCAGAAGCACGCTCAGGCTGGCGCTGTCGTCGGAAATGCCGGGGGCATAGAGGCGATTGCCGTCTTTGCGAACCCTGACGTCGGTGCCTTCGGGAAAGACGGTATCGAGGTGCGCCGCCACCACCAGAAGCCCACCGCCGCCGGTCCCCTTGCGCAGGCCCATGGCATTGCCTTCGGCATCGATTTCGACATCGCTCAGACCGTGCTTACTGAGCTGTTCGGCGAACGCCCTGGCGCGTGCAGCTTCACCGAAGGGCGGGGCAGGTATTTCGGTGAAGGTGATGATATCGGCGACGATGCGGTCGTAATCGGCAGACAGCTTCGCTTCGGCAGCGGCGAAGCCCTTACCCGTCATCAGCTTTGCCGTGGCCTTCGCCGTCTGGGCCGATGCGGGCGCGGCCAGCAGGAGCGCTACACTAAGACCTGAAAGGGCAAGGCTGAGGGCGGGGCGCAGATGCATCGGAGTTCCTTTCGGTGGCGACAATCTGTAAAACCTAAATCAGGTTGCGCCCGGATTGAACGGAAATCTGAGTGAAATAGAGCGCTTCCCGATAAGGTGGGTACCCCTTTTCGGAAAAGAAGCGCGTTAAAGCAAAAAGTTAGAGCGTGTCCCGATCGGGTTCAACAAGATCGGGACACGCTCTAAAAACAAACAGGGAGGCCTCTTCATGCAAAAACTGTTCGTTATTCTCCTGTGCGCCCTGTGTCTGACCGGTGAGGCCATGGCCCAGACGCGCACCGAAGGCTCCGTTCTTCGGGTGATGAGCTACAATATCCGCTATGACGGGCCGGACGACCGGCCCAACTGGCGCGAGCGACGCCCGCACATGTCGGCACAGATCCGCTTTTTTGCTCCCGATATACTGGGGGTTCAGGAAGCCCTGCCGCATATGGTCGACGGACTGGCGGTGGATTTGACGGGCTATGATCACTATGGACTGGGCCGCGATGACGGCAAGGTCGGGGAAAGCACGACCGTCTTTTACAACCGCGCGCGTTTCGAGCGCCTGTCGGCGGCGACGCAGTGGTGTTCGCCGGCACCGGACCGGCCGGGCAAGGCCTATGACGCTGCCTATCCGCGCACGATTACGCGACTGGTCCTCAAAGACCGACGGACGGGGCAGGTCTTTGACGTGCGCAACACCCATTTCGACCATGTGGGAGAGGCCGCGCGTCAGGCCTGTGCGCGTCAGCTAAAGGGGATGGCGGCATTCAGAGGGGCGCGGGTGATCGTCATGGGCGATTTCAATACCGGCCCGGACAGCGAAGCCTATCGCATCCTGACCACGGGGACGGGCCTGACGCTTCAGGATACCCGTCGCCTGAGCCCGATCGTTTTTGGCCCGCAAGGCACCTTCAACGGGTTCGATATCCGCCGGTCGGGCACGGCGATCGACCACATCTTCGTCGGGGAGGGGCTGGATGTCGAACGGTTCGGCGTACTGACCGACTCTTTCGACGGTCAGGTGATTTCTGACCACTTCCCTCTGGTCGCCGATATCCGGCTTGAGGATCTGAAGCGGGCAAAAAAATAGCCGCACTTTGAACGGTGCGGCCAGTTTAACAGGGAGGAAAACGCCCAGAGGGCGTGTGACGCAAACGCGTCAGACACCGTGTCGCTAAAGCATTGCCGCGCATTGTTCAAGGGTAAAAGTGCGTTTTTAAAAATAAATCCACCTTGCAACCCTTTGTTTTTCACCCTTTGCGGGCCGTGGCGTTGCGCAGATCGGAGGCTTTGAGGCGGAACGGCTCCCACGCCGCCTGTCCCCGGCTGTTGCGCAGGGTGAAGGTCAGGCGCGGTTCCGGGTCGAAATCGAAGCGCAGAACGCCGAAATTGACATCCGACACATAGGCGGGGAAGACGCGCTTTTCGGGTTTGCGTGCGGCATTGGCGGGTTCGGGGTCCTGAGCCAGCGGCGAGGAAACGAGGTCGTACAGGTCGTAGCCGCCCTTGTCTGCGCGTGGAATGGCATTCAGTTCGCCCACGTGGGTGTCGCCGGACAAAAGAACGACGCCTGCGATTTTCTCATCGCGCAGGAAGTCGAAAAAGGCGTCGCGCTCATGCAGGAAGGCCGCCCAGGAATCGCCGCCCGGCCCCTTGGCACAGGACCAGCCCGATCCGCAGGCGACGATCTTGAAGCTGGCGCGGCTCTTTTTGAGGCCGTCCTTCAGCCACTGCATCTGTTTCGTGCCCAGAAGCGTCTTTTGCGGGGTGTCGGGCGCGTCGTTCGGATCGCGGTAATAGCGGCTGTCGAGCATGAAAAATTCGACATCGCCATAGACGAAGCTGAAGAAGACGCCCGGTGCGTCGGGCAGGCCATAGGACGGATTGGCCCAGTATTTTTTGAAGCTGCTCAGCGCGATGTCCTTGACCGGATTGGTGCGGTCGTGGTCGTTCAGGGCGTAATCGTGATCGTCCCAGACGGCCAGTTGCGGCACGGTGCGCAGGATGGGCTCAAGGTTCGGGACCGAGCGCTGCCAGCGCCACATCTCGTCCATGATCTGTGGCTCCAGCGTGTCGTGATAGACATTGTCGCCCAGCCACAGGAACAGGTCGGGATCGGCGGCGGCCACCGCGTCCCAGATGGGCTGGACTTCCGCCGCCTGAATGCGGGCGCACGACCCGAAGGCGATGCTGAAGGGTTGACGCGCGCCGGTGATCGGGGCCGTGGTGAAGTGGAAGGGCGACAGCCGTTTCTGATAGCCGTCCAGCTGCCCGTCGAGGCGTGCCCGGTACCAGTAGCGCGTAGCGGGCTTAAGGCCGGTAATATCGATCAGGGCGATATAGTCGCTGTCCGGGCCGGTCTGCGCGCCTGAGCTGACCTGCGCATCGATGAAGTCGGGATTGGCGGCGTATTCGATGGTCACCGCCGCCCGTGCGCTGGCGCGCATGTGCAGGCGCACACGATCCGGGCCGACCGCCGATCATCGGCCCCTGCATCAGCCGGAAGGTGCCCTTCTGGCTGGGCGCGCCCATCACCTTGCGCGGCAGGGCCGTTACACCGGCCAGCAGGGCAAGGGCAGAGGTCAGAAGCTGGCGACGGAACAGGGTCATGGATAGTCCGGTTCAGGAAAAGGGGGGCTCGTTTCGGCGCTATTAGGAGCCGTGTGCAAAGGTTTTGTGACGGATCGCAACGCGCGCGGCATTTTATGCAAACCCCGGCATGGGCGCGCCGGTTTGGTGGGCCGGTTTGGGGCATGCGATGTGTCCTTGCGGAAAGGCTCGGCGTCAAGGATAAGGGTGACGCCTGTTTTGCTGATGCCCAATTTGCTGATGGACGCCTTATAATGAAAAAGTCTTCCCGCCCGCTGCTGACCGCCGTATCCGTGACCGCCCTGCTGGCCTTTGCGCCACTTGCGCTGGCCACACCCGAAGCCCCGGCGGAGTGGGAACAGCCTGAGGTGGTGGCGGTCAATCGCCTGCCGATGAAGGCGACCTTCTTTAATTATGAGACGCGTGATCTGGCGCTTAAGGGCGACATGGCGGCATCTGTTCGCTACCTGTCGCTGGACGGGACGTGGGACTTCAAATTCTCGAAGGGTGTCGATAACCGCCCCAAGGACTTCTATAAGACCGATGCCGACCTGACGGGCTGGGACAAGATAGCCGTCCCCGGCATGATTCAGGCGCAGGGCGGCGGAAAATTCGGCCTGCCGGAATTCTGGAACATCAAATATCCGTTCCCGGCCAATGAGCCGCTGATCCCCCACGATATGATCGAGGTGGGGTCTTATAAGCGCAGCTTCGACGTGCCGGCCGACTGGGACGGCAAGGACGTCTTCCTGCATATCGGTGCGGCGGGCGCGGCCTATTACATCTGGGTCAATGGCGAAAAGGTCGGCTATTCCGAGGATTCCAAGCTGCCGTCGGAATTCGATCTGACTAAGTTCGTCAAGCCGGGGCAGAACAGTATCGCGCTGGAAATCTATCGTTATGCCGACGGTTCCTATCTTGAGGATCAGGACTTCTGGCGGCTGTCGGGGATCGAGCGCAGCGTCTATCTCTATGCTGAGCCGAAGACGTATCTGCGCGACTATACGGTGACGGCGGGTCTCGACAAAACCTATACGGACGGGGTGTTTGCGCTGGAGGCCGAACTGGCCGGGGTGAAGGGTACGGCCAATGTCACCGCCACCGTCTATGACGGCGACGCACCGGTGCTGACGGCGAAGGGCAAGGCCTCGACCGCTAAGGCGGCAAAGCTCACCGGCACGCTCAGGGGCGTGAAACCCTGGTCGGCCGAAGCGCCGAATCTCTATCGTCTGGTGATCGAGGTTACCGATGCCAGGGGGGCGCTGATTTCGGCGACCTCGCGCAATATCGGCTTCCGCACCGTGGAAATCCGCAATGGCGAAGTGCAGGTCAACGGCAAACGCATCCTGATCAAGGGGATGAACCGCCACGAGCACGACCCGGACACCTATCGCGTGCTGAGCGAGGCGTCGATGCGTAAGGACATCGAGCTGATGAAGCAGGCCAATATCAACGCGGTGCGCACCTCGCACTATCCCAATGATCCGCGCTGGTACGACCTTGCCGATGAATACGGCCTCTACGTACTGGATGAGGCCAATATCGAGAGCCACGAATATATGGACACCGCTGACAAGAAGGCGGCGCAGGCCAATGACCCAAAGATCCGCGAACAGATCCAGCTCGGCTATAAGCCGCACTGGGCGGCCGCGCATCTGGACCGTATTTCGCGTATGGTCGAACGCGACAAGAACCACCCTTCGATCATCTTCTGGTCGCTGGGGAACGAGGCCGGTACGGGGCCGAATTTCGAAAATGCCGCCAGGTGGATACGCAGGAACGACCCGACGCGCCTGATCAACTATCTGGGCCACGGTACGCTGGTCGAACGCCACGCGCCGCTGCCCTATGTCGATGTCTACGCCCCCATGTACGACGACATCGAAAAAATGGTCGACTGGGCCGAAGACCCGACGCGCAGCCAGCCGATGATCCAGACCGAATACGCTCATGCCATGGGCAATTCGCTCGGTAATTTCGAAGACTACTGGGTGGCCATCCGCGCCCACAAGAAGCTTCAGGGCGGCTATGTCTGGGACTGGGTGGACCAGACGGTGCATGCAAAAGACGACAAGGGTCGTCCCTATTTCGCCTCGGGTTTCGACATCAACCCGCCGCGCGGCGACAATTCGGTGGTCGGCGATGGCGTGATCAGTTCCGACCGCGTTCCCGATCCGGAATATTACGAACTGCGCAAGGTCTATTCGCCGGTCGTCTTCGAAGGCTTCCCGGCGACGGGTCAGGTAACGGTCGTCAACCGCTACGATTTCAACGACCTGTCGGGCTTCGATTTCGACTGGGTGCTGACCAATAATGGAAACGAGGTGACGTCGGGGACGTTCGACGCGGCATCCGTTGTCGCCGGGACGTCGAAAGCCGTGGCGATCAATCTGCCTAAACTGAAGGCCTCCCCCGACTCCGAGCAGATCGTCACCTTGCGGGCCAGGGCAAAGGCCGGGGCCATAAAGGGCGTACCCGCCGGAACCGTGCTGGGCTTTTCGCAATTCGTCCTGCACGCGCCGCAGCCTGTGGAGACGACGCAGACCTATGTGAAGCCGGTGCGCTCAGGCGACACCGTTACCCTGACGGCGGCGGGAAGCGTCTTCAGCCTCGATACAAAGACGGGGCTGGTGACCTATGCGGCGGGCGGCAAGGTGTTGCTGAGCGGGGGGACGCCCAACTTCTGGCGCGGCCTGACCGATAATGACGAAGGCACACGGGTCGCCACCTCGCACAAGATCTGGCAGACCTTCACCGATCAGCGTCAGGTGCGTTCGGTCGATGTGACCGCCGATGCCGTGAAAATTCTCTACAGCTTCGGAGCGGGCGCGGTGCACTGGGAGACGGTCTACCGCCTGAGCGACGATGGCGCGCTGAAGATCGGGGCGACCTTCACGCCGCTGCGCGATGACCTGCCCGATCCGCTGCGTCTGGGGCTGCGCTTCGATACCGATGCGGGGCTGAGCGATCTTCAGTGGTACGGACGCGGACCTCAGGAAAGCTATGTCGATCGCCAGACGGGGGCGGCCATCGGCCTCTATACCGGTAAGGTGGCCGATCAGTACCACGCCTATTCCCGTCCGCAGGAATCGGGGAACAAGACCGACGTGCGCTGGCTGTCGCTGTCGGGTACGACTGGTGGTCTGACGGTAAAGGGCGATGCGCCCCTGTCGGTCAATGCGCTGGCCTTCCCCTACGAAGACCTCTATCTGCGCACGCCGCGCGGGACGTGGAAGTCGTCGGAAATCGCCCCGCATGACAAGGGGACGCTGCTGATCGATCTGGCCCAGACCGGCGTGGGGGGCGATACGGGCTGGAGCCTCGACGGCCGGCCTCTGGTCAAATACCGCATCCGGTTGCAACCGCAGAGCTACGGGTTCAGCCTGATCCCCGCCAAACCGCAATAGGATCGCGTCCGCCCGCATGGATTGACGGGTGGTGCATCCGTGTTAAGATTTGATATCGATACCAAAAATAAAACAGGGAACACCTTCATGTTCTGGACACGACGCGCCGTCATGGGCGCGGGGGCAGCGATTATGCTGACGCCGAAGCCTGCCCGTGCCGCCACGCCATCGCCGGATTTCAGCTATCTGGAAGACCGTCTGCGTCAGCGGGTGGAGGCGGGTTATTTTTCCGGTATCGGGCTGCAGATCGGGCGGGGTGAAGCCGTTCTGCACGAGGCCTATTTCGGCGATGGCGGTCCGTCGCGCGTCCTGCACGTCGCGTCGATGGGTAAATGGGTGGCGGCGGCGACCATTACCGCGGTCGTCGATGCGGGAAGGCTCGACTGGTCGGACAAGGCGCGGGCCTATATTCCCGAACTCACCGACCTCAAGGGCGAGGCGACGCTGTCGCAACTTTTGTCGCATACCGCAGGCTACCCGGACTATCAGCCGTCGGGCGCACGGCGCGACGATTATCAGAGTCTGGAAGAGGCCGTCGGTCATATTGTCGGCCTGCCCGCCGTGGCCCGTCCGGGGGAGGTGTTCCAGTATGGCGGGCTGGCCATGCAGGTCGCCGGGCGCATGGCCGAAATCGCCGACGGGCGGGACTTCAACGCGATTTTCAACGCCCGCATCGCTCAGCCCCTGGGCATGACCCGTTCGGGCTTTTCGCCGGTCTCCGAAGAGCCGGGCTTCAATCCGATGCTGGGCGGCGGGTTTTTCACCTGCGCCCCCGACTATGGCCGGTTTCTGGCGATGATGTCTCAGGGCGGGCGCTTCGGCGGACGGCAGGTTCTGACGGCGCGTTCGGTACGCACCATGGAGGCCAGCCACACGGACGGGGTAAGGATCACGAAGGATGATTTCGTCGAACCGGCGCGTGGGTTGAGCCGCAGCGATATCTATGGCCTTGGGCAATGGCGCGAAGAGGTGGACCGCAACGGACAGCCGACCCTCCTGTCGTCTCCCGGCTGGGCCGGTGCCTATGGCTGGGTGGACAGGGCGGCGAACCTGTGGGGAGTGGTGCTCGCCAAGGCCGATGTGCCAGCGGCGCAGCGCGACGGCTATAACACCTTCCTCGGTTCGACTGTCTACGCGCCGATGGTGCGCAACGCCTTTGCCGATACCCGCACCACAGGCGCCCGGCGCGGGACGGTGGACCTGCCCGGTGCACGCCTCTATTACGAGGAGGCGGGGCAGGGGGAGCCGCTGATCCTGATCCACGGCCACAGCCTCGACCGCCGGATGTGGGATGATCAGTGGCAGGTATTTGCGCGCCGTTACCGCGTCATCCGCTACGACCTGCGTGGCTATGGCCGCTCCAGCCTGCCGGACGAGGCTTCGCCCTTCCTGCACGCCGAAGACCTCAAGGCGCTGATGGATCATCTGGGTATTGAGCGGGCACGTCTGGCCGGTCTGTCGCTGGGCGGTTTCGTGGCCACCGACTTCCTTGCCCTCTATCCGCACCGCGTCGTTAAGGCGGTCGTCGCCGGGGCGAACCTTTACGACATGCCCGGTCCGCATACGCCATGGACGAAGGAGGGCATCGAGCGGCGCAGGACCGAAATCGCGGCGCTCAAAAAAGAAGGGCAGACGGCCTTCAAACGTCGCTGGTACGCTCAGCTGGTGGACAATGCCGGGGCCGGACGCGAACGCCTGCGTGCGCCGCTCTGGGCGATGATCGATGAATGGCAGATGTGGCAGCCTTTGCACATCGAGCCGCGCCTGCTGCTGGGTCGTTCGGCGAAACCACATCTTCTGGCGGCGAAACCGCAGGCACCGGTTCTGATCCTGCGCGGCGACCGCGAGCGGGCGGGGTTCTCACTGACCGATCTGGTGCGCGCGCAGGTCCATGTCATCCCCGATTGCGGGCATTTGTCGAACATGGACCGGCCTGCAGCCTTCAATCGCGCGGTCCTGTCCTTCCTGAGGTGAAACGAAAAGAGGCGCGGACCCGTTACGGCCCGCGCCCCTCTTTACTCATAGCCGTTCAGGATCAGAACTCGACGCGCATCCCAAGGCTGACGCGGCGCCCCGACAGCGATCGGGTATTTCATCAGGCGATCGAGACCGCTAACAACGCCTGAGCATTCAGCGCGCCGTGTCTTTTTGAGCACAATCCTGTGGCGTGTGTGCATCGTGCCTTGCCTGTGGTTGCAAAATAAACTATAGGGTCGGCAGCGCCGCTCTATGCGGCCATGTGGAGATATTGACGTGTCTGGATCGAAAAACAGCCGGGGCCGTAAGCCCGCCGCGATCCTGCCCTTCGTCTGAGCGCCTGTATTGGCGCATGGCGGGGCAGGTCACTTCGTGTCGCGCCCCGGTTCCTGAACAATCAAACGGAACATCGTGAGATGCGCGCGACGCCGCGCGTCCGCATTAAAATTTAGACGAACAAGACAATGAACGAACATTTTATCGCCCGGAGCCTTCTGCTCCGGATCGCGCGCGATATCGCGCCGGACACCACGCCTGCCAAGCGCCTGCTGAGCTGGCTTGAAAATAATGCGGTCTGGCTGATCGGGCCGGACTTTACCGTCGGTGAGGTCTTCGACCGTGCGGCCTTTCTGACGGCGCTGGAAAACGCGCCGATCTCTGCGGACCCGCGTCCGCGCGTGCTCGACCTTGCCGACGAGCTGGGCGCGCTGCTGCGCCTGTCTGCATTCGACGCGCGCCTGTTTACGCTGATGGTGGCGTGCGAGCGCCTGCCGCGACTGGATGGCCTTCTCTGCGATCTGGCGGAATATATGCGCGATTTCCCCGCCATACTGGGGGAGGTGGCCGGAGCCGATCCGCTGGAGGCCGCGATGCAGGTCCGGCGCAGCGATGTGCTGAAGCTGGGGCTGATCTCCTTTACGACCCGCCCGCGGTTCGACAATCCGGTCGATATCAACTGGACCCTGACGCGTGTGCTGGACCGCGATCCCGGTGATGAGGCGCTGATGACGGCCCTGATCGGCCCGCGTCAGACCTGCGACCTCGGCCTGTCCGACTTTGCCCATGTCAGTGAGGCGGACTTCATCGTCCGTCTGCTCAAAGGGGCGACGCGACACACCGACGGCGCAGGGGTGCCGGGCGTCAATATCCTGATCCACGGCCCTCCGGGCAGCGGCAAGACCGAACTGGCGCGCGTTCTGGCCTCAGCCGCAGGGTGTGCGCTCTACGGTGTGGGTGAGGCCGACGATGACGGCGAAGAGCCGACGCGCAACGATCGGGTGACCGCGCTGTTGCTGGCGCAACGCGTGGTCGGTCACCGGGCGGGTGCGGTTCTGTTGTTCGACGAAATGGAAGACCTGATCGGCGGGACGCATCGGTCCGGCGGCGACTGGTTCTCCAAACGCGAAGGCAGCAAGATCTTCGTCAACCGCATACTGGAAACCAATGCCGCGCCGGTCATCTGGGTCACCAATGCCGTCGGCAATATCGACGACGCCATCCTGCGGCGAATGAGCTTTATCCTCAGGCTCGACCTGCCGTCACGCAAGGCGGCGCACCGCATCCTTGGCCGCATTGCCACCGATGAGGGGGTCGATGCCGGCGACGCCATTCGCGGCCTGATCGACCGTGCGCCGGAAACCGCCAGCGTGCTGAAGGTCGCCACAAGGGCGGCGCGTCTGGCGGGTGAGGCCGATGGCGGGGCCATGGCGGCCACGTCTCTGGTGAAGGCCCTGCGTGGCGGGGAACTGCCGCCGTCGGCTCAGGGGGCGCTGGACATGGCGCTTTACGAGGCCGACCGTCCGCTGGATACGCTGTTCGATTCCATCCGCGATCTGGGGGCGCTCGATGTGTCGCTGCTGCTGACCGGCCCGCCGGGAACGGGCAAGACGGCGCTGGCTCATCATCTGGCGCAGATGCTCGACCGGCCGCTTTTGGTGCGCCGGGCGTCCGACCTGTTGTCGAAGTGGGTCGGCGAAACCGAGCAGAATATCGCCGGTGCTTTCGAGGAGGCACGCCGTCAGGAGGGTGTCCTCTTGTTCGATGAGGCGGACTCGCTGTTGTTCGACCGCACACGGGCGCGCAATACGTGGGAGGTGGGGCAGGTCAACGAAATGCTGACCTGGCTCGACCGCCACCCTCTGCCTGTGGTGGCGGCCACCAACCATCCCGGTCAGCTCGATCCGGCGACCTTGCGGCGCTTCGTGTTCAAGCTGGACCTCGCCCCGCTGGGGCCGGAGCGCCTGCGTCGTGCCTTCGAGCGCTTCTTCGGCATGGCCGCGCCGGCGGACCTGATGAGCCTGCGGAACCTGACCCCCGGTGATTTTGCCGTGGTGGCGCGTCAGTTGCGCCACGTCCCGGCCCCGGATGCGCAGGCCATCGTCGAACGGCTGAGGGGCGAAAGCCGTGCCAAGCCGGACTCGGGGGTGCGGATCGGCTTTTGAGGGGCGGGCAGGGGCGAGGTTATTTCGCTTCGGGGTGCAATATCCCGGCGACGAACCGCGCCCTTGTCCGCTCGATCTCTTCACGGACCCACGCCAGACGGGCGACGCCGTCGGGCGCGTTGCGAAGGGCTGTTAGCTTTTTCTGTTCCGCCGTCTCGGTGCCGGAGGGGGTGGCGTCGTTCAGCTTGCGGATTTCTGCGGGTGAAAACTGAGGATATTCGTCGCGCACGAAGCGGTCGATGAGGCGGTCCTTCAGCGGCACAAAGGTGTCGTTATAGAGCGGCATGAACCGTTTGGCCTCGGCCTCGGTGAAGGGGGTATCGCCGCGCACCTGAACGATCTCGCTTTCGGCGGCCTTTGCCGCCTGCGCGATCTGCGCGTCTAACCGTGCGCTGAGATCGCTCGATTGCACGACATCGCGGTACATAGTGCTGAGGTCGAGCGGATAGTCCGCCTTCTTCCACGCCTCAAGGCCCGGCCGCAGCCAGTAGATTTCACGGTAGCCCAGCCTGACCGCACGCAGGGCGGCATTATAGGACATGAAGCAGTCGGCATCGCGGCAATAGAACAGGAGCGGTCGCGTCTTGTCCGCGCCGGTCGCCGTTGTGAGGATATTGCTCAGGCTCTGGTCGGCCTGCGGGCTTTCCGCGCCGACATAGGTTTCGGCGCTGTAGGCATCGATAAATCCGGGCAACTGTTCGCCATCCGGGATCACGGACACGACGACCAGTTCCTTGCCCAGTTGCTCGCTCAGACAGCGGGCCTCGTATGCGGAAACCGTTGTGGTGCCTTTTAACGCCACGGGCGTCAGGCCGTGACTGGACGGGTGCAGCCCACCGGCCCAGTCGCTGCCCGCGCTCTGCGGGTCTTTACCGGGATGACAGGCGCTGACGTCCTTCGTCGCGGCCAAGGCAGAGGCGGGGAGCAGCAGGGCCAGCGCCACCCCGGCGAACATAAGGTGATGTCTCACGAGCGGTCCTTCCCGGTTACGGCTGCTGGGGCCACAGCACGGTGGCAATCACCTGACCGCTGCCATCGTCCTCGACCTGCCATATGCGCAGGCTTTTCAGAGTGGGGTCTAAAGGCGCGTCGAAATCGACATAGGTGGACGCGACCGTATCGCGCCCGCGTTTGAGCAGACGAATATTCCCCTGCGCATCGGCTCCTTCGTGGATATGCCAGCGCGGATCGTCGGCGATCACCGCAAAGAGACGCAGTCCCGTGGCATCCAGCCCTTCGATGACCAGTTGCCGCTCAGTATCGAGGACTCTGGCGTCGGGGCAGGGCCTGTTGGGGCGGATGTCCGATAATTTTTTCGGTGCGGCGGGCTGCGACGACAGATCGAAAGACAGGAAGATATTGACGCAGTCGTTGCGCGGTGTTTCAGGCACCTTACTGGAGATCGTCTTGCCGTCGCCCTCCAGATTTTTGAAGCCCTGCCATGTGGTGCTTACCACGACCGCCGTCACGCGGTCCTGCACGGCGATTATCTCGACGGGTTCGGGGCTGGCCCCGAGTTGCACATCTTCGGCGGCCTTCGACCGGCCGGGCCACGTATTCATATTGAGATAGCGAATCCGCCGCTCATAGACGGGCGTTCCCGGCAGGGGGGCGGTGACCCAGCGGTCGCCGATGCGGTTGACCGGGGGTGTATCGGCCATGGCCACCCCGGAAAGGATCGAAAAGAAACAGGCCGTGAGAACCGTGCGCGCTGCCGTCAATGCCTTAAACCCCTGTGCAATCGTTATTTCTTTTATGTACGCCCGATCCCGTACCCACGCCACCTATGGAAATCCACAGGATTTACAATGATAAAGCCAGAAGTTTTGTCAAAAGCATGGCTTTTGACACGGCCCTGTTCCCCGCGGTGAAAGGTTCATGAAAGGCACGGTGAGCACTGCGTCAGTCCCCGCTTCCTTTCCCTGCCTGTCCTTTTTCATTCAGGGTCGTGGTATGAAGGCCTGCCGCCGGTTCACAACAGAAAGCCCGCCATGCGTGTACTTTTCATCGAGGATAACCGGACCCTTGCGGTGGCGACGGCGCGGTCGCTGACGGCGGCCGGTTTTGCCGTCGACATCATGCATACCGTGGAAGACGGCTGGCACGCCTGGCTGAGCACGGCCTATGAGGCGGTGATCCTCGACATCCTGCTGGAGGGCGACAGCGGGCTCGATCTGCTGGCGCGGGCGCGCCGCGAGGGGCACCGGACGCCGGTGCTCATGCTGACTGCACTCAGCGCCGTCGATGACCGCGTGCGCGGGCTCGATCGCGGGGCCGACGACTATCTGGGTAAGCCGTTCGCCATCGAGGAGCTGATCGCGCGCCTGCGGGCGCTGGGCCGCCGCCCGGATGCGCTTCTGGGGACGCGGTTAAGTCTGGGGGCGGCGGTCTATGACACCATCGGTCAGACCCTGACGGTGCAGGACCGCCACAGTCCCCTGTCGCGGGCCGAAAGCATTGTCATCGAACGCTTTTTTCGTCGTCCCGATATCGTCATTAGCAAGACGCAACTGGGCGAGGCCCTGCATTCGCTGGATAGCGAATTCAGCGAAAATTCCGTGCATATCCTTGTCCATCGGGTGCGGCGCAGGCTGTCTGAACTGGAGGCCGGGGTGAGCATCCATACGGTACGCGGGCTCGGCTATCTGGCTTCGGCCGATGCGGTGGGCGCATGAAGACGCGGCCCTATTCCCTGCTGCGGGTGTTGTTCGTGTCGATGGCCGTTCTGGCCACGCTGATCTATCTGGTGGTGCAGATCAGGGACGCCGGACAGTTTGGGCTGACGCCGCAGGGACCGGTCGAGCGCTGGTCCGTGCTCAACATGGTCGTCGAATATCGCTACGCCCTCATTATGATCCTGACGACGTGGGCGGCGATCTGGCTGACCCTGCATTTCGCCCTCAGGCCGATCCGCCGCCTGTCGCAGCGCGCCGGGGCCATCGGCCCGGCCAATCTGCACGAGCGCCTGCCACTGGATGACGCGCCGTCCGAAATCGCGCCGCTGGTTTCGGCCTTCAACCTGTCTCTGGACCGGCTGGAAGCGGCGTGGGCGGCACAGCGCGCCTTTTCGGCCAATGCCGCGCATGAGCTGCGCACGCCGCTGGGGGCCTTGCGCGCCGAGGTCGAAAGCCTTGTCCCGGCGCAGGACCGCCGCGCGGCGACGGCGGAATTCGACCGACTGACGCGCCTGATCGAGCAGTTGCTGTTTCTGGCCGAAGCCGATCAGGACCGCCTGAGCCACACCGGGCGTTTCGATCTGGTCGAACAGGTGCGCGAGACGGCCATGGAGATGGCCCCGCGCATCCTCTCCGCCGGGCGCGAGATCGGCTTCGACAGCGAGATAGAGCCGCGCTTTTGCCGGGGTGACGCCATTCTGGCCGGGATCGCCGTGCGCAATCTCATCGAGAATGGCGTGCGCCACACGCCGGAGGGGACGCGCATCGACATCAGCATCAGCCGCGCAGGCGTCGTCAGCGTCAGGGACAACGGACGAGGCGTGCCGGAGGCCTTTGAACCGCGCCTGTTCGAGCGCTTTTCCAAATCCGACGCGGGCGGCTACGGGGCGGGGCTTGGGCTGTCCATCGTCACGCGCATCATGGCGCTGCACGGCGGCACGGTGACGTATCAGCGGCTGGCCGTGGGGTGCGCCTTCCATCTGGTTTTTCCGGAAGCAGAAGATGAACAGGCGGTCGATACGGCGTCGGGTGAAAGCTTGAGGAAAGCTGAGGCGGTGAAACCGGGGCTCCCTTCGGTTCAAAATACGAGATCATCATGACCCTACGCCTATCCGGCCTCCTGTCGCTTTCTCTTATCGGCGCGATGACGCTGAGCGGGTGCCAAAGCACGCCTGCCGCGCCTTCGGGTTTCCTGTCCTCTTATGAGGGATTGAAACCGGTCGCAGGCACGGTGCGGGCGACCGCCGCCCAGAAGCGCGACGATCAGGCGTCGGACGCCGTGAAGACGGTGTTTATCGAACCGGCGGTTCTGGTCGAAGGGGCCGGAAAGGATTTATCCGGGGCCGAGCGGCGTCTGGTCTTGCGCGAACTTGACCGGCAGATCTGCTTCGAGATCAGCGAGCGGTTCGTTATCGCGCCCGTCGCCGCAACCGATACGGCGCTGATCCGGACCTTTGTTGTGCGTATTGCGCCGACCGGACGTGCCGGTTCGGGAGCCAGTGCGGTGGCCAATTTCTTCAACCCGGTTCCGGGGACCAATGTGCGCGCACCGGGAT
>JASGGL010000013.1:0-27348 GCA_047605065.1 Asticcacaulis sp.
GATTCCACCGCCCTGCCGGAGCAGGTGGTCGGCGATGTCGTCACCTCCGCCTTCCGTTCGGCGGGGCAGCGCTGTTCGGCCCTGCGCCTGCTGATCGTTCAGGAAGACGTGGCCGACACCATCATCCACATGCTCAAGGGTGCGATGGATGCGCTGGTCCTTGGCGACCCTGCCGATATCCGCACCGATGTCGGCCCGGTGATCGATACGGCCTCGCGCGACAAATTACTTGCATATCGCAAGTCGATTGAAGCGCAGTGGCTCCACACCGTCGCCACGCCCGACACGGGCCACTTCGTACCGCCAACCCTGATCCGCCTCAGCACCGTCGAAGACCTGTCTCAGGAATGGTTCGGCCCCATCCTCCACGTCGTCACCTGGAAGGCGGGCGAGCTTGAAAGCATCGTCGCCCGCGTCAATGCCCGCGGCTATGGCCTGACCATGGGCCTGCATTCGCGCGTTGCCGAAACCGCCGAACGGGTGAAGGCCATAGCGAAAGTCGGCAACCTCTACGTCAACCGCTCGATGATCGGCGCGGTGGTCGGATCGCAGCCCTTCGGCGGCGAAGGCCTGTCCGGCACCGGCCCCAAGGCGGGCGGCCCGCATTACCTGTTGCGATTTGCAAGTGAGCGCACCGTATCGGTCGACACCACCTCGGCGGGCGGCAATGCCAGCCTGCTGTCGCTCGCTGAAACGGATATCTAAAGGGCCTTTATGCCCGCACCTCTGGTCCTGCCCCTGATCCTGATTGTCCGCTTACGGCATCGGGGGCAGCCTCAGTGCACGGATGCACAGAGGTTTGCCATGATCAGCGACATCAGAACCATCGAAAGCGCTCTGGACCGGCTGCTTTATGTCTACGCAACGGATGACGACGCCGAAGATGCCGTCGTGCGCGCGATGGCCATTCTGATCAGCGACCCGTTGCCCGAACTCACCGGCGACGACATCACCTCGATCCGTGCCTATATCTACCACGCGCTTCAGGGCTTTTACGCCTCACGCATCGACTATGCGGGCATACGGCGCGATCTGCTGATGGCGATACTGGCGGCGCGCAAAGGCAATACCGTGCTTCGCCGCATAATCGCCTGAGACTGAATAGATACAAACGCAACCGGATGCGGCCCGCGCCGAACGGTTTGTGTCGCATGCATTACAATATCTATGTTCTGAAAAATTAAAGTCTATAATAAATCAAATAAGGCAAATTTTATTACATCAAAGAATAATTTGATCATGTATAGAAATATACTATGTTCTAAATGCAATAGATAGAGTCATATAAGCGGTATTTGCGCGACAGTTTATTGACGTTTTCGCGGCATTCTTTTTCATTTGATACGTTCTCGCGGCCTTCCTCCCTTTCGGCGGCGAAATTTGGAGCGTATAAATGAAAAAAATCATACCCGGACGATACGGACTCAGCACCGCCCTTTGCACCGCGCTTGCCCTGACGGCGATGGTCGCACCTCAGGCTCAGGCACAGACCGCCAAGGACAAGGAAAAGACCGACAAGAAGGCCGACACCAAGACCACCACCGAAGACTCCATTCAGGAAGTCGTGGTCACCGGTTCGCGCCTGCGCCGCACCGAATTCAACGCGACGTCGCCGGTGCAGATCATCACGACCGACAAGGCCGAGTTCGAAGGTCTGGCCGATGCGACCCGCATCCTGCAAGGCACGACCATCGCGGCCACCGCGTCTCAGATCGACAACAACTATACCGGCTACAACGTCACCGGCGGCCCCGGCGTCAACACGCTGTCTCTGCGCGGCCTCGGTTCCAACCGCACGCTGGTCCTGCTCAACGGCCACCGCGTCGGCCCGGCAGGTACGCGTGGCTCGGTCGGCCCGGTCGACCTCAACACCATCCCGAACTCGCTGGTCGAACGCTACGAAATCCTCAAGGACGGCGCTTCGGCGGTCTATGGCTCGGACGCCATCGCGGGCGTGGTGAACATCATCACCAAAAAGAACTACGCCGGCGGCTCGGCGCGCGTCTATGCCTCGGTCCCGGAACAGGGCGGCGGCGAATCCTTTAACTTCAACCTGTCTCAGGGCATGGTCTCGGGCAAGTGGCACGGCTCGTTCGGTGCCGACTACTATACGCAAAAGGCCCTGCGCAATTCGGACCGCGATTATCTGGCCTGCCCCCAGCACCGCATCACCGACGCGAACGGCAACCGTCTGGACCTGGTCGATCCGTCGACGGGTGACTACAAGTGCTACGGCCTGATTTCGGACGTCCTGTATAACAGCTCGACCGGCCGCTATTATATCTACGACTCCTCCGCGGTCGCAGGCGGCGGCTATGGCGACCTCGCCGGGCTCAAGCGCGTCAACGGCTCGACCAGCACAGCCGATGCCCGCGCCGCGCGGTCGATCACGCCGCAAATCGATAAGGAATGGCTGTCGAAGACGGTCATCTCGCCGGTGACGCGCAAGACACTCAGCCTGTTCGGCGGCTACGACTTCGACAACGGCAGCGAACTGTACGGCGAACTGATGCACAATGTGCGCGAGTCGCGTCAGGAGAGCTGGCGTCAGTTCTACCCGACCGTCAACGCCTCCAATCCGTACAATGTGCTTAAGGCGTCGGGCTATCCGATCATTCTGGTGCCCTACAATGTCGACCAGCAGGTGATCTATACCCGCGCCCTCGTCGGCCTGCGTGGCGATCTGCCGGACTTCGGTGTGTTCAAAAACTGGTCCTACGACATCTATGGCCAGATTTCGCGCTCGGAAGGCACCTACGGTTACGACTTCATCTACAATGACCGGGTCACCGCGACGACCGGCGCCACCCTGTGTAACACGGCGGCCCTGACCACAGCGACTTCGTGCCCGACCGGCGGCGTCAACTATTTCCGCCAGTCGACGGTCGAAACCGGCGTCTTTACGCCGGAAGAAACCGCCTTCCTGTTCGGCTACGAGACCGGCACGACGACCTATACGCAGAAATACGTCGAAGCCACCTTCGCCGGTGACCTCTGGGAACTTCCCGCCGGCACCATGGCCGCGACCGTCGGCTTTATGCTGCGCAAGGAATCGATCGACGACACGCCCGGCATCAACGCTCAGAACGCCAACTACTGGGGCCTGACGACCGCCGGTCGTACCGTCGGTTCGGACAGCATCAACGAAGCCTATCTGGAACTGGGTATCCCCGTGGCCAGAAGCCTGCCGCTGATCCAGAAGCTCGACGTCACCCTGTCGACCCGCTTCAGCGATTATAAGTCCTACGGCTCGAACACGACCTGGAAGGCGGGCGTGAACTGGCAGATCGTCGATTCCCTGCGTCTGCGCGGGTCTCAGGGCACCTCGTTCCGCGCCCCGGCACTGTACGAGCAGTACCTCGGCAATCAGGTCGGCTATTCGTCGCAGTCGTCGATCGACCCCTGCTACGCCTACGGCACCTCGACCTCGATCTCGGAAACGGTCAAGGCCAACTGTAAGGCGCTGGGCCTTGCCGAAACCTATTCGGCATCGGGCTATTCGTCGGCGACCATCTATACCGGCGGCGGCAAGGCAGCGGGCCTTCAGCCCGAAACCTCCGACAACCACACGATCGGCCTGATCTGGACGCCGAAGTTCGCCAACGTCAATGTGGCGCTCGACTTCTTCGAAACCAAGATCAACAACCAGATCACCACCTTCGGCTCGTACAACATCCTGTATGAATGCCTGAACTCGGTGAACATGAGCTCGCCCTACTGCAGCCTGTTCTCGCGCGACACCAATTCGTCCTCGACGACCTTTGGCCGCATCACGGCGGTTCAGAACTCCTACGTGAACGTCGCCGAACAGTTCATGCGCGGTTTCGATCTGACCTTCTCCTATGCGAAGGCCTTCCCGATCGGGAAGTTCTCGCTGAACAGCCAGCACTCGTTCATCCGCAAGTGGACCTATCAGCTGATGAACTCCACGACGCCGCAGAACTATCTCGGCTATGTGGGCTATCCGGAATATGTTGGCAACGTGTCGATGTCGCTGAACCGCGGGACCTATACCTTCGGCTACAGCGTCAACATGGTCGGCAAGACGTCGGATCGCGACTATTACGGCACCAACTGCTATACGGGAACGCTGTATGGCGTATCGGGCACGACCTACTGCTACGACATGAACACCGAGTTCTATGCCAACCACACCCTGTCGCTGCGTAAGAAGTTCGACACCTTCTCGATCACGGCCACGGTTCGCAACGTGCTGAACGAGGACCCGCCCGCCATTTCGGGCAGCTACACCTCGTACCGTCTCGGCAACGCACCGCTGACCAGCCAGTACGATCAACTGGGCCGCACCTTCACCCTGGCGATCGAACGCAAGTGGTAAGACCGGTTTGACCCAAACCTTAACCCCGCCGGAGCTTGCCTCCGGCGGGGTTTTTCATGTCCACCCGCACCGCAAGCTTGACTTGATGCCCTCGTTTCTTCTCACTCGTCGTTGCGGAGGGGGATGAAAATGGATGCGGAAAAAACCATCGCCCGGATTCTCAAGGTCAACCATGCGGGCGAGTATGGTGCGATCCGTATCTATCGGGCGCAATTATGGGTCGCCCGCCGCTTCCAACCCGATCTGGCCTCGTTTCTGAGTGAAACGCTTGCGCACGAAGTCGATCATTGCCGACGTTTCCGCGAAGCGATGACCACGCACCGAAGCCGTCCGTGCCGGGCCATGTGGCTATGGAGCACAGGTGGCATCGTACTGGGACTTGCCACCGCGCTTATGGGACGCAACGCCATCATGGCCTGCACAGCGGCCGTGGAAGCTACGGTACACAGGCATCTTGACGAACAGATCGATTATCTCACGCCGCGCGACCGCACTCTGGCGGACCTAATAGCGGATATACGTGTGCAGGAAATCGAGCATCTCGACTTTGCCCGCAGCCACCTCAGACCTACGGGCTTTTCCCGGTTTTTGGGAAGCCTCGTCACCACCTCTACTGAGACGGTTATCTGGTTGTCGACGCAAGGGGCCGTCAGCCGCATGAAGCGCACACTTAGTGGAAAGCGCGCCTGACAGAGAAGCCCTCCCATACGAAACCTATACGAAGCCACACGCAAACTATGCGCCGCGAAGACGGCCCCTGACCTATCTGACGGACCGGTTTCAACGAGTGTCCGACCATGACCCCACCCGTCCCATCCATCTGTTTTTGCGTGACTGTCGACGACGGCGACAGCGCATGCGCCGAAGCCATCCTGCGCCACGCCCGCGTCCTGATCGGCGCGCGCGAAGAGGTTCCCCGCGATCATAAACGCCGCCTGTGGGTCCTGACGCGCGCCGCTGCCTGTGCCGTGCTGATCCCCGCACTGATCGCAGGCCTTCCGGCTGCGGAAATCGGGGCCTTCCGCCCGGCCCTGCCTCCCCATCTCGCTTAGAGCGTGTTTCGATCTGGCTGAGCCAGATCCGCGCTCTAAGTTTTTGCTTTAACGCGCTTCTTTTCCGAAAAGTGGTGTCCACTTTATCGGGAAGCGCTCTCAGGTCCACACCATGACCCTTTCCGATTTCTCAGGCATCTGGGCGCCCCTGCCCACCCCCTTCCTCCACGGAGCCATCGACCATGCCGCCGCGTCAGACCTCGCTCAGTACCTGCTTGAGGCCGGGCTACACGGGCTCGTCGTCGCCGGAACCACAGGCGAAGGCTACGCCCTCAGACCCGCCGAACGACGCGACCTCCTCGACACCATTCTGGCTGTTGCACAGAAACGTACCCCTGTGCTCATGGGTCTGGAGGGACCGGCGACCGCGCAGGTGATCGACGCGGCGCGCACCTTCAACGATGAAGGCGTCGCGGGCTTTCTGGTCAGCGCCCCGGCCTTTGTGCGGCCGACCTCCGAAGGCCTCTACAGGCACTTTATGAGTGTCGCCGAAGCCACTGATAAACCAATCATTTTATACAATGTTCCTGCGCGTACCGGCGCAAGTTTGACGCAGACCTGCGTGGCCAGACTGCACGCGCAGGGCCGGTTCCCCGCCATCAAGGCCTGCGGTCAGACCATCGAGTCCCTGCAAGGCCTGATCGACATAGACGGACTTCAGGTCTTAAGCGGCGACGATGACGGCCTGTTCCTGACGCTTCAGATGGGCGGATGCGGCGGCATCCTGGCTTCAGCCAACCTGCTGCCCATACAGCTGAAGGCCGTCTACGACCTGCTGAAGGCCAACCGGATCGAGGACGCGTGGGCGCGCTTCGAGGCCCTGCGTCCCGTCATACGCCTGCTGTTCAGCGAACCCAATCCCACCCCGCTCAAGACCGCCCTGTCGATGCTGGGGCGGATGCACGACGAATTACGCCTGCCGCTGGTGCCTATGCGGCGCGAAGGCCGCGAAGCCCTGCGCCACGCCCTGAAGCACCTTGCCGCCCTGCCTGACGAAGGGCTGCCCGCCTATCACCACAAGCCGTGGCGACGGGCGAAGGCCTCATAAAGCGGCATATAGGGCTGATCGACGCCGTTGAAACGCAGGCCATGGCCACCGACCTCGAACACATGAAGTTCCGTCGGCGTCTTTTGCGCGCGCAGGGCGTTATAGAGGATGATGCTGTTTTCCGCCGGGACCACCTTGTCATCCCCGGCATGGGCCAGAAACGTCGGCGGCATGTCCGCGGGCAGGTTGAACTCCAGCGACACCTTCTTCTTTTCCTCGTCCGTCGCGCCCTTCGGGAACATGCTCTTGACCGAGCCGCCGTGGGCCGAAGGCGCCATCATGGTCATCACCGGATAGAACATGCCGGTAAGCGTCGGACGCGTCGATTGCTTATCGGCCTCGTCGACCGGCGCATAGGTGTCGCGTTGGTAGCTTTCAGATAGCCAACCCGCCAGATGTCCGCCTGCCGAGAAACCGATGACGCCGACCTTGTTCGGGTCGATGCCGTACTTGGCGGCATTGTGCCGGATCAGACGAATGGCGCGCTGGGCGTCCTGAAGCGGCGCTTCCGGCCCCGCGCCCCAGCCATCGGCGGGCAGACGATAGGTCATCACGAAAACGGTAATACCCTTTTCGGCCAGATCCTTGTCCGTGCCGCCTCCGGCGCGGCTCACCGCCACGCGGACATAGCCGCCGCCGGGGATCATCAGGATCGCCGTGCCGTTTGGCTTGGCCGGACGGCGCACCATCAGGATCGGGTCGGTGACGTGGGTGGCGGCGGTGTCGTTCGGATTACCGTCCTTGGGGTTACGCAGAATCCATTCTTCGTTGACCGTTACGCCCTTAGAGCCCGGCACCTTGCCCTTGGGCCACAGAGGAAAGCTTTCCAGCGGCGGCAAAAGGGGCACTTTTTTGCCCTCTGGCATGCCTTCCGGCGTCAGCGGCGTCCCTGAATCCTGCGCCAGCGCACTCAAGGGGGCGCTCAGGGGCAGAAGGGCCGCAAAGGCGGCGGCGGTAAAAAGCTGACGGCGGTCCATGAGACGGGTCTCCCTGCTCGATATTGATTGTTTGTGCGCAGTTTAGGCCTTATACAGGCTTTGACAAGTCTGTTACGCACGGGCGGCCTTCGCACCGTCGCGTAATCAGGCCTGCATATAAAAAACCTGAGGAAACATGCTGAAACGTCTGATCCCCGCTGCGGCCCTGTGCGCCACGGTCGTTTGCGCTATGTGGCTGTCGCCCGCCGCCGCCGATGTACGCCTGCCGAAGATTATCTCCGATCACATGGTGCTTCAGGCGGAAAAGCCGGTGGCCCTGTGGGGCTGGGCCGATTCGGGCGAAAAGGTCACGGTGAAGATCGCCGGGCAGACCCACCGCACCGCCGCCGGGAGTGATGGCCGCTGGAAGGTTCAGCTGAAACCGCTGAAAGGCGGCAGCGCCCCCCTCTCCCTCAGCGTGGCGGGCAAGGATAACCGCCTCAGCGTGTCCGACATACTGGTGGGCGAAGTCTGGCTGGCCTCGGGTCAGTCGAACATGGAAAAGCCCATGCGCAACCAGCGCGGCCAGAAGGACGTGTTCGACGCCGAAGCCGAACTGGCCAAAGCCGACTATCCGCAGATCCGTTTCTTCAAGGTCAAGCGCGCGCGCATTACCGCTCCCGCCGAAGACGTCGAGGGTCAGTGGGTGATCTGTGATCCGAAAACCCTCGATGAAACGCAGTTTTCCGCCGCAGCCTACTTCTTTGGCCGCCGCATCCACACCGAAACCAAAGCCCCGGTCGGTCTGATCGAAGCGGCGTGGGGCGGGACGCGCATCGAGCCGTGGACCGCGCCCGAAGGTTTTGCAGCGATCCCATCGCTCCAGCGCTTTACCGGCCTTAAGCCGGGGGCAAAGGTCGACGGCGCGGACGTCTCCTACCTCTATAACGGCATGATCGCGCCTCTGGCCCCTTACGGCCTGCGCGGGGCCATCTGGTATCAGGGCGAATCCAACATTATCGATGTCGATGCCCAGCCCGACTATACCGACAAGATGCAGGCCCTGATCGAAGGCTGGCGCAAGGTCTTCGGGCAGACGTTCGACTTCTATTACGTGCAGGTGGCCCCGCACCTCTATCATGTCGTGCGCCCCAATACGATCGTCTCGGCCGAGGCCACGCCGCTTCTGTGGGAAGCGCAGACCGACGCCCTGCGCATCCCCGGCACCGGTATGATCGTGACGACCGACCTGACCGACGACCTGTTCGACATCCATCCGCGCAACAAGAAGGATATAGGTGAGCGTCTGGCCGGACTGGCCCTCAGACAGACCTATGCGCGTCAGAACCTGATCGTCAGCGGCCCGCGCTTTCGCAGCCTCACCGTCGAAAACGGCAAGGCGACCTTAAGCTTCGATGATATCGGTGGCGGCCTGATCGCCAAGGACGGCAAGGCGCTGAACTGGTTCGCCATTTCCGGCGCGGACGGACAGTGGTATCCCGCTGCGGCCGTCATCGACGGCGAACGGATCATCGTCTCCAGTCCGAAAGTCCCCGTCCCGGTCGCCGTCCGTTTCGCGTGGGATGAGGCCGCGCAGCCGAACCTGTTCAATAAGGAAGGCTTCCCCGCCTGGCCCTTCCGGACACGGCCATAAGACAGGCTGACAACCTGTTCCGAACGTCATCAGCGGCACACCGGAAGCGTTGCCTTACCGAAGGCACGCCCGGCGGAGTCAACTCTTGCGGGATTTCAGACGCCGAAAAGCCCTGTCGAAGGGGTAGACAGGTGAAACGTTTCACTACCGAAACATAAAGGCATAATTTATGACAAAATTTTTACACAGAACAATGATATTTAAGTAAATAATTCAATTAAATCATGTCGATGACCGACATTAATCAATAAATTTCTACCATTGCATATATTTCAATAAGTACACAAATTGTTGCTGTGCAACATCATGTTTTGGCCACGAAGTATAAACAGGCCGTTTTAGAAAAGTTTCACAATGAATTAAAATTTAGCGCTGTTAAGACTTCTTCGTTCCGACGCCCCGGTCTCCCCGTTGCGGCGATCGGTACCCAGTTTGCGGACGGAGAAGGGATACTCCTGCTATGAAGTGCACCAAGACTATCATTATGGCCGGTACGGCCATTGCGGGCCTGATGACGGCTCAGGGCGCATTGGCCCAATCGACGGCGACACAGGTTCTCGAAGAAACCAAGGAAATCGTCGTCACCGGTACGCGTAACCGCAGCGTCGGCGGTCTGGCGGTCGATCAGATCGTCACCAAGACCCGCTCGTCGATCACCGAAGACTTCATCGATCAGCAGGGCCCGGGGTCGATCCTCGAAGCCATCAACATCCTGCCGGGCGTCAACTTCTCCGATCAGAGCGCTTCGGGTTCGGTCGGCGGCGACATCACGCTGCGCGGTTTCGATCAGCAGCGTATCGCCTTCATGCTGGACGGCATGCCGCTGAACGACACGGGCAACTATGCCTACTACCCGACGATGAACCCGGACTCGGAAATCTATTCCAAGGTCGACGTCAACCTCGGCACGACCGATGTCGACAGCCCGACGGCCTCGGCCGGCGGCGGCACCATCACCTATCAGACGCGCCGTCCGTCCAAATTCTTCGGCGTCTCCGCCAAGGCGACCGTCGGCACCAACGACTATTCGCGCCAGTACGTGCAACTGGACACCGGTGAGATCGGCCCGTGGGGCACGACGGCCTTCGTCGCCGTTTCGAACCTGAACGCCACCCAGTTCAAGGGCGTCGGCACCGAAGACCGCAAGCAGATCAACGGTCGCATCTATCAGCCGCTCGGCAATGGCGATTTCGCCTCGGTGGCCTTCTACTACAACGAAACGCGCAACAACGCAGTTTACAACAGCTCGCTGACCACCATCAAGGCCGACAACTGGTCCGAAGCCTACGCCTCGACCATCGGCACGGTGTCGAACTCCATCTCCTCGGGCTCGACCGGCTATTACGGCTATCGCATCAACCCGACGAACAACGGCAATATCCGCGCCCAGTTCAAGAAGCACCTGACCGAAAACCTCGTCCTGACGGTCGACCCCAGCTTCCAGTACACGCTGGCTGACGGCGGTACGCAGGTCTCGACCCTGACGGAATCGACCGGCGTGCTGTCGATGGTGGGCTCCAGCTACGTCTGGAACGAACTGAAGGGCTATGACGCCAACCATGACGGCGTGGTCTCCACGACCGCCTACAAGGTCTTCTCGCCCAGCGTCACCGAAACCCGCCGCCTTACGGTCAACTCGTCGCTGATCTGGTATATCAACCCGCAGAACACCCTGCGCGTCGCCTATACCTACGACCGCGGCAATCACCGTCAGACCGGCCGCGTGAGCTTCCTCGAAGGCGGTCAGTGGATCGGCGACGTCTTCGCCGAAGATTCCTCGCTGTGGGTCTATGGCAAGAACGGCGAAGAAATCCAGAAGCGTAACCGTCAGTCCTACGCCAACCTGAAGCAGTTCGCCATCACCTATGGCGGTTCGTTCTTCGACGACAAGCTGAAGCTCGATATCGGCGTGCGTATGCCGGACTTCGAACGTGAGCTGAACAACTACTGTAACCAGATCTCGTCTTCGACCGCCTACTGCTCGAGCAGCCCCGGCACGACGCTGGTCTATACCGGCACCGTGACCCAGATCACCGCCAAGGCCCCGGCCAGCTGGACCGTGTCTTACGACAAGACCCTGCCGAACCTGGGCGTCAGCTATAAGATCGCCGACCATCAGACGATCTATTCGAGCTATGCCGAAACCATCTCCGCACCGCGTACCGACTCCCTGTACGACCGCCTGTCGCTGGGTCTTGAGCCTGAAATCTCGAAGACCATCGACGTCGGCTACCGCTACTCGTCGCCGAACGTGTCGGGCGCCATCGCCCTGTGGAAGACCGACTTCGATCACCGCGTCGAAACGGCATGGGATGAAGAAATCGGCGCTTCGGTGGCCACCGATGTGGGCAAGGCCCGCATGAAGGGTATCAATGCCGAACTGGGCTTCACCCCGGTCAAGGGCCTCGATATCTACGCTTCGTCGTCCTACACCGACACCGAGATGCTGGAGAACGTCTACTACTCGGCGACCGCCTACAACCCGACCAAGGGCAAGAAGCTGGGCAAGGTTCCGTCGGTCATGCACGCCGTCAACATCAGCTACGAAACCGGCAAATGGGACTTCGGCGTCAACGGTAAGTACACCGGCAAGCGCTACGCCTCGCTGGCCAATGGCGATGTCGCACCGGGTTACACCGTGTGGAACGCCAATGTCAGCTATGACTTCGGCAAGGTCGGCCCGATGAAGGACACCTATGTCCGCCTGAACGTGAAGAACCTGTTCAACGAGAAGTACATCTCGGCCATCTCGACCGGCAACGTCTTCTACGACTCGGGTAACTACTTCTGGATCGGCGCGCCCGTCACCACCATGGTGACCCTCGGCACGAAGTTCTGATCCATCCGGCTACCCCTCAGGGCGAAAGCCCTGAGGGCGATTTTGATGTCGCTTCCTACCCCTCACCAGGTGGCGGCTTCGGCGGGCGCTTTCGGTTTCGAAAGCGCCCGTTTTTTATACCTCGTTTTTTACTTTGCCATTTCAAGGGTGAAAGGACCATGGCCCGCACGACACAAGGGCGGCCTTAGCGGTGCCGCGTCAGCCCCATAGCCTCAGCGAACGGCCGGATGGCCGCGATTCGCGGAGTTTTTCTTTAAATGTCTGATGCCCCTTTTGTTTTTATCGCCACCCCCTGTTTCGGCGGGCTGGTGACCCAGACCTATATGCAATCCGTCATTTCGCTCATGCAACATAGCGCCGTTTCAGGCACACGCATGACGCTGGCCATGCTGGGCAATGACGCCCTGATCACCCGCAGCCGCAACACCCTGTTGTCGAACTTCCTCAATGATACCGACGCCACGCACCTGATGTTCATCGACGCCGATATCGGCTTTGCGCCGGACCATCTGGACCGGCTTCTGGCGTCTGGAAAGCCGCTGGTGGCCGGCATCTACCCCATCAAGACGCTGGACTGGACGCGGGCGCGTCCTTCGGCGGCCGAAACCGCCGAAGAAGCGGCCCTGCACTATGTCGGCGAGCCCATGCCGGGCGGACGGCGCGAAGGCGATTTCGCCGAAGCCGACTATGCTGGTACGGGCTTCATGCTCATTCGTCGTGACGTGATCGAAACCCTGATCGCGGCCTATCCGGGCCTGCGCTATGGCTCGATCCACGCCTTTCCGCGACCAAAGGCCATGCCGCAGCAATACGCCCTGTTCGAATGCCTCATCGACGATGAGACGGGCCTGTACCTGAGCGAGGATTTCGCCTTCTGCCACCGCTGGAAGGCGCTGGGCGGGGAAATCTGGCTGGATGTGGCCGGTCGTCTGACACACACGGGCTCGCACAGCTTCTCAGGTAATCCCGCAGCCAGATACGCAAAAAACGAAATTAAAATAGCACTTTAGAGAAAGTTTCTAACCTGCGCGCCTACTTCATCGTCGGGATGACAAAGCTCTGATCGATCACAGGCCCGCCTTTCGGCCATTTCTGGGTCACCGTCTTGGTGCGGGTGTAGAAGCGCACGCCGTCCATGCCGTACTGATTGAGGTCGCCAAAACCCGAGCGCTTCCAGCCGCCGAAAGAGTGATAGGCCACCGGCACCGGGATCGGCACATTGATGCCGACCATGCCGACCTCGACTGTCTGGGCGAATTCGCGGGCCGCATCGCCATTGCGGGTGAAGATGGCTACGCCATTGCCGTAAGGGTGACGCGACGGCAGTTGAATGGCCTCTTCAAGGGTTTGCGCCCGCACGATCTGAAGCACAGGGCCGAAGATTTCGTCCTGATAGGTCTTCATCGACGGGGTGACGTGATCGAACAAAGAGGGCGCGAGGAAGAAGCCCTCCTCATGCCCCTGAAGCTTAAACCCACGCCCGTCGAGGACCAGTTCCGCGCCTTCGTCGACGCCCATCTGGATGTATTGCTCGATGCGCGCCTTGTGCGCCGCCGACACGACCGGGCCGTAATGCGCTTCGGCATCGGTCGAGACACCGACGCGCAGGCCTTCCGCCGCCGCGATCAGCTTACCACGCAGACGTTCCGCCGTCTCTTCGCCCACCGGCACGACCACAGGCAGGGCCATGCAGCGCTCGCCCGCCGAACCATAGGCCGCACCCATAATGTCGGCGACCGCCTGATCGAGATCCGCGTCCGGCATGATGATGCCGTGGTTCTTCGCACCGCCCATGCACTGCATACGCTTGCCGTTCTGTGCCCCGCGCCCGTAGACGTACTGCGCGATATCCGACGACCCGACAAAGCTGACCGCCCGGATATCCGGGTGATCGAGGATCGCGTCCACCACGGTCTTGTCGCCGTGGACCACATTGAGCACGCCTTCGGGCAGACCCGCCTCAAGCAGCAGTTCAGCCAGACGCACCGGCACCGACGGATCGCGCTCGGACGGCTTAAGGATAAAGGCATTGCCGGTGGCTAGCGCCGGAGCGAACATCCACATAGGAATCATAGCCGGGAAGTTGAACGGCGTAATGCCCGCGACCACCCCCAGAGGTTGACGCATCGAATAGACGTCGATGCCGGGACCGGCCCCTTCGGTATATTCGCCCTTCTGAAGATGCGGAATGCCGCAGGCGAATTCCACCACCTCAAGCCCGCGCTGAATATCGCCCTTGGCATCCGAAATGACCTTGCCGTGCTCGCAGGACAGAAGGTACGCCAGCGCGTCCATATCGCGCTCAAGCAGGCGGCGGAATTCGAACATGACCCGCGCCCGGCGTTGCGGATTGACACTGGCCCAGCCGATCTGCGCCACCCTGGCCACCTCAACCGCGTGGTTCAGTTCTTCGACGGTCGCCAGATCGACGCGCGCCTGAACCGCCCCGGTATTGGGGTCGAACACGTCACCGAAACGGCCCGACGTACCGGAAACCGGCTTGCCGCCGACGAAGTGGGTAATGTGACGCATGAACTGACCTCCACCGCAGCCTGTCCGGCCGTCACAACGGCCCTCAAAACAGGAAATGCGCATGCCTTACAATGAGATCACAGCCTAGAGCATTTTTCGCCCGGATTGAATCGGAAAAATACTCTAGAATTATGATTTTACGCGCTTTTTAATCCGAAAAGCGCGTCACACTTTTCGGCAAGCGCTCGATCCGAATTCACGCGCCTGAAAAGACGAAAATGCGACTCAGACGTAGCCCATCGACTGCAACCGCGTCCAAAGCGGTGCCAGTCCGGACTCGTAACGCCGCCACACCCCCACCCCTTCGGCATTAATGGGTTTGCGTACCTGAGACGACGAGGCCGTCGCCACCGCACCTTTAGCCTCGTGCGGCGACAGACAGGCGTCTTCGAAAGTCAGTCCGCAGGCCGCAAGCAAGGCACGGATTTCGCGCTCCGGATTTTCAATCAAAGCCTCAAGAGACACCTCGATCAGACCGTCGCCAAGAACCGTTTTCCAGTGCGCCATCAGCCGCCGGTAATGATCGTAGTGCATGGCCAGATCGTTGAAATCATAGGACCATTTATGCGCGTGCGCGAACAGAAGCCGATAGCAGCCGAACAGGGAATCCATCGGGCTGCGGCGCACATGAACGATGATCGCGTCCGGGAAAACCTTGCGGATCAGGCCGCAATAGTCGTGATTATGCGGCAGCTTATCGATGGTCAGCGCGCTTTGCCCGTCCCACAGATAGGCGGTTTCCCGCTCATAATCAGCGGCGATGTCCGCCGGGTCGGCGCGTGACGCCCGTTTGACCGTATCGGCATCCAGCAGATACGGCGTACGGCTTTTCGAGGCGCGCTTGACCGCCAGCCCGAAGCTCTGAAGCTCGCCCAGCGCCTGAACACCGCTATGGGCCGCCAGTATGCGCTCGACCAGCGTCGTCCCCGATCGCGGCAAACCGACGATGAACAGCCGCCTTATCCCGCCCTTGCCCGCCTGCGGTGTCATCGGCGTCGGGAAGGCCGCCATCCACGCCGCCACCGTTTCCGCCTCCTGTGCCGCGTCCCACCCCCCCAGAGCGGTTTTGGCCTTAGCCGCACCTTCGCTCAGGGCCGCAAAGGCTTCATCGTAACGGCCTACGTCATCGAGCACCTTGAACCGCGCATAGGCCAGACGCGCCTCATCCAGCGGGTTTTGCGCCTCGACCGCCGCCAGACGCGCCGTAAACCCCTCTTCGACCTTCCATTTGCGCACCCGCGCCAGCGCCAGCCAGGCCGCGGCATTGGGCGCTTCGGCCACGGCACGCTTATAGGCGACCTCCGCCGCATCCATCCGCCCCAGAAACTGATGCAGGCTGCCCAGATTGTTCCACGCGTCCGAGGCCTGAGGTTCCAGCGCCACCGCCCTTTCGGACAAGGGCAGCGCCTCTTCGGGCAGACCGGCCTGCGACAGGACCGCGCTTAAGGTATTGAAATCGCTGGCCAGCGTCACCTCGCTGACCGCCGTGCGCGCCACCTCCACCGCTTCGGCGCAACGGCCCAGCGTCACCAGAGCACGGGCGCGCGGCACCAGAAAACGCCCACGCGCCTGCGGTGGCGACAGGCGCGCCCCCTCCCCCAGCACCTGCTCGGCTTCGGAAAAACGCCCGGAGGCCAGCGCCATCGTCCCCCACAGGAACCAGCCATCCAGCCGACGGGGCTCAAGCTCGGTCAGGCGTCGTGCGGCCTTGATGGCCTCAGGCAAACGCCCTGCCCGGCGAAGCTTGAGCGCTTCACCCAGCAGGGCGTCAGGCAGTTGAGACTTAGGCAAATCAGAAGTTCTTGGTGATCGACACGCCGATGGTGCGCGGCTTTATGGGGATCAGGAAGCTGCCTTGCAGGCCGTAGGTCGACGGCCCCTGAGACGCCACGAAGGCGTATTCGTTGGTCAGGTTGCTGACATAGAGGCGGATCTTCACCCCATCCATCGGCGGCACGAGCATGGCAGAGGCATTGAGCTCGGTCACGCCGTCCAGCGTGCGGTAATCGAGGCTGTCCAGCTCCGCCGAAGTGGTGACCTTCGACGAATAGCTGGCGTCGGCATGCAGGCTCAGCTCACCCACCGGCAGGGTCGGGAAGACGTAGTCGACGCCGAGGCTGGCCTGACTTTCCGCCGTTCCGGGCAGGGCCGTACCTTTGAGGAAGGTATTGAGAACATTGCCATTCTCATCGACGTTCACATAGTCTTCGGCAATTTCCGCCTTGGTATAGGCATAGCCGAAGCTGAGCGACAGGGCGTCGGTGGCGCGCCATTTGGCTTCGATTTCCACACCGTCTGAGGTGGCCTTACCGGCATTGGCGACGATCGGCAGGTTACCGGGCGCCAACGAGGCCAGTTGCACGTCCTGCCAGTCGATATGGTACAGCGCCGCGTTCAGCGTCACCGCCTTGTCGAACCACTGCGAACGCACACCCAGTTCGAAATTGTCGACCGTATCCGGCAGATACTTGCGTTGGGAATCGGTGATACCGACGAATTGCCCGCCCGACGGCAGGATGTTGACGCCGCCCCGACGGAAGCCCTGCGAGAAGGTGCCGTAAAGCATGACGTCGGGGTTGAGCTGATACGAGGTATTGGCCTTGTAGATCGTCTTTTTGATCTTGCCGCTTTGCGAGCCGCAGTCGAAATTGATCGCGTCGGAATACGGGTCGTAATAGAGCGGCAACGCCGTGCACGACGTGTCGTCATCCTTGAGTTCGAAAGTACGCAGTCCGCCGGTCACCTGCCATTGGTCGTTGAAGCGCCAGGTCACTTCGCCGAAGGCGGCCATTTCCGTATATTCGGCGTCGGAGGTCGAATAGTATTCGAGGTCGTCGGTGCGGGTCGCGCCGATATACTGCGTGAAGCCCGGCGTGAACTCCTTGGACGAACCGTCTGACTTTTCCTTGGTGTAGTAAAGACCGGCGACGTAGGACAACGGGCCGTCGGTCTTGGAGACAAGGCGCAGTTCCTGCACCACGGCGTCGAAGTCTTCTTCTTCGGTGGTGAAGGCGCGGAAGTCCGGATAGTTTTCATAGCCGAAGCCCAGCCCCAGCAGCAGGTCCGTCTGATCGCGGTGCCCCAGAACCGTCTCCTTGGTATAGGAGGTCGAAGAGGTCAGTTCGGCGAAGCCGAAATCGTATTTCAGCTCAAGCGCGCTCAGCAGATAGTGGTTCGATTCCGGCTCTTCATAACGCTGACCGATCTCGTACTTGCCCAGCGTGTACGAACGATAGTTGGAGGCCGGATAGGACCACTGCGTCGGGTCCGAATTATCCGACACGCCGTCATAGGCGGGCTTCAGCTTGAAACCAGCATTGGAACCGGTGCGGCCGCCGGATTTGGCATTGTCGTAATAGACGCTGGCCGTGGCCGAAAAGGCTTCATTCGGCTTCCACAGAAGCGAGGCGCGCGCCGTGGTGCGCTTTTCGTAATCCAGGTCTTTTTTCGGTCCCGTCAGGACGAAGGGATAGTCGGTAAAGCCTGCATCATCAAGGTATTGCAAGGCCACGCGCAGGGCCAGCTTATCGTCGATCAGCGGCAGGTTGACCATGCCGGTCAGCTTATAGGACGAATCTTCGGCCTCGGCATTCTTATAGACTTCCGCGCCCGCCGAGGCGTCGAAATACATTTTCGGGTCGTTGACGATATAGCGGATCGCCCCCCCCAGAGAGCCCGAACCGTAAAGCGTGCCCTGCGGACCGCGCAGCACTTCGATATGGTCGATATCGAAGACGCGCGGCTGATTGCTGACCGGGGTGTCGTTGATATACTGCGCCACCGAGCCGTTATCGCCGCCGGTCGACACCCGCAGCGGATCGACCGACAGGCCGCGCAGGATGACCGAACCGTTGTCGCGCGCTCCGGCGTCACGGAAACTGAGGCCCGGCGTTACGCGCGCCAGATCGGAGATTTCGGTAAGGCCGGTGCGCTCGGCCTCAGCCGCCCCGATCGCCGAAATATTGTAGGGGATTTTCTGCACATTGGTCGCCCGGCGCGTCGCCGTGACCACGACGTCGGTCACCTCGTCCGCGGCCGGGGCAGGCGCATCGTCCGCCAGCGCCGACCCGGCGCTCATGAGCGCCAGCAGGGACACGCCCGCAAAACGGTAAAGGCCTTTGGCGCCGGTACGCAACGACGGTTTCGACATATATGATCCCCTATGATGATCGCCCTGCCGGATGTTTGCGGGTGCTGTCCGGGACGCAGGGCGTTTGTGATCATAAAAGCGTCACACAGTTTTTTGCGCAGCGCAATAAGCCCCAAAAAGATGAAGGCGAATTCATGAAACCCTTTTCAAACAAGAAAATTGAATGATTTCAAAAATGTTGCAATTGATATGGGTGTGACGTTTTTGCTGCACCGCACTTATGACGTGGGTGCTTAGCGCACGTTACGTCGCGCCGCCGTCAGGGCCTCAACCCCCTTCCGTAGGGTAAGCTCGCTCTTGGCGAAACACAGGCGGATCACCGGCAGGGGCGCATTACCGGCGGCGCAAAAGGCCTCCAGCGGGATGACTGCCACGCCGCTGTCGCGCACCGCCCGAAGGGCAAAGTCACTCCCACTCAGACCGATACCGGATTGCGGCAGGTCGATATTGAGAAAATAGGTGCCCTCAGACGGCAGGACATGGAAGCCTTCCCCCGTCAGGGCGGTACTCAGAAAATCGCGCGATGCCTGTAAGGCGTGAGTGTCCACGGCAAGACGCTCCGGCGGCAGCCCAAGCCCATAGGCCACCGCGCTTTGCAAGGCCGGCGGCGTGGCGAAGGTCAGGAACTGATGCGCCTTGGCGATCTGAGCCAGCAGACGTTCGTGGGCACAGACAAAGCCGACCTTCCAGCCAGTAAGCGCGAAAATCTTGCCCGCCGAACCGATCTTGACCGCCAGATGCGCCAGTTCGGGGACATTGAGGACACCATGGTGACGCCGCCCGTCGAACACCACCTGCTCCCACACCTCATCCGACACCACATAGGCCTGATGCACCACGCAATATCGCGCCAGCATCGCCCAATCTTCGGGTGGGATCAGCCGCGTGGTCGGATTGTTCGGCGTTGTCACCATGACCATGCGGGTGCGCGGCGAAAAGGCGGCCTCTAACTGCGCTTCGGTAAACCGCCACTCCGGCGGGCTCAGCCTCACCCGCACCACGACCCCGCCCGCCCGTTCGATCAACGGCGCATAGGCATCGTAATGCGGTTCGAACACGATCACTTCGTCGCCCGGTGAGATCAGCGAAAACACCGCCGCCGCCAGCGCCTCGGTCGCCCCCGACGTGATCAGGACATGACGCGCGGGATCAAGGCTTAACCCCTGCGTCCGGTTATAAAACCCGGCCACCGCCTCCAACAGACCGGGCAGGCCCTTCATCGGCGCGTACTGGTTCGACGCGTCTCTCAGAGCCCGCGCGGCGGCTTCGCGTACCTCAGGAAAGCCGTCGGTTTCCGGAAACCCCTGCCCCAGATTGACCGCGCCCCTTTCCGCCGCCAATGCCGACATGGTGGTGAAGATGGTCGTGCCGAGGGCGGCATAGACGGGATTGAGTGGCGGCGTCATAGGCAGCAGATCGATCAACAGGCGGGAGACGGTTCGGTCGGACCATAGGTGACGACCAGCCGGTAAAGCTCGTCACGCCCGGCGAAGCTGCGCGGCAGCATGACCTCCTGACGGCTGATACGCGCCGGATCGAAGCCGCGGGTTACCGCCTGACGCAGAACGTAATCCAGACCCGCCGACTGAAGATCGGCGATTTCCGGGTGTACCCGCGTCGAGGCAAAGGTCAGTTCGATACGACCCGTCCCCTGAAGCGACTCGATCAACGGCTTGAGCAGTGGATCGAAGGGCTTTGTTTTATAATCAATATTACGAATATCGAGCGCAATCGACCGGTCACAGGTCACAGGCTCTACGGGGGCGCGCGCCGCCATCGCTTCGGGAGCGACAACCTGCACAGCCAAACCAAGGGACGCGGCCATCAGAAGGATGGCCATCATAGCGTTCAGACGACGGACGCGCATCATGCGGGGGGCGGGCTCCATACGAAAAGAGGATATTAGACCAAAAGACATGACGGTGTATTCGCATTTCCGTGAAGGGAAACGTGAAGGGTCATTTTCATTTTGCGAATAATTCTCATTGACACGAATCGCAGGCGCGCCTACAACAGGATCAAGCTCCGGAGCCGGATAGCCTCCCCCTCTGGCGCTTCCCCTGAGTGGCGTCCCTGCCGCTCTTTATCCTCGGTGCACTCAACCCGTCTCCTTTCCGGAGACGGGTTTTTTTTAACCCCGCGACCACACGTTAAGAGTGCTTTTTAAATTATAACTCAAAAATTATATCTTTTGGTTGAATTTTCGGGCAGCCAAACTATTCCTCTGATTGATATTACTACCGCGGAGGGGGAAATGAACGGACGGCAGAAGGCTTTCATCGCCGGAGGAACACTGGCGGGCCTGCTCGTTCTGGAGTTGGGACTACGCATCGCCGGGTTCGGCGGCCCCCTGCTCTATCGCGCATCACCGGCCGGATACGAAGTCGTCCCGGATCAGCATATACATCGTCTGGGCCATAGCCTGACCTATAATGCCGACGGCTTCAGGGTCACCGACACCAGAACGCCTTATGCACCGATACGCATTATGACAATCGGGGACTCCATTACCTACGGAGGCTCCACCACCTCCGATTCGGATACCTATCCGATGCAATTCCAGCGCAAACTCCACACGACCGGGCATAAGGTGTCTGTCCTGAACCCGTCCGCTGGCGGCTGGTCACTGCCTAATGAATATAGCTGGCTGAAGACGCATGGGTTTCATGGCGCTCAGATCACCTATCTCCAGATCGGTCAGAACGACCTGTTTCAGCCCTTTGAAAGCTCAGACATACTGGATTCACACCCCAGCTTCCCCAGCCATAACCCCCTCACCGCTATCGGAGAAGTCCTGACCCGCTACGTCGCGCCGCGTCTGCATCTTGCCAAGCCCGCCATCGACCCCGGCGCGAAGGCCAGTACCGCCCAGCCCGTGCAAAACGACTTAATGCTCAAGGCCGTAAGCGATATTCATGGCCTTGCCCGGGCGGCACGCTCGGATCTGGTAATCGTTTATATCAGACCCAAACAGCCGTCCGACAGTCCGGAGACGCTGATGGCCGAAGACGCGCTCATGCGGTTAGCCAGGACCCACGCCATCCCGGTCATAGAGGTCAGCCCGGCCCTGATGGCAGTCGGTGCGGAAACCGTCTTTATCGACAATGTACATCCGAACACGAAAGGCAATACGGTCATCGCTGACCTCGTTGCCGTGGACGCGGATATGCGGTTGAGCCAACTCCGCAAGGCGGCTCAGTAGAGATCGCGGCGATAGCGACCGTCGGTCAGGGCCTGCTCAAGCCAGTCGGCCCCCAGCGCGTTCTTAAGCGCCGCTTCGACGCCCCGGCCCATATCGAGGCCGCCGCAGATCAGCACAGAACCCTCGGCCCCCAGCCAGTCGCTCACCTCTGAGGCCTTTTGCGTCACCACGTCCTGAACATAGGCCTTAGGACCGTTATCGGGGCGTGAGAAGGCCAGATCGAGACGCCGGATACGGCCACCGGAAAGCCAGCCGTTCATATCTTCGCTCAGGCGGCCATCGTGCTGCGGGTGACGCTCGCCATAGATCAGCCAGCAGGGCCGCCCGCGCGCGCCCAGTTCCATCAGATGCGGCCTCAGGCCCGCCAGACCCGATCCGGCGGCGACCAGCAGGACCGGCCCGGTCCCTTCGGGCGAACGGAACCCCTTATGCGCCTTCAGACGCAGCGGGACGCTTTCGCCAGCGTTCAGCGACGTCAGCAGGCCCGACCCTTCGCCGCGCGACCCGTCGGTCTTGATCACTTCGCGCACGAACAGGCGCACCGCGCCCTCTTCGGGCAGGGAGGCGATGGAATAGTCGCGGCGGTGGCCGGACGGCGTGAGAATTTCCGCCAGATCGCCCGCCTGCCAGTCCGCGCCTTCGGGAATGGCGAAGTCGATGCGGTAAAGGCCGCTGGCCGGGCTTTGCGGATTGAGGTGCTCGCGGCCCAGAAGCGTCGCCGGGGCGAACGGGTTGTCTTCGGTCACGCTGCCGCCGCCCCATTCGCCGAGATAGGCCTCCCACAGCTTCAGCGAGGCGGCATCGAGGTCGTCCACCTCGGTCAGAGGCTTCTTTGCTGTCGCCCCGCAGGTCATCAGCCAGTCGTGCACACGATGCCCGAAGGCGCAAAAGGCCTCGTAGGCGCGGTCCCCCAGCGCCAGAACGGCAAAGCTCTGGGCCGACAGGTCCGGACGCGTCTTCATCAGGGCGTTTTCAAAAGCGCGCCCCTCGTCCGGCGCATCGCCGTCGCCGGTGGTCGAAGCCACGACCAGAACCAGTTTTGCCTGTTGCAGATCCTCGCCCGACGCCTTGCCCAGCGACAGAACACGCGTGCTCAACCCGCCCGCGCTCAAGACCTTGCCCGTATGACGGGCCAGTTCTTCGGCCTGACCGGTCTGCGATGCCGACAGGATCAGCGCGTCCACCGCGCTGGCGGCATCACGGCCACGCCCGCGCATCAGCATGAAGGCGCTCATCAGCAGCCACAGCCCGCCCGCGCCCGCCGCCATGCCGATGCGCACCGGGTCCGTATTGACGAGTTCGATCATAACCAGTCCTCAAGCGCGGGGCTTAAGCGCTCCCGCCCATCGCTCAGCCGCATCAGGCAAGCGATAGCATGGGTTTGTGCAAATTGCATGGCGCGATCCTCGCCCATCACCATCAGCGCCGTCGCCAGCGCATCGGCGCGCCAGCAATCGGGATCGAACACGCTCACCGCGCTGATACCCGACGCGACCGGCGCATTGGTGCGGCCATCCATGGTGTGCGACAGGCGCACGCCATCATGCAGGAAGAATCGCCGCGTATCACCTGAGGTCGCCACAGCCATGTCATAAAGCCCGACAACTGTCTGCGGCAGGCCATCAACGCTTTCGATCTCAACCCAATAGGGTTGCCCCGAGGCCGAAATACCGAAGCCTTTCAGTTCGCCGCCGACCTCGATGAGCGCCGAACGCACCCCCGGTGAGGTTTTGAGCATCTGGGCCACCGCATCGACCGCATAACCCTTGGCAATGCCGCACAGGTCGATGCGCACCCCCTCCGGCTTAATCAGGCCATCGGCGCGCCATTCGAGCGAGCGCCAGTCGCCGCGTCGGCCAAGCCCGGCCCGCACTTCAGGCGCGGGCAGACCCTCGGCCACGGTCTTCGCCCCGAACCCCCAGGCCTCGACGATATCGAGCAGGGCCGGGTCGAAGGCCCCATCGGTCAGGGAGGCGACCGATAAGGCCTGACGCACCACCTGAAGCAGCATCGGCGGCAGGGGCACAAAGCCTCCCGCAACCGCGGCATTGAAGCGGCTCAGGTCGGAATCGCTCCGGAACGGCGACATTTCCGCGTCGATCCGGTCGAGACAGGCCTGAATGCGCCGCGTCAGCGCCTCCCGATCCACAGGGCCGTCGGCGTGCAGCACGACCTGCCATGTAGTGGCAAAGGCCCTCCCCGACACTTCGTGCCGCAGACAGCCGGAGGCATCTTCCGGTGCGCGCAAGGGCACCGGAATCAGCAGGCGGCGATCAGGGGCAGGACGGTCGAGGACGGTCAACGGCCGGATCAGGGCTTAAAGGTGAAGGCCACCGTGCCCAGCTCGCTCGCGCCCTTGGACTGAACGGCCACGGCCTTCTTGCCGTCCCACTTGAACGCTGCCTTGACCACTTCGCGTCCGCCGCCTTCGCGCGAGGCTTCGACATTGAGGACGTACTCGCCGGGCTTTAAGCCCTTGAAGGCCGGGCTGTTGGAATCGAGCTTGGCCGTCTGGCGGCCCGGGGCCTTGGTCGGCGAGGACAGGCCGTCGAGCGAGGTCAGGTCGCGGCCCGACTTGCGCCACCAGGCGCGCAGGTCCTTAAGCCACTTGTCGCCCTTGCCCACCTGATACCAGACGAACAGGTTCGACTGATGCGCGCCCGAAGCGTCTTCGATCCAGCCTGCCACATAGGGCTTGTGGTACTCGGCCACAGCCGGACGCGGAATTTCGACATCGATGGTGACCGTACCGGCCTGAGCCGCGCCACCGTGAGCCACAGACAGCGCACCCGCGCCAAGGACCGTGGTCCAAACGGCAGTTTTAGCGAACATGATAAACCTCACGCATGAATGAAAAGAAGAAACAGGATGAAGGGCACGATGGTCCCAAGACCGACCAGCGGCCAGGTGATGCGCCGCCCTCTGGCGTAAATCCACAAAAGCCCAAGCCCCGTAACGCAGAAGATCACCGAGGCAATGGCGATCACATCGATGAACAGACCCCACGCCGGACCGGCATTGCGGCCCTTATGCAGGTCATTGAGCACACCGATCACGCCGCGATGGGATTTTTCGTAGGTAACAAGGCCGGTTTCGCGCTCGATGCTCAGCCATTCGTCGAAACCCGGCCCCGGCATGGCGAAATAGATCTCGTCGTCCGAGACTTCGGGTTTGACCTTCGACAGGTCGATCCCGGTTTCGCTCTTGAGCGTCTTCGCCAGAGCCACAGGCAGAAGCGCCTTGTCCTCGGCCTGAGACAACTGGCTGATGGCCGGTTCGCTCAGATCCTTTTCCCACGTCGTAATATTGGGCTTGGCCTCGATGGCGCTGGCGTGGTTGAGCGTGAAGCCGGTCACCGAAAACAGGATCATCCCCACCAGACACAGGGCGGACGAAATCCAGTGCCACTGGCGCAACTGATTGCGCCAGAAGGAAGGTGACGGCGAAAAAGACATCGGCATTCCGGAACTTACCTAATAATCATTCTCATTATCAACCGATCGGGCGTTTTGCAAGGCAGCAAAGCCTTAAATTTAACGCTTAAAACCGGATATGTTCGCCACTTATACGGTCGAGAGTCGGCGTACCCGACAGGGCCATGACGATTTCCAGCTCTTCTCTGAGCGTGCGTATCGCATGGGCCACACCCAGAGGCCCGGCGGCGGCCAGCGCCTGAATATAGGGCCGCCCGATCAGCACCGCCGACGCCCCCAGCGCCAGCGCCTTGAACACATCCGATCCGCGCCGGATACCGCCATCGAGCAGGACCGGGCCACGCCCCCCGACGGCTGCCGCGATTTCGGGCAGGACCTCGATCGGTGCCGGCAGGGTATCGAGCACGCGTCCGCCGTGGTTCGACACGACAATTCCCGCTGCCCCCAGGCGACAGGCGTGATCGGCATCGTCGGGGTCCAGCACACCCTTGAGCACAACGGGCAGGCGCGATTCTTCGATCACCCACGCGATATCGTCCCATGTGGGCGCGGCCTTCATCAGGCCATCGAAGACAAGGCTCTGCCCCGCCCCCACGGATGGCGGCGCGGATAATCCTTCCAGATGCACCGCCGACACGCCGTCGGGCAGGCGGAACCCGGCCCGCTGTTCGCGGTTGCGCACGCCCGCCATCGCCGCATCCACCGTGACGACCAGCGCCCGATAGCCCGCCCGCTCGGCCCGCCGGATCAGTTCAAGCGAAACGGCGCGGTCCTTTTGCAGGTAAAGCTGAAACCACAGGGCCGTATTGTGCGCCTCGGCCACCGTCTCCATCGGCGTCGCCGACAGGGTCGACAGCACCATCAGCGTCTGGGTCACCGCGGCCCCCAGCGCACTGGCCACCTCCCCGTCCGGATGGAACAGTTTCTGATAGGCGATAGGCGCCAGCAGAATCGGGTGCTCGTAAACGTGGCCCAGCAGACTGAGGCGCGTATGCCCGCCCGCCACCGATCCCAGTACGCGGCCACGCAGCAGGATGGCTTCGAACGCCTCCCTGTTGCGCCTCAGGCTGATTTCATCGCCCGCACCAGAATCGAGATACTCCCACGCCATGTCGCTCAGCCGTTCGCGCGCATAGGCCGCATAGTCGCCGACCGCGACGATATCCGTGGGAATGGTGTGCAGGACGGGTTTCGGGCTCATCAGGCCTGCGCCCATTGTCGCAGCAGGTTGTGATAATGCGCCGTCAGGTGCACCACCTCCTCCGTCTCGCCGATCTGCGCCCTCAGGCGCACAATGGTCATATCGAGTTCGAACAGCATCCGCCGCTGCTCGGCATCCTTGACGAGGCTCTGGGTCCACAGGAAGGACGCCAGCCGCACGCCGCGCGTCACGGGTTCGACGCGGTGCAGCGAGGTCGACGGATAAAGGATGGCGTCACCTGCGCTGAGCTTGACCTCATGCGCGCCGTAGGTGTCCTCGATGATCAGTTCACCGCCCTCGTAGTCTTCGGGATCGTTGAGGAAGACCGTCGTCGAAACGTCGGTGCGTACGCTGATCCCCTTGAACGGGTCCTGATGGATGGCGCTGTCGACGTGGTTGCCGTAATGCCCGCCGCCTTCGTAGGCGTTGAAACGCGGTGTCAGGATGATGCGCGGCAGGGCAGCCGAGGTGAACAGCGGATGACGGCGCAGCGCCGCCTCGACGCGTTCCCCCAGAAGCCGGGCCTCCGGCGCATCGGCGGGCAGCTGCCGGTTCTGCTTGACCGTGCGCGCCACAGGCCCCGCCGTGGCCGCGCCGTCGGCCCAGCGCGCCTGCGCCAGTTCGGCACGGATTTCAGCCAGTTCGTCGGGGGTAAGGACTTCGGGCAGGTGCAGCAGCATAGAGGCGGTCTCGGAAGTGAAAAAGGCTCCGACCGGTGAGGTCGGAGCCAGTACATCATGAAGCGATTGACGAACGGTTCAAGGGACTACGGCGAGGGATTGATGAAATGTCCAATTCAGCATGACAGGACATTTCATCAACATTTTGTTTTGACGCATCTTTTCCGAAAACCGCCAAGCACTTTTCGGGATGCGCCCTGATGCCGCAACCCCCTGAGCCCCCTTAGAACCTGTAGTTCAGGGTTACGCTGGCCGTGCGCGGTGCGCCCGGCGACAGACGTGCGCCGCCATTGTTGAGCT
>JASGGL010000014.1:0-26550 GCA_047605065.1 Asticcacaulis sp.
GCGCGGACGGTCCATCTTCAGGATGGCGAAGGGCTGTTCCTTGCCCATCAGCGGGGCGATGTCGCGCACCGGACGGATATCGACCTGCGAACCGGGCAGGAAGCCCGAAGCGCCGTCCATATCGACGGTGAAACCACCCTTGACGCGCCCAACGATGGTGCCGAGGACCGGCTCGCCACGGTTGAAGATAACTTCAAGGCGGGTCCAGGCTTCTTCGCGGCGGGCCTTTTCACGGCTGATGACCGCTTCGCCCATCGCGTTTTCGACGCGTTCCAGATAGACTTCGACGGTGTCGCCGGCCTTCAGGCTGGCAGCGGCCTCGGCGCCGAATTCCTTCAGCGAGATGCGGCCTTCGGTCTTCAGACCGACATCGACGATAACGAAGTCCTTTTCCAGGCCGACGACCAGACCGTGTACGACCTGACCTTCAAGCATGTCACGGCCGTGCAGGGATTCGTCCAGAAGGGCCGCGAAATCGTCACGCGACGGATTATAATCGCTCATGTAATCTCAGTTTTGGGTTGGCGCTGAGGCGTGGCCGTGACGAAGACGGCGTAAGCGGACAGGAACGGCGAAGCGCACGGCTTCGGCCACACGGACAGCGGCTTTGGGATGGGAAATGTCACATGCCGGACATCCGCAAAAAGGGGTCCGCGGGGGCGTCGTTCGTGATCCTGCCTGAAAAAGAGCGCCGATGAGATTGGCCCTTAAAAAGAGCCGCGGCGGTCCTTCACGATACGTCGCGCATGTTCGATGGCCGCCTCTATACCTAAATCGGTCGTATCAAGCAAGACGGCATCGCGCGCCATTTCAAGCGGGGCCGAAGACCGCGAGGAGTCACGCTCATCCCGCAGGCGGATATCGGCCAGTACGTCCTCAAAGCTGAGCGCCGGGTCGGCCTTGACCAGTTGCAGCCAGCGGCGCTGCGCACGCACCTCAGGCGCGGCGGTAACGAATATCTTCACGCCTGCGTCCGGCGCGATCACCGTGCCGATGTCGCGGCCATCCAGCACCGCCCCGCCCGGCTGATGGGCGAAATCGATCTGAAACGCCTTGAGCGCCTCACGCACCTCAGGGATGGCCGCCACCTGCGACGCCCATTCCCCGGCCTCGCGCCCGCGCAATTCAGGATTTTCCAGCGTGGCCGTATCCAGCGTACGCGCGATGGCGCTCAGTTCGGCCACATCGCCAAGACCAAGCCCCGCCTGCGCCCGCCGCCAGCCGACGGCGCGGTAAAGGAGGCCCGTATCGAGCATGGGCAGGCCAAGGTCGCGGGCGATAATCGCCGCCAGTGTGCCTTTTCCGGAAGCCGCCGGGCCATCCAGAGCGATAATGGGATTAAGGGTAAGGGACATAATCAGGCTACGGAGGGGTGGGCTCGCCGGGACACAATGCGACGAAAAGAGAAAGCAAAACGTAAATAAGGCATTAACACGCACCCCACAATTACGCTAGGTTGCGCTCGCCTGTACGCGCGATACTGCGGGGCGACGTTCGGGGAGAGCGTTTTCGGGGGGTTAGCGTTCATGAATGAAAACCATATACCTTGGGGATGGATACTACCCGGCATTGCCGCCATCATCTGTCTCGGCTTTCTGCTGAACTACTATCTGGGCTGGGTTCATAATCGCCGGGTCATCCGCGACACCGCCACCGCGCTGCTGAAAGATCTTGACGACGCCGATACGCAACTGACCGCCTATCTCGAAATGGTTGGCACCCTGTCGGACGCCTATAAACAGAACGGCTTCGTTACCGGTCTCATTCCCGACCTGCGCTTCAAACTCGATAAGGTGAAATTCGACAGCGGCTTCAATGGCCGCATCGGCAAGCTTCAGAACATGCACGGCATCATGCCATGGAAACACGGGATGATGCGCCGGGTGCACGGCCACCTGTTCCTGCTGTCGGGGCAGTTCGAACTTCTGAGGTCGTCAAAGCTCAGCGGTTTTATGCGCTCGGCGCGTATGCTTGAGGAATATCTGGGGCAAAAGACCAGCACAAAGAAGCAGATCGTCGAAAACTTCGCCGAGGACCACTACGAGGAATCCATCTACGCCATCATCAAATCGCTGACGGCGGAACGCGATGTCTTCACCTCTAAGGGCATGGGCGAACTCTATGCGCGCCTGAGGGGCGACCTGACGAAAATCAGCCGCATCAACCCATTTGGGCTCTTCTGAAGACCGGACGGCGCGCTCTGAAGACCCGGCCTACACCCTGTTTCGGGTGAAATAAAATGACGGGTCTGTTCAAAACCGTTTTGACAGGCGCGCGATCTGGTGGCAAGGGAGGCCAAAGCCCACCGTTTTTTCCATTATAACAGAGGTTGCTCCGTGGCTGATCCCGCCTTAGGCACCAAACAGATTTGCCCCAACTGTACGGCAAAGTTCTACGACCTGAACAACCGCCCCGCCCACTGCCCGAAATGCGCCTTCGAGTTCGATCCCGAAGAAGCGCTGCGCACGCGCCGCACCCGCGCCCGTCCGATCACCCCGGACGAGTACGAGGTCGATGAGGACGCCGAAGATCAGGTCAAGGGTAAGACGTCCGGCGAAGAGGACGAAGACGAAGAGCCGGAAATCATTACGCCGGAAATCGACGAAGTCGTTTCCGACGATCCGCTGCTCACCGACGAAGACGAAGACCTCGATCCCGCCGATCCGGCGCGCGTCGGCAGCAATGCCGACACGGTCGACATGGATATCGAAGATGCCGATCTGGGCGACGACGATGCCGACGACGTGCCCTTCCTCGAAGACGATGAAGACGACGCCTTCGACGAAGATATCGACGGCCTGCCCGGCGATGAGAACGAAGACGACATCTGATCGGATGGCGATCTGCACAAGGGATAAAAGCCGCGAAGCCCGCCTTCGCGGCTTTTTCCTTGGGTGAAACCGCCTTACCGGAAGCCACCTTCACGGACCTGTGAAAAAATCGAAAAATCTTCGAAAAAGCGCTTGCATGTCAAAATGCCTTGGCCTAGAAGTCGCGACCTCAGCGGCGGCGACCAATGAAAAACGCCACTGAGACCGTCAAATGAGATGGGGCTATAGCTCAGTTGGTAGAGCGCTTGAATGGCATTCAAGAGGTCAGCGGTTCGACTCCGCTTAGCTCCACCATTAAAACAACCCGCCTTCGTGGCGGGTTTTTTTATGGCTTAATCCGTCGAGCCACGCACTTCGGCAAGAACCGAAAAGACCGGGCACACCGGCGCGGTAAAGGCGACGTATCACCCCGCTTCGCCATATGTTTTACCGAAACTCAACGTCATAATCGCCAGTGGCTTTACCCTGCTGGGAATATCTGAAATTTCGTGCGGTATTTTTTTATTGCGCGACGGTGGCCATCCTAAGACTTTTTTAACCGCAAATGGTAATCATACACCCATGCGGCGCACTTCAAGGCCCCTGAAGGCGCCGCAGGGCGGGGACGTCCATCGAACACACCGTCCCCGCCCATCTCTCCCCCCGCTCTCAATTCGCTCCCTCTGGCGCGGCGCACCCTTTCTCCCCATCTAAACTGAAAGAGGAGAACCGTCATGAGCGAGATCACCGATAACCTGGCGCAAAGCCGTTTTGAATTAACCCGCGACGGCCATCTGGCCTATGCCGACTATCATCTGAACGGGCAGGTGCTGAATATCGATTACGTCTTTGCCCCGCCGGAACTGCGCGGCACGGGCGCGGCGGGCGATCTGATGAAGGGCATTGTCGCCCATGCCCGTGCCGATGGCTTAAAACTGCACCCCATCTGCGGCTATGCCGCTGCCTGGCTGAAGCGGGCGAAAGACACGCAGGACCTTGTGATCTGACTTGTCGCACCGACCGGAAGCAGGCAATCTATCCGTCTTAGAGTGCGTTTCATCCCGAAAACCGCTGCTCACTTTTCGGAAACGGAGTTCGGAGCAGCCAATGCGCTCCAAGAGGCCCTTATGATTACCAAACTGGCGGTGCAGGGCTACAGATCGCTGCGCGATATCCGGCTGGAACTCGACACGCTCAATGTCGTCACCGGGGCCAATGGTTCGGGCAAGTCGAGCCTGTACCGCTCGCTACGCCTGCTGGCCGACATCGCGCAGGGCCGCATCATCCGGGCGCTGGCACTCGAAGGCGGGCTGAATTCGACCCTGTGGGCCGGACCGGAACGATTATCGCGCGCCATGCGGCAGGGTGATCACCCCGTTCAGGGTACGGTACGCAGAGACTCGGTCAGCCTGAAATTCGGCTTCGCTTCCGACGATTATGGCTATGCTATCGATCTGGGCCTGCCCATTCCCGGCCGGACGCACTTCAATCACGATCCGCACATCAAGGCCGAAGCCCTGTGGGTCGGGCAAAATCTCAACCCCCGCAACCTTCTGGCCGAGCGTAAGGGCGGCCATGTACGTGTTCGCGGCCTTGACGGCTGGCAGGACCTGTCCCTGCCTCTGTCCCCCTTCGACAGCATGATGACCCACGCCAGCGATCCTAAGGACGCCGCCGAAATCCTCATCGTGCGCGAACAGATGCGCCGCTGGCGCTTCTATGACCACTTCCGCAGCGACCGCGACGCCCCGGCCCGCACGCCGCAAATCGGCACCCATACGCCGGTACTGGCCTCCGACGGCAGCGATCTGGCGGCTGCGGTACAGACCCTTCTCGAAATCGGCGATGCGGACGCCTTCGCCGAAGCCATAGACGACGCCTTTCCCGGTGCCTCGGTCGATGTCGAGGCCCATGACGGCTATTTCGAACTGATCATGCATCAGAAGGGGTTATTACGACCGCTGAAGGCCGCCGAGCTTTCCGACGGAACCCTGCGCTACGTCCTGCTGGTCACCGCCCTCCTGTCGCCGCGGCCCGCCCCCTTCATCGTCCTCAACGAACCGGAAATGAGCCTGCACCCCGACCTGCTGCCCGCACTGGGACGGCTGATCGCGCAGGCCTCGAAGCGGTCGCAGACACTGGTCGTTTCCCATGCCGACGCACTGGTCGACGCCATAGCCGACACCGGTCCGCTGCACCGTATCCGGCTGGAGAAGGACTTCAGCGAAACGCGTCTGGCCGAAGGCAATGAGGCGGACTGGGACTGGCTAAAGCGTTAAATTTTAGTCCCTCGCCGGGCGGTGGCTCCGCCACCCTGGCCGCCGCCTCAATGGCGGCTTGAGAGAAATGATCTCCGTAAAGATCATTCTCATTTTTTAGCCCCTCGCCGGGCGGTGGCTACGCCACCTTGGCCGCCGCCTCAATGGCGGCTTGAGAGGAATGATCCCCGTAAAGATCATTCCTCTCTAAAACTTATAACGCAGCGAAAGCGTGGCGCTGCGCCGGTTGTCGTAGCTGAGTACGCCGTCCGCCGTCCGCTGGATCTCGATGTCGGCATCCAGCGCATTGTCGATCACCAGCGCGATACCGAGGCGCGGCGTCAGTGCCTGTTCGACATCGAACCTCAGCTTCGCGGCCGGCGACAAGCGCTGACGGTTGAGGTCATCCTCGAAGCTGCGCCCGATGAACACCCAGTCCGCCCCTGCGGCCATCGTCCCGCGCCTGTGACGCGCGCCGATGCTCAGCAGATAGTCCGGAGCCTGCGCCGGGCGCTTTCCGGCAAGCGCCGGATCGCCACCGCCCATGCGCGCATCGGTAAACGTGCCTGAAGCGTTGAGCGCCCAACGTGACGAAACCTGCCATTGTCCGGAAAATTCAACGCCCGTGGCGCGCACCTCACCGGCATTCTGACGCTGACGCAGCACGCCACCCGCCGGGATGAAACCGGCTATGGGAAAGGTCGCCGGGCCGTAGCCGAGCGTAATATTACTGACCGGATCGGACAGGCGGTTATGGAATAGCCCCGCATCGAACCACACCGTCCCACCGGCATAACGCCACCCGATCTCCATACCGCTCAGGCGCTCCGGTTTCAGCGCACTATTGGCTTCGGTCACGTCGTTGCCGACGCGGAAAGGCCGGTAGAGTTCGTTCAGGGTTGGTGGGCGAAAACCGTTATAGGCGGCCAGCCGCCACTGCTGCGCCCCGACCTGACGCCAGAGGCCCAGCCGTGCCGACATCACGTTTTCCTGCGTGTCCGGAGTGAGGCTATCAAGCACAATCAGCCCTGTCGTCAGGTCGATCTCGCGCCGGAAACCGCCAGATGCCCGCCAGCGGTCGGCGCGGACCGCCGCCGTTACACCGAAGCCACCGCTCAGACGATACGAGCCCTGCGCGTAAAAACCAGACAGATCGGTCTGTCCACCTGCTACGCGGTAGCGGGTCGGCACACCCGACACATAGCGAAAGCGTTCACGCGCCTCGCCTTCGCTGCGGCGGGCATCAAAGCCGAACTCCCATTCGGTGCGCGCCGTCTGACCGCGCAGAGCGGCGTTCATCCCGTAACCGGTGGCGGGGGTGGCGAACTGATCATTGGCCAAAAGCGTGCCGGTACGCCCTGCTGCTACCGAGACTGAACGGTTGGACAGGTCGCTGTCGCGCCGCCACAACTGAACCCGATAGCCCATACCGTCTGCGGTTATGGGACGGGTCAGGCTGGCGGCGTAATGCTGCCCATTGGCGCTTGCCGTAGCACCACTCAGGCCCGTATCTCGGCGGCTGTCGTAATCCCCGGCCATCAGGGTCAGGTCGTACCCCGCCGCCTGACCGCGCCACACGGCCAGAAGGGCCCCATCGTCGCCGAATACGCCCTCATCGGCCGCGCCACGCTGAGTGCCGCGCACTGCCGCGTCACCATAACGCCGGGCCGCGCTGTAATGCAGGTCGAAACCGCCCATACCCGTGCTTAACTGTGCGCCCAAACTGCCGCCTTCACCCACATCCACGCCGCCGGAAGCATAGCGATCACGCGCCGGGGCCAGATCCAGATCGACCACGCCGGTCAGTGCGCCTGCGCCATAGGCACCGCCTCCCGCACCGCGCACCACCCGCGCCGACCCCAGGGCTCCGGCGGGCAGGCCGGACCAGATCACCCAGCCGCCGAACGGATCGTTCTGAGGCACGCCATCCAGCGTCACCAGCGCCCGCCCCGCCCCCGAAGGCGCGATGCTGCGTAAAGACACTCCCTGAATGGTCGGATTGGCGCTCAGACTGGATTGCCGCCGGAACAGGGTTGCCTGAGCCGCCGCCTTCAGAGCCTCATCGACAGAACCGCGCGCCAGATCGGCCTGAGAGACGGAAACGGTGGAAAAAGCCGCATCGCCGCGAAAAGGCGTCAGGCGCCCGCGCACGACGATCTCCGCTTCGACCTGAGCGAAGGCATCTGATGCGGAGGCAACGAGACCTAAACCGAAAAAACAGACGAGGGCGCGGGAGGATGTCACGAACATAGCCTAACATAAGCAGGGTTGGCTAACATAAACAGGGTGGCCTGACATACACGCAGCACATTGTGTTTCCCGCCGAAACAGGTAGCGTGAACCTCACAGGACAGAAGACGAAACGGAGACGACCGGGTGACGCGTAGCATGTGGGGGAAGCCACTGAGGCTGCTTATGGTGGCCGCGATCCTCGCTCAGGCCCTGCCTGCGCCGGTTCACGCCCTGACCGACCGTACGCGCTGGCCACAGGAGCGCAGCGATCTTAAGGCCGATCCCGCCGTCATCTATGGCCGCCTGCCCAACGGCATGCGCTACATCCTCTATCCGTCACAGGCGCCAGGACAGGGCGTTTCCATGCGCTTTCGCATCCATGCAGGCTCGATCGACGAAGCCAGCGGACAGGAAGGGCTGGCCCACTTCGTCGAGCACATGGCCTTCAAAGGATCGGCCAACCTGCCGGAAGGCAAGCTGACCGGGCTTCTGGCGCGCATGGGCGTCAACTACGGCAGCGATGCCAATGCCTTTACCGATTTCGAAACCACCGACTATGTATTCGACCTGCCGGGATGGGATGACCCTCTGGTCGAAACCACGCTGGCCATACTGCGCGAAACCGCCTCGAACCTCAGCTTCAACAGCCGCGCCATCGACCGCGAACGCGGGGTCATTCTGGCCGAAGAACGTGAACGTGCCACGCCGGATCAGCGGGCGTCTCAGGCCTATGATACGGCGGCCTTCACCGGCCTGACCTATGCCGAACGCTGGCCCATCGGTAAGGCGGCAGTCGTCCGTTCGGCCAGCCGCGACGACCTGCTGCGCTTTTACCGCACCCACTACCGCCCGGACAACGCCACCCTGATCGTCGTGGGCCCCTTCGAAGCGGCGAAGATGGAAGGCCGCATCCGCGCCTATTTTTCCGACTGGACCGCGACGCGTCCCACCGACGCCCCGACGCCGCCACCTCTGGGGCAATACCGTCCGCAGGGCTTACGCGCCTATAGCCATATCGAGGCCAATCAGCCCGAAACCGTGTCGCTGAACTGGTTCCGCCCCTTTATCGATGGCGTGGATTCCAAGGCGTCGCGCCGCACGGGCCTGCTCAAGGCCATCGCCCTAGACATCCTCAATGCCCGGCTAAACGAAGGCGCGCGCGCCTCTCAGAGCCCCTATCTGGCGGCGCAGGCCATCTATGACAATGAGCGCCTGACCGCCAATTCGACGCGCCTCTACATCTCACCGCGCCCCGGCCAGACGGTCGAAGCCATCGAAGCCGTGACCCGCCGCCTCGGGCAATATCGCGCCCATGGCGTCACCGGACCGGAACTGAAGCAGTCCATGGCGCGCTTTGCCGCCTCCAACCGCCGCGAGGTACTGGCGCGCAAGACCTTCGATCACCCTCAGATCGCCTATGAGCTGCTCGACTATCTGGATCATGACGACGTCTATACCGGACCGGAGCAGTTCGCCGCGCTGTGGGACGAATTGTCGCCCGCCTTTACGGTCGAGGCCGTCAATGCCCAGATCGTCTATCTGTTTTCGGGTGATGGCCCGCTGATCGGGCGGCAGGGGGCGGAGGCGCAACCGTCGCAGCAAAACCTGACCGAGGCCTATACGAAGGCCGAAGCGGCAACGCCCGACATCCTGACGGCGGCCAGCGATGTCGTGTGGCCGTATACGGATTTCGGACCGCCGGTGACCGAGGCTCAGCGTACGGAGATCAAGGAACTGGGCTATGTGCGCCGCGTCTATCCCAATGGCGTGGTGTTCAATTTCAAGGCGTCGGATGTCGAACAGAACCGCGTGCTGGTCAGTGTGCGTTTCGACGGCGGCATGCGGCTGTTTTCCGCCCACGGTGCCGACCGTCTTTACCGCGCCTGGCCCTATGAGCCGCTGACCGGCGGACTTGGCCGCGTCAGCCTTGACGACATGACCCGTATCTTCACCGACAAGGCGCTGGGGCTGGGCTACGACCTCGATGAGGACGCCACATGGCTCAGCGGTGACACCGACCGCGACAGCCTGCCTCAGCAGATGGAGCTGATGATGGCCTGGCTGACCGATCCGGGCAACCGGCCGGAAACCTTCGCCACGGCGCGCGACAACCTGACCTATATGCAAAAGGCGATGCGCGCCTCTCCGGAAGACGCCATGAGCTATTACGTCGCGCCGCTGCTCAATGGCTGCGATGCGCGCTTTGCCCTGCCCGACGCCAGCGACATAGGTGCAATGCGTCCTGAAGACATGGCCGGCCTGATCCGGCGCAGCGTCACCGGCACGCCCATCGAAGTCACCATTGTCGGCGATATCGACGAAGCGACCGCCGCCGCTCAGGTGGCGCGCACCTTCGCCACCCTGCCGCCGGTGGCCAAAACGCCGCCTCTGGCTGCCGATGGCGGCTTCCCCGCCCTGTCGGCCAAACCTCAGCATTTCGTCATCCCGCATCAGGGGCGCGCCGATCAGGCCATAGGACTGGATGTGTTCCCGACCACTGATGCGGTAAGCGATGTGCGTGAAACGCGTCGCCTCGAACTGCTGGCGGCGATACTGGGCGACCGGCTGAACACCCTGCTACGCGAGCGCCGCAGCGCCACCTATGGAGCCAGCGCCTCGAACTATGCATCAGAGGTCGTAAAAGGGTACGGCTATATTTCGGCTCAGGCCGAGGTGGAACCGGCCATGGAGCCGCTGCTGCACGAGACGGTGCTGAAAATCGCCGCCGACCTGCGCCGCAACCGCGTCAGCCAGAAGGAACTGGACAAGATCCGCGTTCCGATGACCGGACGGCTTAACGATAATCTGAAGACCCACGCCGAATGGCTGAGGGTATTGCCGGGGCTTTACGGCTCGCCGCGCTGGCCGCTGGAGGTCGGGGTGGCGGCGCAACTCGATGACATTACGCCGGACGAATTGCGCGAAGCGGCCCGGCGCTATCTGACACCGGACCGCCTGCAGCGCTTTTCGATCGTGCCGGAAACGCCGGGGCAGACACCGCCCGCCCCGACATGTCCTAAACCCTGATTACCAAGTGGTCGGTTTCGGGTTCCGGTCAAAGCCCATCTGGTGCCAGTAGGGGTAAATGGGCTGACGACGGCTGACCGCATCCAGACGCGCCACCTGATCGGTGCTCAAATCCCAGCCGACCGCGCCCAGATTGGCCTTAAGCTGGTCCTCGTTGCGCGCCCCGACGACGATATTGGCGATGCCTGGTCGCTGCAGCAGCCAGTTGAGCGCCACCTGCGCCACGGTCTTATCGACCTCGCCGGCGATTTCGCTCAGCACATCGACAACGTTGTAGAGCAGCTCGGTATCGACCGGCGGGCCATCATCACCACCGCCCGAGGCAATGCGGCCTTCGGTGGCGGGCTGATCGCGACGGATCTTGCCGGTCAGGCGCCCCCAGCCGAGCGGCGACCATACCATGGTGCCGACGCCCTGATCGAGGGTCAGCGGCATCAGCTCCCATTCGTATTCGCGCCCGATCAGCGAGTAATAGCCCTGATAGGCGACGTAGCGGCTGAGGTTGCGACGTTCGGATTCGGCCAGAGACTTCATCAGGTGCCAGCCAGAGAAGTTCGAGGCGCCGATATAGCGCACCTTACCCGAAGTCACGAGCGTATCGAGCGTCGCCAGCACCTCGTCCACCGGCGTCAGGGCATCGAAGCCGTGCATGAAATAGACATCGATATGGTCGGTGCCGAGACGTTTCAGACTGGCTTCGGCGGCGCGCAGGAGGTGATGACGCGACGACCCGCGATTGTTCGGTCCGTCCCCCATGGTGAAGGTGGCCTTGGTCGAAATCAGCACGTCGTCGCGGCGGCCCTTGATGGCCTCGCCCAGAATTTCCTCGGACGCACCCCGTGAATAGACATCGGCCGTGTCGAAGAAGTTGACACCGTGATCGAGGCAGACATCGACCATGCGGCGCGCTTCGGCCACATCGGTCGTCCCCCATTTGGAAAACATGTCGCCCTTGCCGCCGAAGGTACCGGTGCCGAGGCTCAAAACGGGGACCTTGAGGCCCGAACGGCCCAACTGTCTGTATTGCATGTTGAAATCTCCTGATGGGAAAATGACGCGGGCGCGCACCTGCGCCGCAACATAAAATGCCGTCATCCGCCATATAGGCGCGGTCAAACGGGTTTACAGCCCGCCCAGAATGATTTTATGTGGTTGTCGCAATCCAAAACGCTTTTGGAATCAATTGCGCACCCCATAAAAAATACCGCACCGCATATAAGTACATACCGAGGATGAAGCCATGGGTCAGATGATCGAGCTCACCCGCCCCGACGGGGGTACGCTTGCCGCCTACCGCTCGGAAGTCGATCCGGCCCGGCCCAGCGTCATCGTGCTTCAGGAATGGTGGGGCCTTAACGACCACATCAAGGCCATTGTCGATCGCTTCGACGCCGAAGGTTTCAACGCGCTGGCCCCCGACCTCTATCATGGCCGCGTAACCAGAGACGCCGACGAGGCCAGCCACATGATGAACGGCCTCGATTTTCCGGGAGCCGTGCACGAAGACATTTCTGCGGCGCTCAGCTACCTGAAAGAGATCAATGACGGTGTGGCGGTCATGGGGTTCTGCATGGGGGGGGCGCTGACCATCGCCGCCGCTGCGCGCCTGAGCGGCTTTTCCGCCGCCGTCTGCTTTTATGGCATACCGCCGCGCGAATTCGCCAGACCCGGCGACATCGCCGTGCCGTTTCAGGGGCATTTCGGCAAGAAGGACGACTGGGTTACCCCGGAGGTGGTCGCCAGCATCGACAGCGATATGCGCGCCGCCGGGCGCTACCCTGAGCTTTACAGCTACGACGCCGATCACGCCTTCTTCAACAAGACGCGTCCGGAGGTCTATGATCAGGACGCCGCCGAGCTGGCGTGGGAACGCACCATCGATTTCCTCGGTGACAACCTTTAGATCATTATGTTTTTAGCCCCTCGCCGGGCGGTGGTTACGCCACCTTGGCCGCCGCCTCAATGGCGGCTTGAACGTAGAAAACATTCCGCTCTAGCTCTTTACCCGCACGCTGAGCGCCGACCCGGCCGACGCCACCATGATCAGGGCGATGGCCGCCCATTGCAGGCCGCTTAAGATCTCGCCCAGAAACAGCAGGCCGGACACCGCACCCATGGCCGGTTCGAGGCTCATCAATATGCCGAAGGTCTTCGCGGGCAGACGTTTCAGCGCGAACATCTCGATCGTAAAGGGAATCGCCCCGGACAGGAGCGCCACCATCAGCCCCATAGGCAGGATGGCGGGCGCAAAGGCCACAGGCCCGACCGTCGCCAGCGCCCACGGCACGGTGAGAAGGCACGAAACGCTCAGGCCCAGACTGACCGCGGCCCCTTCATTTACCTGACGGCTGACGCGTTGCCCCAAGAGGATATAGCTGCCCCAGCACAGGCCGGTGAACAGCGCCAGCCCCACCCCGACAGGATCGAGCGCCTGCGCCCCCTCATGCGGCAACAGCACCCACAGGCCCGCGACCGCGCAGCTGACCCACACGAAGTCGAGCCAGCGCCGCGACGCACCAATGGCCACCGCCAGCGGCCCCAGAAACTCCAGCGCCACAGCGATCCCCAGAGGAATGCGCGTCAGGGCCATATAGAAGCTGAGATTCATCAGCCCCAGACACAGGCCGTAAAGACCGAGCCAGCGCCAGCCCGACCGCGATGGCCAGTTTCGCCAGGGCCGGAAAACGATGAGGGTAATCAGCGCCGCAAACAACTGTCTCAGCGCCGTCGCGCCCTCCGGACCGACCTCGGCAAACAGATGCTTGGCAAAGGCCGCGCCGCTCTGCACCGAGGCCATGGCGACCAGAAGCGCCGCCAGAAGCACCAGTGGATTGGCCAGAAGGCTTGACGGCGCTCGGTTCATGCTCAGCCCTTATGACGCGTCAGGCGCTCACCGGTCAGCAGGATGCCAAGGCCGATCAGGGCGCAGATGGCCATGACCGCGACAATCGGGGCAAGGCTTTGCGCCTTAAGGCCCGAGACCACGGCCGACACCACGGTGGCCAGTCCGATCTGGGTGAAGCTCATCAGGGCCGAACCGGAACCGATGTCACGCGTCAGACTGCCCAGTGCGGTCGCCGACGAATTGGGCGCGATGAAACCGAGGCACGACAGGACAAGGAACAGCATGGCCACCGTCCCCCAGACATTGAGCCAGCCGAGCAGCGACAGCAGCAGGAACACCACGGCAAAGACGCACTGCATGCCCAGCGCCACGCGCAGCACCTGCTTCGAGGAAAAGCGGCGATTGACGATGACATTGATCTGGCTCGAGCCGATAAAGCCGACGCTGAGCCCGGCGAAGATCAGGCCATACAGTTCCGGTGGCAGGTGGAAGATGTCCATGAAGATGACCGGCGACCCGGACACGTAGATGAACAGGCTGCAAAAGGCGAAGCCGCCCGCGAACAGATAGGTCGAAAAGGCGGGGTTACGATAAAGGCCCGCAAAGGTCTTCAGGATCGGCAGGGGCTTAAGCGACACCGACGGATCGGCGGGCTTGCCGTCCGGCAGGGCAAAGATGGTCAGGATCAGGATCAGGCCGACGATCACCGCCAGAATGGCGAATACCCAGTGCCAGTCAAGCCAGGCGGTGATCACCCCGCCGATGGTCGGTGCCAGAAGCGGCGAGACTCCGATGGTCAGGATGATCAGCGAAATAATACGCGCCGTGTCCTTAGGCGGGAACAGATCGCGCACCAGCGACATGGAGGCGACCGACGCGGCGCAACCACCCAGCGCCTGAAACAGGCGTAGCCAGACCAGCACATCGATATTGGGGGCGAACACGCAACCGATCGAGGTCAGGACGAACAGGGCAAGGCCCGCATAGAGCGGGATTTTACGTCCAAACCGGTCAAGCAGCGGCCCATAGAGCAGCGGCCCCAGCGCCATACCTGCGAAATAGGTCGACAGCGACAGGCCGACCGCCGCCGTATCCGTACCGAAATCCTTGGCGATCTGACCGAAGGCGGGCAGATACATGTCGATGGCGAAGGGGCTGATGGTCGACAGCGCCCCAAGCGTGAAGATGATGAGGGCAGGATTTTTCGGCGGCGCGGGGGAGGCGTCGGAAGCGGACATGACACACACATTAGGCTGATTGAGACGGCCTGAATGGCTTTAGGGGACCGCAGGGTCAAGTTCTGTCACCAGAGACGTGGTCAACAAATGTAACCAAGTGCCGTGCGGAGGGGGTAAGCAGAAGACGTCTAACCGCGCAGTTCCAGCGTCATCTCGTTGCGGATCAGCGCCGCAAAGCGTTCCTGATCGCCAAGTGCTACGATAGGCATACGACCGTCATAAAGCTCTTCGACGATCAACCCTTCGGCCTCACACAGATCAAGCACATCGGTCAGAAAGCCCGCCTCAAATTTTCCCTTTGCACAGCCGAAGGTCGACAGGCGCGAGCCGTAATCCTGCGTGTTCTGCCCCAGTACGTGCTCGATCAGTTTTTTCCGCCCGCGCGGGCTGTTGAAGCGATAGAGTGCCGACATCAGCATCTTTGCCGCCTGAGTGGCATCGACCACCGGTGTGCGCGACAGGCACTGATCGCAGGTGCCGCAGCTCTCGCCCGTGGCTTCGCCGAAATAGCGGCGCACACCCTTGCGGCGGCAATCGGGACTGTGCAGGAATTTGAAAAAATCCCGTGCCTTTTGTTTTTGAACAGACAGGTCTGATCCGGTTTCACCTTCGCGTAAACCCAGACGCCGTACGGCCCAGCCCAGATCGGTCGAGGTATAGAGGCACACGCCTGAGGCCGGTTTGCCGTCGCGCCCGGCCCGCCCGACCTCCTGCCAGTAGGCTTCGAGCGAAGACGGCGGATCGGCGTGGATGACAAAGCGCACATCGGGCTTATTGATGCCCATGCCGAACGCGATGGTCGCCACCATGATGCGCGTGCGGTCGGCCAGAAAATCATGCAACCGTTCATCGCGTACCCGCGCCGGCAGACCCGCATGATAGGCATCGGCCTTATAGCCATTGTCCGACAACTGTTTCGCCAGCTTTTCCGCCCCATCGCGCGACCCGGCATAGATGATGCCGGAGCTGTTCTTTTGCCGTCGCAGAATATCGAGGATCATTTTCGAGGCGCTGCCCGTACGGCGGACAAAACGCAAAGACAGGTTCGGGCGATCGAAGCTGTCGATAATGTCGACGGCGTCTTCGATATGCAGGGCACGCTTGATATCGGCGCGGGTGTGCAGATCGGCCGTAGCGGTCAGGGCCAGGGTCGGCACGTCGCGGAACAGGCCCTTGAGTTGCCCCAGCGCGCGGTATTCCGGGCGGAAATCATGGCCCCACTGCGACACGCAGTGCGCCTCGTCTATGGCCAGAAGATTAACCGGCAGGCGCGACAGCTTATCCAGCACGAAGGGTTGCAGCAGGGCTTCGGGCGACAGGTAAAGCAGGTCGATTTCGCCGTCGCGCGCCCGGTCCCACAGTTTGAAGCGCTCATCCATCGACACCGAGGAATCGAGCCGTTCGGCGCGCACGCCCTTCTGCGTCAGGCCATGCACCTGATCGGCCATCAGCGCGATCAGCGGTGAAATGACCAGACCGAAACCGGGACGCATCAGGGCCGGAATCTGATAACACAGGCTCTTACCACCGCCGGTAGGCAGGATGGCCAGCACGTCATCGCCATTGAGGATGGCGGCAATGACGCGTGCCTGCTGGCCGCGGAAATCGTCGTAATGGAACACCTTGCGCAGGGTTTCGCGCGCCGCCTGCACCCGCTCAAGGCCCGGCCCCGCTACGCCATATCCGGCGTCGGGCTGAGGGTCGTGGGGATGGTCGAGGAACATGCGGCGTCCGGTACGGTTAAGGGCCGCATACCTATAGTCTGTTTCGGGGGGCGGTGTGCAAGAGCGGGGCAGATTTTTTTGACCCCGAAATTTGACCCCGAAATTTGGTCCCTGATCTGGCCTTGGGTTTGGCGATAATTTTGTGAACCGGGCCGCTCTTAATTTTGCCGGAATCCACCGCCATGAATGGAGCGGGGACATCGATGAAAGGGTTTTGCACCGGATTTTCATTCCGGCAGTGCGGCCATTTTGCGCCGGGGCGACGGGAAAACCGTAGCCTTTGCGCAAAAGAAGGGACGTGCCGTCACGGCTTTGATATATCCTTAACGAAATCTTTGCATGAAACCGTAGCGCCACAGGTTTATAACCGCGCTGCGTCTGGGGATAATGTATGGCTCTCGCCTTAAATCTGAAGCGACCACCCGTGAAAGCGATCCTTTACTGGCTAACCGTTTTGAGCATCTGGGCGGTGATCTTCACCGTCGGCTTCATCGCCATGTTCGCGCTGGACCTGCCCGATACCTCCTCTCTGTATAAGACCGACCGTGCGCCTTCGATTACCTATCTGGACCGTTCCGGTGCGCTGATTGCCGCGCGCGGCTCGCAGTTCGCGCCGCCCATCGATATCGATGAACTGCCCCCCTATGTGCCTGCCGCCTTCATCGCCATCGAAGACCGTCGCTTCTATCACCATTTCGGCTTCGACCCGATCGGCATGGGCCGCGCCGTGATGCGCAACATGACGCGTAAGGAAGGGGCCAATCTGGCCGGGGGCTCGACCATCACCCAGCAGCTGGCGCGCAACCTGTTCCTGTCCAACGACCAGAACGTCAAACGCAAGATTCAGGAACTGATCCTGTCGGTCTGGCTGGAGGTCAAGTTCTCCAAGAAGCAGATACTGGCGCTCTACCTCAACCGCGTGTGGTTCGGCGGCGGGGCGACCGGCATCGAAGCCGCCGCCCAGCGCTATTTCAACAAGCCCGCCAAGGAGCTGACCATCGGTGAGGCCGCCATGCTGGCCGGGATGATGAAGGGGCCGTCGCGCTATTCGCCGCTGTCGGATAAGGACCGCGCCATCCGCCGCACCGAAATCGTGCTCAACGAAATGGTCGACGCCAAGGTCATCACGCCTGAGCAGCGCGACGAAGTGTTCAAGACCGGTATCAAGGTGTCGCGTACGCTGGCTACCGAACACGCGCAGTATTTCGTCGACTGGCTGCAATCGCAACTGGGCGAGATGATCGACCTCAATACGCTCAAGGACGATATCATCGTCGAAACCACGCTCGACCTGCCGATCCAGACCGACGCCGAACGCGCCGTCAAGGCGATGATGGAGCGCGATGCCAAGAAAAAGGTGGAGCAGGCCGCGCTGGTCTCCATCGACGGCGAAGGCCGTGTCCGCGCTCTGATCGGCGGCGTCTCCTATTCCGACAGTCAGTTCAACCGCGCCATCGACGCCAAACGTCAGGCCGGTTCGGCCTTCAAGCCGTTCGTCTATCTGACCGCCATGGAAACGGGCCAGTATCGCCCCGACACCCCGGTGGTCGATGAGGAATTCTCCATCGGCGACTGGAAGCCTGAAAACTACACCAAGAAATATCTGGGCGACATCAGCATGACGACGGCGCTGGCGCAGTCGATCAACACGGTCGCCGCGCGTCTGGCCAATGATGTCGGTCGCTCCAACGTCGCTGCGACGGCGCGCCGTCTGGGGATCACGTCCAAGATCAATACCGACCCGGCCATGGCGCTCGGCACTGCCGATGTCGCGCCGATCGAAATGGCCCGCGCCTATGTGCCCTTCTCCAACGGCGGCTATCGCGTTCAGCCCTATGGCATCGTGCGCATCCGCACCACGCAGGGTAAGGTGCTCTATCAGCACAATGCCGGTGAAAGCCGTGAGCACGTCATCAATAACCCGGCGCTCGACTATATGAATGTGATGATGCGCGAAGTCGTGCGCACCGGCACCGGTTCGGGCGTACGCCTGACCCAGTTCGACATAGCGGGCAAGACCGGCACCACCTCCGATTACCGTGACGCCTGGTTCGTCGGCTATACGGGCGGCTTCGTCACCGCCGTCTGGGTGGGCCGCGACAACAACAGCCAGATGAACAAGGTAACCGGCGGCGGCACACCCGCAGCGATCTGGCGCGAATACATGGCCAAGGCCCTGACGCGCATCAAGGTCACCGCCATTCCTGCCGGAGCCGGCGGCACCCTGACCGATACGGCCTCGACTGCCGTAAACGACCTTCTGGGCGGCAACAGCAGCGCCGAGGCCCCGACCATCGTCATCGAGCCTCAGCCGCAGGCCGAACCGAAAAAGGAGCCCTCGCAAAACCTCGATGAGGTCTTCGAAGAGGCCCAGCGCAAGTCGCAATAGTTTTTAAAGTTCTAACGCCTATTAAGCCCGCCCGGCCCTCCGGGCGGGTTTTTTATGGTCTGTTAATACCTTTCGCGCCGAAAGGCTGTGGAACAGTGCACAATCTTGCAAATTTGTCGCATCCTTGCCCCATACGTCAGGGGTTGCTTAACTCTTTGCCGCCCAAAATGCCGATATGGGAAATTACCCCATTGGAATCATTAAGGTTTGGGTAAGGATCGGATGACGGCGGCTCTCGGCCTCGGATCAGCACAGTTCGGATGCGACTACGGCATCTCGAATACGCGCGGCCGTGTGACCGAAGACGAGGTGCGTCAGATCCTGGCTTACGCCGCACAGTGCGGACTGAAATCCATCGACGTCGCCCCCTATGAAGGCGATGTCGAACGCACGCTTGGCCGTTGCTGGCCCTTCCCTTCGCCCTTCAAGCCTCAGATCCGCACGGTGCGCGCTGAAAACGGCCTCGACTGGGTGGAATCGCGCCTTAAGCGTTCGGTCGACCACATGGGTCTGGCGCGCGTTGGCGTCGGCATGGTCGATGACGCCACCGACCTGACCGGTCCTCAGGGCGATGCCCTGTGGGCACGCATCGAAAAGCTGAAAAGCGACGGTCTGTTTGCGCGTACCGGCATTGCCGCGCGCTACGAGGACTCCCCGGTCGCCCTTGCCAAACGCTTCAAACCCGACCTGATACAGTTACCCGCCTCGATCCTCGATCAGCGTCTGGTGCGCGAAGGCGCGCTGAAAGAACTGGCCGATATGGGCATCGAGGTTCAGGTGCGCTCGGTCTTCCTGCAAGGCTTGCTGTTCACTCCGCGTGAAGCCCTGCCCGCCAATCTGACGGCCATCGGCCCGCAATTGTCGCGCATCCGCCGTCATCTTATGGAAACCGGCACCGATCCGCTGCACGCCGCCCTGTCTTATGCGTTGCATCTTGAGGGCGTGTCGTCGGTTATCGTCGGCGTCACCTCGGCGGCGGAACTGCGCGCCGTTATCGCCGCGTCGGACCGCCCGCGCCCCGACCTGCCCTGGCAGGCCTTTGCTCTCGAAGACCCCGTGGCGCTCGATCCGTCCCTGTGGCATGCCGACCTGACCGATCACCCGGTCCTGCGTCAGCGTCGCGCGGTCGTGCGCGCCGCCTGATCCTGACCCTTCTGAGGCAGCGTCCATTTCATTCCGGGCGGCCATTTCATTCACGCCCGAAAACGCCTACATAGACAGGACCGTCACATCCGGGGACCGTCCTTGCCCGAACTGCCCGAAGTCGAAACCGTCCGCCGAGGCCTTCAGCCCGCACTGGAGGGCGCACGCCTGAGTGGCCTGCGGCTGCACCGGGCCAATCTGCGCTACCCCTTCCCCGACAACTTCGCCGCGTACCTTGAAGGGGCGACGGTCACGCGGCTGGAGCGACGCGCCAAATACCTGCTGTTCCACCTCCAAAGCCCCACCGAAGGACCGCTGGTCTGGGTGACGCATCTGGGCATGACCGGTCGCTTTCAGGTCACCGATCCGGACGGCACGGGCTTCGCGCTGGACGGCAACTATTATCATGCGACCCGCTCCGACGCGAAACACCTGCACGTTCAGGTGCTGGCGCACAAGGACGGCGTGACGCGCCTGATCGACTATTACGACCCGCGCCGCTTCGGCTTCATGTGGCTTTTGCCGCGTGACGCCCTTGAGCACGAGCGCTGGTATCAGAGCTTAGGCATCGAGCCCCTGTCGAACCATTTCAATGCCGACTGGCTGCACACGGCCTTTGGGGGGCGTTCGACCGGCCTCAAGGCCCTGCTGATGGATCAGAGCCTGATATCCGGGCTCGGCAACATCTATGTCTGCGAGGCCCTGTGGCGGGCAGGCCTGTCGCCCGATGCCCGCGGCGACAGCCTTAATGCCACGCGCGCCGCCGACCTGAGCCGGGCCATCCGCGAGGTGCTCGAAGACGCCGTGGCCGCCGGAGGTTCGTCGATCAGCGACTTCGCTTCGGCATCGGGCGAACTCGGCTATTTTCAGCACCGTTTCAAGGTCTATGACCGCGAAAACGACCCCTGCCTGCGCGAAGGCTGCGCCGGACACGTCGTTCGCAAAACCCATTCCGGGCGTTCAACCTTTTACTGCGCCGTGTGCCAGACGGCATAAGGTGGCGGGCAGGCGAAAAAAGAGTCGTTCTGTGGATGATTCTTCACCGGATGACGTTGACCTGCCATCAGGCTTCGGTTATATCCCGCCCCTCTCGAAATTCGTGCCGCGCCCCCCTTATGGCTGGCGGTGCGGCACACTCAACTTATCGTCCCCTGAGGTGATGAATGGCTAACAATCCCGGCGCCAAGAAAGCGATCCGCAAGATCGCCCGCCGTACCGAAGTGAACAAGGCCCGCCGCTCGCGCGTGCGTACCTTCGTCCGCAAGTTCGAAGAAGCTCTGGCTGCCGGCGATGCCGCCGTCGCCAAGACCGCCTTTGTCGAAGCGCAATCCGAACTGATGCGCGCTGTGTCCAAGGGTGTGGTCCACAAGAATACCGGCGCCCGCAAGGTGTCGCGTCTGGCTGCCGCTCTCAAGAAGCTGGCCGCCTAACACTTCCCCGTTTTTGAGACAGTCAGGATCGCGCATGGATCATTCCGTGCGCTGATTTTGGCTGTCTGAAAACACCCGATCGGTTTGATGCGGCCCGCTTCGCTCGCCCGATCAAATATTTCCTAAATTACAAAGACTTAAAACCCTTCGACACCTGCTGTCGAAGCGCTTTTTGCTGCGTTCAAATATTTAACGAATGCGTCAAAATGACCAGTAATTAAGCCTTTGTAAATTTCTCCTTACCGGGGAACAGGTTATCAGAGTCAACAGAAATATCAGCCAGCGGCTGCAAATATCCTCGTTGACCTAGGCGTCTGGAGGGCTAAGGTGAACCCATCTCGCCCTTCCATCCCAATACGGATGAAATGGTGGCGCGCGGTTAAGCCGCACGCCAGACGGGAAACTGTTGCCTTATACTGCGCAAATCCAAGCCTGCCTTGGGTTTGATGCAAACCGGAGTACGCGCGGTCCGAACATCCCGACACAGGGTAAGGGGGGCGGGCAGTGCGTGGTTTTTGTAATCTGAGCGGGGTTCCCCGGCTGCGGAAAAAGGACCGGATTACGGTCTTTCGACCGCATCGGCTTACCCGCCGGTAATGCGTATGAGTTGGGGAATTATGATCGGGGCTTTTAAAACATGCCAGGCGTAAACAACAGCTGGTCACCGATCCTGCCTGAAACGGTATGGAGCCAGATTGCCTCCACCCTCCGCGTTGAACTGGGGGAAGGCGCCTATAATTCCTATGTCGCGCCGTCGTCGCTGCGTCAGGGGCCTCTGGGCGATCCGGTTCTGGTGACACCCACCCTTTATGCGCGCGACTGGTTCGCCCGTAATGCGCTGCGCCGCGCCAACGAGCTGTGGGCGCAGATCGACCCCGACCACCGTCTGCTGGACCTTAAGTCGCGCGTCGAATTCGACGACCAGTCCCAGCGCGTCCGTGAAAATGCAGCGGCCTCCGCCGATGCCGCCCCTGTGGTGACCCCCGCTGCCGCTCCGGCGATGCCTGCGGCCCCTATCGTGTCTTTTCAGGACGCCATCGCCCGCGTGGCCGGTCTTCAGGAGCGCCTGACCTTCGACACCTTCGTGCCGGGTCGCGGTAACGAATTCGCCTACACCATGTCGCGTCAGGTGGCCTCATGGGCCGACGGGCATTTTAATCCGGTCTTCTTCCATGGCCCCTACGGCTATGGCAAGACGCACCTGCTGAACGCCATCGCCTGGGAAGCGAAGGCCCGCCGTCCGGACGCCAAAATCGTCTATCTGACCGCGGAAAAGTTCACCTCGGCCTTTGTGAAGTCGCTTCAGGACCGCTCTACGGCGATCTTCAAGGAAGAGCTTCGCGGTGCCGACCTGCTGCTGATCGATGATGTGCATTTCATCGGCGGCAAGACCTCTTCGCAGGAAGAGCTGTTTCACACCTTGACCGCGCTACTGGAAAACAATAAGCGCGTGGTCTTCACTGCGGACCGCCCGCCATCGCAGCTCAGCGAGATCGAAGCGCGCCTCAGGTCGCACCTGTCCTCCGGACTGGTTTGCGCCCTCGACGTCGCCGATCAGAGCCTGAGAATGGGCATTATCGAGCGTAAGCTCGATCACCTCGCCAGGCGTCTGGGCGTAGCCCAGAAGCCGCAACACGATGTACTGCAATTTTTAGCAGACCGCGTACCGGGTTCCATCCGAGAGCTGGAAGGGGCCGTCAACACGCTGGCCGCTTCGGCCGGTGCGCGTCTGGGGAGTTTGACTTTGGACGAAGCTATGGCCTTGCTGCAACCCAACCTGAAGGTATCGGCGGAGCGCCGCGTAACGGTCGATGAGATTCAAAAGCTGACGGCGGAACATTTCGCCCTCAAGCAGGCGGACCTCCTTTCCGAACGCCGCACCCGCTCGGTCGCGCGCCCGCGTCAGGTGGCGATGTGGCTGTGCAAGCAGCACACCACCCGGTCCTATCCGGACATCGGCCGCCGCTTCGGCGGGCGTGACCACACCACGGTCCTGCACGCCGTCAAGAAGGTCGAGGAACTGCTGCAAAGCGACGAGCAGATCGCCAAGGACGTCGAGGCCCTTACCCGTAAGCTGCGCGGTTGATTAACCGGTTTAAGCGGTTGACGCCGCTTAATAAACATTTAAGGTCTTGCGAAGCGCCGGGGCAATTGCCCCGGCCTTTTGCTCTATACCTATATGGCCGCAAAAACCTGGCCAATAAGTTCGGGATGCTAAGATGCAGCTGATCATTGAACGTGGCGCGCTCCTTAAGGCTCTGAGCCACGTACAGAACGTGGTGGAACGCCGCAACACCATCCCCATACTGTCGAACGTGCTGCTGTCGGCCGAAGGGTCGCAGGTGTCGTTTTCAGCCACCGACCTCGACATGGAAATCGTCGACGCGGCTGAGGCCATCGTTTCGGTGCCGGGACAAATCACCGCACCGGCCCATACCCTCTACGAAATCGTGCGCAAGCTGCCCGACGGTGCCGACGTCGAACTGCGCTATCAGGCCGGTGACGATCCCCGCCTGTCGGTTCAGGCGGGTCGTTCGCGCTTCGCCCTGCCCGTCCTGCCCGCCGGGGACTTCCCCGTCATGTCGGGTGACCACGACGGCGTGACCTATTCGCTGCTCAAGGAAGACTTAAAGCGCCTGATCGACAAGACGCGCTTTGCGGTGTCGACCGAAGAGACGCGCTACTATCTCAACGGCCTGTTCCTGCACACCCTGACCGAAGACGGCTCGGCTTATCTGCGTGCCGTGGCCACCGACGGTCACCGTCTGGCTCTGGCCGAAATGCCCGCCCCTGAAGGGTCTGTGGGCGGTGCAGGCGTCATCATCCCGCGCAAGACGATCGATCAGGCCCGCCGCCTGCTCGACGACGGCACGGGCTATGTCGAACTGACCGTTTCGCCCGCCAAGATCCGCTTCAACTTCGGCACGGCATCGCTGACCTCGAAGATCATCGACGGCTCCTTCCCGGACTATGGCCGCGTCATCCCGAAGAACAACGACAAGTTCATGCGCATCGACACCGGCGTCCTGTCGCGCGCCGTCGACCGCGTCTCGACCATTTCGGCGGAGAAGAGCCGGTCGGTGAAGCTGGCCATCGAGCCGGGCCGCCTGACGCTGACCGTGCGCAATATCGAAGCCGGTCAGGCCGTCGAAGAGGCCGAGATCGACTACGATTCCGACGCACTGGAAATCGGCTTCAATGCCCGCTACATCCTCGATGTCATGGGGCAGATCGCCGGTGAGCAGGTTGAACTGCGCCTTAATGACGCCGCTTCGCCCACACTGGTACTCGATACCGCCGATCAGGGTGTTCAGTACGTACTGATGCCGCTGCGCGTGTAATCGCAGACTTACAGATTGACGAAAAGGCCGCGAGCATTTGTTCGTGGCCTTTTGTTTTCGGGGGGTGGCAATGCGTTTGGTTTTGGTTCTGAGCCTTTTTATAGCACTCTCAGCCTGCGCCTTGTTTCCCGCGCCTACGCCTCCCACCTATATGTTCCGTGTTAAGGACGAGCCTCAAAATCATCGGTTCGTATTTGAATTTGAGTCACAAGACGACCGGGCTTTGTGCATCAGTGCTGATGCGTGGGCCTTCGTTAGCAATGATGGCTCTTATGCCGGCCCCCATACGCTTCAAACAAAAAGTGGTCCCAGTACAGCCAAACAGATATTCTTCACCGATGCTGGCATGGTATGCGCCCTGACTAAACAGCCGGATTGCGGCACGACTCGCGTTGAACCCGGACAAAGCCTGCGTACTGAAGTGCCGTATGCCTACTTCGGGGATCCTGAAAGCCTGGCGAAGGATGCCTCAAAGCACTTCGACCTTCATAAAGACTATCCCTTCGTAAAGGTTTGCGAAAGCAGACATTAAGCTGCTTTGCCAGAGTCTGCGCCTGTGCTAGGTCCGGAGGGTGTTGATCTTCATCCTGATTTGCCTGTGCCCTGTGATCGCGCTGCTGATGCGCGCGGCAGGCCCTGATTTTTATTTAGCCACGAAAAACACCAAAAGCACGAACGCCATCGTGTGGAACACATGTGTACGAAGGGCTTTTATCCAGCTTACTGATCTGGCAAGCTTTAGAACACTTCGCGCGGTGTTTTGGCGCAAAGACTTTTTCCGTGCTTTTGGTGTTTTTCGTGGCCAAAACTTTAGCCTTGCGGGCCACCGGGATAACCGATGAAAACCCGCATCCACACCCTGAGCCTGACCGATTTCCGCAGCTATGAGCGGCTCGATGTCGATCTGAGGGGGCGTTCGCTCTACCTCTACGGCCCCAATGGCGCGGGCAAGACCAACTTCCTTGAGGCCATCAGCGTCCTGAACCCCGGTCGCGGCCTCAGAGGCGCAGCCGTCAGCGATCTGGGTCGCCGCCTGCCTCAGGAGGCAAAAGGCCGCGCGTGGGGGGTATCCGCCGAACTGAGGAGCGCCGAGGACGAAATTCGTATCGGCACCGGCTCCGATCCGCGCAGCCTCGACAAACGCCTTGTACGCATCGATCAGCAGACCGTCCCCGCCGGGCGCCTGCTCGACCACATCCGCCTCGTCTGGCTGACCCCCGCACAGGACCGCATCTTCCTTGAGGCCCGCGCCGAGCGCCTGCGATTTTTCGACCGGCTGGTTTTCGCCGCCGACCCCGCCCACGCCACCACGGTCAGCACCTATGAAAAGGCCCTGCGCGAGCGCCTGAAGCTTCTGGTCCACGGTCCCGCCGACCCGACCTGGCTCGACGCGCTGGAGGAACGGCTGGCCGAGGCTGGAACACAGATGATCGAGGCCCGCCGCACGGCACTCAGCGCGCTTCAGGCCGAGATTGAAGCCCGCGAAAGCGCCTTTCCGAAAGCCGACCTCAGCCTGATCAGTGAGGCCTCGGACGCCCGCGATACGGACGCACTGAATACGGCCCTGCGCGACGGTTTTGCCCGCGCCCGTGCCCGCGATTCCGCCGCCGGACGCTCGCTTTTCGGGCCGCACCGCACCGATCTGAGCGTGTTTCACCGTGAAAAAGACCGTCCGGCGGCGGACTGTTCCACCGGAGAGCAGAAAGCCCTCGTCCTGAACCTTATTTTGGCGCAGGGATCGAGACTTTCGCGTGTCAAATCCGCCCCGAATCCTGTAGTGTTACTTGACGAAGTCGCCGCGCACCTCGACCCGATTCGCCGGGCCGCCTTGTTCGACGAAACCGACCGTCTGGGCCTGCAAACCCTGTTTACAGGCACGGACGAAACCCTCTTCGAAGGCCTTGCCGGGCGGGCGCTCGGTGTGCGCGTCGATGGGGGAAACTGGGTAGATTTTAAGGGATAGGCATGTCCGAAGAAAACGCGATTCCGGAAACCGAAGCCAACGCCTATGGCGCGGATTCGATCAAGGTTCTCAAAGGTCTGGATGCGGTGCGCAAACGGCCGGGCATGTATATCGGCGACACGGACGACGGGTCGGGCCTGCACCACATGG
>JASGGL010000015.1:0-26449 GCA_047605065.1 Asticcacaulis sp.
AATACGTTTTTAATTTTTTTCCAGTGCGGCTAATATTCCCCCCTCGCCCTTGTGGGAGAGGGCCGGGGTGAGGGGGAAGCCGTCTCAGCCAGCCCCCTCACCTGGCCCTGAAGGGCCACCCTCTCCCTCAAGGGAGAGGGGTGTTTCCGGAGCCCTGAATGACCGACGCGATCACTGACATTGCCAAACCCAAAAAGAAGCCGTCGCGCTGGGGGCTGTTCGGTCCGGTGATCGTCCTGCTGATCGTTGTGGCGGGCTGGAGCGGCTACTGGTTCTATGTCGCTCATCAGATTGAATCGCGCATGACGGTTCAGCGTCAGCTTCTGATCAGCAATGGCTATCACGTGGCGTGGTCGCCCCTGCACGTGAAGGGCTGGCCCTTCCGTATGTTCGTTGAGTTGAAAGACGTGCAACTGGTTGCCCCGAATGGCAAGGGGCTGGCTATGGCTAAGCTCGAGGCCGAGGCCTCGGCCTTTGCGCTCGACAAATGGATGTTCGTGGCGAAAGACGACCTGACCCTCTATCGCGGGCGTCTGGCGACGACCACCGGCACGATCGATCTGGGCGAGGTGAAGGTGACCGGCGAAGCCCTGCGCGCCAGCGTTTCCGGCTGGACTCAGCCGCTGCAAACCATCGGCCTCGAAGGGCTTAACACCACCTTTACCCCGTCGAAGCCTGAGTTTCCTTTTGCGCTCCAAAGCGCCCAGCGGCTTGAGGCGCGTGTCGTTCCGGCCAAGGGCGCGGTCGATACGGTCGATTTCATCTGGCGCACGTCGGGCGCGCAGGGTCATCCCCAAAGCCTTCTGGGTCGTCTGGGGCAGGGCGGCAGTTTCGATCTGGCTCTTCAGGGGCAGATGGCTCAGGCGTCCAAATTCCGTGGCGATTTCAACGATTGGCGGCTGGCCGGCGGTTCGGTGCGTCAGGTGCAGGCGTCGCTGCACGTCGGTGGATTAGAGGTGTTCAGCCGCTCCGATGCTCTGACCCTGTCGCCGGATTTGTCGCTGAACGGACCTTTGTCGGTGGAGATCAAAGGATCGGGTGATCCCTTCGGCTTCCTTCTGGGGGCGGGATTGATCGCACCGGAGTACGAGCCGCTGGCGCGGCCCTTCGTCGGGACCACCCTGACCGCCGACAAGCCGGTCAAGCTCGATTTCGTCTTCCGCGATGGTGGGGCCTATGTCGGGCCGCTGCGGGTATCGAATGCGCCTGTGGTGCGATAATATCTCGTCAGATATTGTAAAGACGGGTTTTTTGTACTGTAATCGTCAGGACTACACTTTGGTTTCGCGCGAAACCAAAGTGAACTGTGTATGATTTGAAATAAAGCCCGACCGGCTGTGGCCGGGACAGAGGTAATGGAGACCGAGTTGGCCGTTGAAGCCCGCGCGCAGACCGCCCCCACGCTGCAGGATCTGCGGCTCCGGATCGACGCGCTCGATACCGAACTCCTGAAACTTATCGATGAACGTTCGGCTCTGGCCGCAGATATCGCCGCCGCCAAGGCGCGCGAAGGCGGTGACGCCTCGGGTTCGCTGCTGCGGCCGGACCGCGAAGCCATGCTGTTGCGCAAGCTGACGGGTAAGCCGCGTGACGCGGTGTCCGACGCGGCCGTGGTGGCCATCTGGCGTGAGCTGATTTCGGAATCGCTGCGTATTCAGGGCGCGGGCCACGGGGGTCTGCGCCTTGTTTTTTGGGCGGGTGATAAGGCGTCGGACCTGTTGAAATGGAGCCGCGAACGCTTTGGGGCGGCACCGGGCGAGGTGGGACAGGCCGAACCGGTTCAGGTCATCGCGGCGGCCCGTGATCCGCGTCAGATTGGTATACTGGGTCTCGACGCCCGGGCCGGGGCCTGGTGGGCGCGGCTTCTGGCCGAGCCGCAGGTGCGGGTGATCTGCGCCCTGCCTGAGCGCGCACCGGACCGGCCCAAAGGCTTTGCCATCGCGTCGCTCAAACCCGAGCCGACCGGCGATGACGTCAGCTACTGGGTGACCGATAGTCGTCTGTCTGAGGCGGCGCTGATTGCGCTTCTGGGGCAGCGCGGTCTGGCCGCCGAAGCGGTCTGCGCGTCCGGCGGCATGAAGCTGTTCGCCCTGTCGGGCTATGTTCAGGAACACGATGGGCGTCTCGATCCGGCGGCGGATAAGTCACTGGGCACGCTTTCCGGCATTATCGGTACGTCGCCGCGGATTTAATCTTCATCCGCCCTTGTAGCGAAGCGTACGGGGGAGGTGTCAGCAAAGCTGACGGAGGGGGCAAAACATCCCCGTTCCCATCTAAGTCGTCTGAGTGCATTGATGGATAGTGCTGGCGGTGCTAACCAGCGCACGAATAAAGATCACACGCACAGGACATCCCAATGGATACCGTTTTGCCCTCACAGCCCGAACCCAAGGCCGGTATCTGGGAGATCGCGGCCTATGTCGGCGGCAAGTCGAAGATCGAGGGCGTGGCCGAGCCGGTCAAGCTGTCGTCCAATGAGAACGCGCTGGGCTGTTCGGCAAAGGCGGTCGAGGCGTTCGAAGCGGCAAGGGCGAAGCTGTTCCGCTATCCCGACGGTCATGCCAACCCGTTGCGTGAGGCGGTGGCCGCCTATCACGGGCTCGAGGCGGAACGTCTGATTTTCGGCAATGGTTCGGACGAGGTCTTCGCCTTCCTCAATCAGGCATGGCTTGAGGCGGGCGACAATATCGTCACCGGCGAGCACGGCTTTCTGGCCTATCGCATCAGCGCCGAAGCCTGTCAGGCCGAGGTGCGTCTGGCCTCCGAACCGGCGCAGCGCGTCGAAATCGACCGCCTGCTGGAACTGGTCGATGCGCGCACGAAAATCGTCTATATTTCCAATCCGGCCAATCCGACGGGCACGTGGAACACGCCGGATGAAATCGCCGACCTGCGCAGCCGTCTGGCCCCGCAAATCCTGCTGGTTATCGACGAGGCCTATGCCGAATTCGCCGACGCGCCGGGTTATGAAAGCGCCTTCGGGCTGGCGCGCGGCCTCGACAACATCATTGTCACGCGCACCTTTTCGAAAATTCACGGACTGGCAGGTTTGCGCGTCGGTTTCGGCTATGCGCCGGTGCGCGTGATCGAAGCGCTTGAGCGCATCCGCCTGCCGTTCAATGTCAACCTGCCGGCTCAGTATGCCGCCGTTGCCGCCCTGTCGGATCAGGCGCATATCGACGCGTCGCGGGCGCAGGTGGTGCAGTGGCGTCCGCGCTTCTATCAGGCGATCCGGGCCATGGGCTATCGCGTCGACAACGGGCAGGGTAACTTCGTCCTGATCCACTTTGCCGATGAGGCGCAGGCCGTTCGTGCCAACGAACACCTGATGCAGAGCGGCTTTATCGTGCGTCATGTTGCCAATTACGGCCTGCCGGCTGCCCTGCGCGTGACCATCGGTAAGGATCACGAGAACGAAGGCTTCCTCGCGGCGCTGGGGGCGTTTGGAGGGTAGAGCGATATGCCAAAAAGTGTGAAGCGGTTTTTGGCAATAATATCGCGCCTAACCAAAAACGAAGCGTGAGGTGACGGTTCCGTTTATAGTCATCCTCTTTTGACGTCCTTAGCGCTGCCTCCTCTGTCTGAGGGGGTGCGACAAATAATCGCTTTCAGGTCAGGGGCGCGCTGACTATATTCGGCGCTTCCGCCCATTCTGTGCTATCGTTTGTCCATGCCCGATCAATCCGCCCCTCCCGCCGCCAAAGAGCGTCTTGTCTTCGGACAGGGTTTCCTTAACGACGCCTGGTATTTCGCGGCGCTTTCCGGCGACCTGAAGTCCGGCAAGCTGCAACGCTATGAGATACTGGGGGAGCCGGTTCTGCTGGCGCGCGATACCAACGGGCAGGCCTATGCCATGCGTGACATCTGCCCGCACCGTGCCGCGCCCTTATCGGCGGGGCAGATGGTCCCTGACCCGAAGACCGGCGCGCCGGTCGTGCAATGCCCCTATCACGGCTGGACCTTCGGCACTCAGGGCACCCAAACGGGGGTCTGTACGGCGGTGCCGTCCCTGACCGCGGATCAGCCGATGGATGTCGAACGCATCCGGGTGCGGTCCTACGCCGTGAAAGAGCAGCAGGGCATGGTGTGGATATACATGACCGCCGATGCCCGCCGGCCGACCGAACCGGACCATGAACCGCCGATGCTTCCGGGCGTTCTTGGGGGCAAGCCCATCATCGTCGAGACCATGGATTTCGACAGCCATATCGACCACGCCATTGTCGGCCTTATGGACCCGGCGCACGGCCCCTACGTGCATCAGCAATGGTGGTGGCGCTCGGCCAAGAAGCAACTGTCCAAGGCCAAGGCGTTCGAGCCGCGTGAGCATGGCTTCTCGATGGTTCGTCACGCGCCGTCGAAAAATTCGCGCGCCTATCGCATACTGGGCGGTGCACCCGCCACCGAGATTACCTTCCGCCTTCCGGGCATACGCTACGAGCATATTCAGATCGGTGAGCGTCAGGTTCTAGCCCTGACCTGCCTGACGCCGATCACGCCGACGAAAACCCGCATCACGCAGATCTTCTGGTCCGACCACAGCCTGTTCCGCGCGATCGCGCCGCTGTTCCGTCTGGGGGTCAAGGCCTTCCTCAAGCAGGATGGTGACATGGTCAATCTTCAGAACGAAGGGTTGAAGTACGACCCGTCGCTTCTGTGGATCGACGACGCTGACACGCAGGCCAAATGGTATCAGCAGCTCAAGAAAGAGTGGGTGGCGCATCGTTCAGAGGCGCGGGCTTTCGCCAATCCGCTCAAGCCTGCAACGCTAAAATGGACGAGCTGAGTAATCGGTTAAGATGCCAATGAAAAAGCCGCCGGACATCCGGCGGCTTTTTCATGATCGGACGGGTAATGTGCCTCAGGCGGCCTTGAGACCGGAAAGGGTCAGGTCGATCTGGAAGCGAAGGCGCTCGGTCATCGCCGCGAACGGCTGACCGTCGCGGAAGGCGCGGCGCAGATTGGCGAAAGTCAGGTCCTCAAGGATTTCCGCGCCGTGCTCGATGTCGGCCTTGGCAGGCAGTTCATCGTTCGACTGGGCATGACGCAGGGTTTCGAGGATCACCTGACGGGTCATGTCGGTCAGGCTGGCGATTTCGATCGCAGCGCTGTCCTTTTCCTGTGCGGGCTGGCCGCTCCAGTTCATGACGAAGGCCGACAGGATCAGCCGGGCATTGCCCTCGGCGGTCTGATAGGCGGTCAGGAGCTGGTGATGCAGACGGTCGGCCAGGCTGCGCGTCGTGTCGTGGGCATCGATGGCAGCCGTAATGACGCGGGCGGTTTCCTCTTCGACGACTTTCACGAATATTTCATTCTTGTCGGAAAAGTTGGCGAAGACCGCGCCGGTCGACAGGCCCGCCTCGCGCGCGATGTCACGCAGGGTGGCGGCCTCGTAGCCGCGCTCACGGAACAGCGCCTTGGCCGAAGCCAGAATCTTCAGGCGATTCAGTTCCTTGGAACGCGCGCGCGCGCCCAACGGCAGGGCGGCTTCGTCCTGAGCCAATTTATCTTTGAGTTCATACGCTTGGTACATGGTCATCACGTGAACGGGGCTGATGGGCGGTGAGGCCCGCCGGTTAGACTTTGCCCTTAAGTGGGCATCGTCACAGGAAATTCAATGGGTTGCGCGAGAGAAAGCTCTAAAGGCTCCGTCTGACAACCCGGAAGCGAGGCAAGGGCTTGCAGAGCGCAAACCCGGAACAGCCCCTCTTTGAAAACGGGAGGTAAGCAGGACATATAACGTGAATGATCGTTCATTCCGTCGGTCGTCGTTACCTTATTACAGAGGAAAGGGGGCAAAAAATAGACGATACGTTCAAAAAAGCGTAATCGTGTGGCGGAACATGGTCCAAATCAGTGGATTAAAGGCGCGAAACCGCTAAAGGCTAAGCTCATGAGCACGTTTCTTCTCATCGCCTCCCTGTTGTCGCTTCTGGCCGTTCTGGTCGTGTTGGGGGCCGGAATCTTCAGTCTTTACCGCGGCGGGCGCTTCGGTGAACGCTGGTCGAACAAGCTGATGCAGTGGCGGGTTATCCTTCAGGCCGTGGCCATCGGCATCCTTTGCCTGTTCGCCTGGTGGAAGGCCCATCACTGAAAAATCGGGCACTGAAAAAAATGGTCAAACTCAATCGCATCTATACCCGCACCGGCGATGACGGCACGACGGGGCTGGGCGACGGGTCGCGCCGGTCCAAGACCGACGCCCGTATCGTCGCCATGGGTAGCGTCGACGAAGCCAATGCCGCGCTGGGTCTGGCGCGTCTGCATGCCGCAGGCGATATGGACGGGTTGCTGGCGGGGGTTCAGAACGATCTGTTCGACCTGGGGGCTGATCTGTGCGTGCCGGATGATGGTATGCCCAGAGACTGGACGCCGTTGCGGCTGGCTGGGTCGCGCGTGACGGCGATCGAGGCGGCCATCGATGCGTATAATGCCCGCCTTGCGCCCCTGACGTCCTTTATCCTGCCCGCGGGCTCTATGCTGAGCGCACATCTGCACGCGGCGCGTACCATCGTGCGGCGGGCTGAGCGTGATGCGGTGGCGCTGAGCGCCGTCGAGGGCGAAGAGGTCAGTAGAGCGGTTCTGGCCTATCTCAACCGTCTGTCGGATCTTTTGTTCGTGCTGGCGCGCTGCGCCAATGACGACGGCCACGCCGATGTCCTGTGGGTGCCGGGTCGGCCGTAAAGGGCGTTTTACCGGGAGGCGGTTGCCGACGAGGCACTACTGGCTGAGGCCGAAGCCTTTTCGGCGGCCTTGGCGTCGGAATTGTCCACGGGCTTGGGCGAGCCGTTGGAAGCCCCCATGGCGTCCGTGGTCGGCCACAGAATTTTCTGAGACTCACCCGGCTTGCGCTTGGTCAGCATGGGCAGGTAGATCGGCGTTTCGCACGAACGGTATTTGTTCGACCACCAGCCGCCATTGGCCTCGCACTTGCGGCGCGGCATCTCATAGAGGCCGCCATAGATCAGTATGCCGGCGGTAGCGATGATGAAGACGCCCAGCGCGATCAGCTTGGCGCGCAGGATGAGGTCCTTGTCGGTTTTCATACGTACAGTTTCCGCGTCAGATATCGCCCGATCCCATGCCCGTAAATTGCCGTTCAGGCAAGTGAAATGGTTACGAATGGTACATCAAACCCAAGAAAATGCGCGGGTTTCCGCCACGACACCGATTGACTTTACCCGATAGCGGCGTCACTAACACGAACCCTGTTTCCGGCAAATTTTTCGGAAAGCTTGCTGCGAGGAAAGCTCACCATGAAGGTACTGGTGCCCGTAAAGCGGGTATTGGACGCGAACGTCAAAGCCCGCGTCAAGGCGGATCAGACCGGCGTCGATCTGGCCAATGTCAAGATGGCCGTCAATCCGTTCGATGAAATCGCCGTCGAAGAGGCGGTGCGCCTCAAGGAAAAGGGCGTCGTCAGCGAAATCGTCGCCGTTTCCATCGGCGTGGCGCAATGCGAAGCCATTCTGCGCACGGCGCTGGCCATGGGCGCGGATCGCGGCCTGCTGGTCGAAACCGATCAGGATCTTGAGCCTCTGGCCGTGGCCAAGGTGCTTAAAGCCGTGGTGGCCGAAGAAAGCCCTGACATCGTGCTGATGGGTAAGCAGGCCATCGATGGCGACAACAACGCCACGGGTCAGATGCTGTCGGCGCTGCTCGATTGGCCGCAGGCAACCTTTGCGTCGAAGATCGAGCTGTCGGGCGCTGAGGCTCTGGTCACCCGCGAAGTCGATGGCGGGCTGCAAACCCTCGGTGTCGCGCTTCCGGCGGTGATCACCACGGACCTGCGCCTCAATGAGCCGCGCTATGCGTCTTTGCCCAACATCATGAAGGCGAAGAAGAAGCCGCTCGATACCAAGAAACTGGCCGATTACGGCGTCGATGCTGCCGCGCGCCTGAGCGTCGTCAAGGTCACCGAGCCGCCGAAGCGTTCGGGCGGCGTGAAGGTCGCATCGGCTGCCGAACTGGTGGCCAGCCTCAAAACCGCGGGAGTGCTCTGATATGGCTGTTCTGGTTATTGCCGATCATGACGGCGCGACCCTGCGCGATTCGACGCTGAAGGTGGTTACGGCGGCGCAGAAGCTGTCGGGTGATGTCGATGTGCTGGTCTATGGCGAGGCGTCGGCCGTTGCCGCGCAGGCCGCTCAGGCCTCCGGCGTGCGTAAGGTGCTGACGGCGGAAAGCGCCGAACTGAAGGCCGATATCGCTGAGGCGGTCTCGGCGCTCGTCGTGTCGCTGGCTCCGGGCTATGATGTCATCGCGTTTGCGGCCACGGCGTCGGGCAAGAATGTCGCCCCGCGCATCGCCGCTCTTCTGGATGTCGCAATCGTTTCGGATGTCACCGAGGTCGTGTCGGCGGACACCTTCGTCCACCCGATCTATGCGGGTAACGCCCTTGAGACCGTGAAGACCTCCGATGCCAAAAAGGTGCTGACCGTGCGTCCGACGGCGTTTGCCCCGGTTTCTGCCTCGGGTGGCTCGGCGGCGGTCGAGACCGTGGCCGTCCCTGCGGTGACGCTCAGGACGCGTTTTGTTTCGGAAGAGAAGGTCGTATCGGACCGTCCGGAACTGGGGGCCGCCAAGGTGGTGGTGTCCGGTGGCCGTGCGCTCGGTTCGGCCGATGAGTTCAAGTCCGTGCTGGAGCCGCTGGCCGACAGGCTGGGGGCCGCCGTCGGGGCTTCGCGCGCGGCGGTCGATGCGGGCTATGCCCCCAATGATTATCAGGTGGGCCAGACGGGTAAGGTCGTCGCGCCTGAGCTCTATATCGCCATCGGTATTTCCGGTGCGATCCAGCATCTGGCCGGGATGAAGGATTCCAAGGTCATCGTCGCCATCAACAAGGACCCGGAAGCCCCGATTTTCCAGGTCGCCGATTTCGGTCTGGTCGAGGATTACAAGACCGCCGTCCCGGCTCTGGTGGGGGCCTTAGGCTAAGGTCTGGGCAAATCCGCCACAAAAACCAAAACCCCGGTGCACTGCGCCGGGGTTTTTTCATCCGACGGCTTGATTACCCGCCACGGCGGTTTAAGCTGAGGCCACATAAGAAAAACCACGGGTTCATCATGATTGAGATCAAGCGCGTCGGCGTTATCGGAGCAGGCCAGATGGGATCGGGCATCGCGCAGGTATGTGCGCAGTCCGGCTTCGAGGTTCTGCTGTTCGATCAGCAGGCCGCCGCCATCGCCAAGGCGATCGAAAAGATCAACAAGGGCATCGCCAAGTCGGTCGAAAAGGCCGTCATTACGGTGGAAGCGGGCGAAAAGGCCGTGGCCCTGCTGAAGCCTGCCGCCATGGTGTCCGAACTGGCCGACTGCGACATCGTCATCGAGGCGGCGACCGAAAACGAAGACGTCAAGAAGGCGATCTTCAAGTCGGTGTCAGAGCACCTCAAGCCCGAGGCCATACTGGCGTCGAACACCTCGTCCATCTCGATCACCCGTCTGGCGGCGGCGTCCGACCGTCCGGGCCGTTTTATCGGCCTGCACTTTATGAACCCGGTGCCGGTGATGAAGCTGGTGGAAATCATCCGCGGCATTGCCACCGATACCGAAACCTACGAAGCCGCTTTGCGTTTCGCCGAGGCGCTGGGCAAGATCATCGCCAATGCGCAGGACTATCCGGCCTTCATCGTCAACCGCGTCCTGATCCCGATGATCAACGAAGCGATCTATACGCTCTATGAAGGCGTGGGCACGGTCGAAGCCATCGACACGGCGATGAAGCTGGGGACCAATCATCCGATGGGACCGCTGGAGCTGGGCGACTTTATCGGGCTCGATACGGTGCTGGCCATCATGAACGTGCTTTATGACGGCCTGTCGGATTCCAAGTACCGCCCCTGTCCGCTGCTGGTGAAATATGTCGAGGCCGGCTGGTACGGTCGTAAGACCGGACGCGGCTTCTACGATTATCGCGGCGAAAAGCCGGTTCCGACCCGATAATCGCGTGCTGACGGTCCGCCGCCCTGTCTATCTCTGGTCCGCGCTGGCTCTTCTGGTGGCCAGCCTTGTGCATGCGCTTGTCTGGTTCGCCGCGCGGCTGTTCGCGGCGCAGGCGGCGCACGGGCTGGATGAGGCCATGCGTCAGATGGGGCAGTCGGTGTTCTGGATGGTCTGCGCGCTGGCCCTGTGGCTGATCCAGACACCGCGATCGCGCGTGACGGCCATGGCGCAGGTGCTGGGCTGCGCGCTGCTGGTCTGCGTCGTGGGGTCGGTCATGGCCTTCAACAACCTGACCAGTACGCAGAATTTCGAATTCAGCCTGAATAACATGCTGATCTTTACGGTGGTGGCGGTTCCCATGATCGCCCTTCAGCTCATACTGGCCCTGCCGTCGGCGGCCCTGTTCCAGCAATTGTTGCTGATGCATCCGCCGCGACCGGCCCCTGAGGCGCAGGTGGCGGGATGAACGGCACGCGGCTGGCCTCGCTGGACTATATCCGCGGTTTCGCCATCCTCGGCATACTGATCGTCAATGCGCCGGCCTTCGGCTGGCCGCTTGAGGTCTATATGAACCCGATGCGGGCGACGATCCCGCTCAGCGACGCTGACCGTCAGGTCTGGTGGTTCGTTCATACCTTTTTCGAATCGAAATGCGTGACCCTGTTCGCGCTGCTGTTCGGCATCAGCGTGTTTCTGGTCGGGCAGAAAAGCGAACCGGGCACACCGGTGACGCGTACCGTGCTGTTCCGCAGGCTGGGCTGGCTGGCGGTCATCGGGGTGGCGCACGGCGCGGCCATATGGGTGGGCGACATCCTGCTGATGTACGCCCTGTGCGGTCTGTTCTTTGCTTACGTGCTCAAGGATCAGAAGCGGCTGCTGATGTGGGGCCTTGTGGCCTGGGGCGTCGGCGGGCTGATGGTTGTGGGGTCAGGCGCCATTCTGGCCTTTCTGCCGCGTGAAGACGTGGGCAAGATGATCAGCGGCAGCGACGGGCTGAACTTCCCGGACACGATGCGCCTGATGAGCGGCGATTTCGCCAGTTCCCTGCACGCCAACTTCGTCATGTGGGCGATGAGCATCTTCTCGCAGATCGCCGTTTATGCCCCGAAGGTGCTGGGCCTGATGATGATCGGGCTGGGCCTGTTCAAGGCGGGTTTTTTCGAAACGCGGCGCTGGGGCTGGCACATAGCCATGGTCGTTCTTGGGAGCGGAGCGCTGTGCGTCATCGGCTGGCAGAATCTGATCATTTTGCGTGAAAACTTCCCGGAGCCTGAAATTTACGGATCGCATCGCGCGGCGACGGAGTTCCTCAGCCTGTTCGTCAGTCTGGGCTATGCCAGCCTGTTTATGCTGATCAGTCGTGTGCCGGTGCTCAATGCCGTCAATGCGCTTCTGGGGCCGGTTGGGCGGATGGCCTTCAGCAACTACCTCAGTCAGTCGCTGATCATGACGGCGATCTTCTACGGCGGTCGCGGTCTGAACCTCTACGGCCAGTTGTCGCTGTCGCAGATGATGCCGATCGTCGCCGGTATCTGGGTTGCGCAGATTATCTTCAGCCACCTGTGGCTGAGGTTGTTCCGCTATGGGCCGTTCGAGTGGGTATGGCGCTGTCTGAGCCATGGACGCTGGGTGGCGATCCGCTAACTTCGTCCCGATCGTTTACTTCGCTAATGCGTCGATAAAAGCCTTCACTTCCGGCGCATCCCATTTGGCCTCACCGCTGAGGCGGGCGACTTCCCGGCCTTCGGCGTCCAGAATGAGCGTGGTCGGCATGCCTTCGATGCTCCATTTCGACATGACCTGAATTTCGGAGTCCATATAGACGGGCAGGCTGCCGCTGAGGCTCAGCTCCTTCTCGACCTTGGCCCTGTCTTCGGCCTTGTCGATGCTGAGCGGCAGGACCAGCACCTTTTGCGGGTCGTAGAGCTTTTGCAGATTACTGAGGGTCGGCATTTCGACCTTGCACGGCGCGCACCAGGTGGCCCAGACATTGAGCACGACCACGCGGCCCTTGAAATCCGACAGGTGCACGGTCTTGCCAGCACCGTCGACAAAGGCGATGTCGGCGACCGGTTGCGGCGTGGCGTGGGTTTCCAGCCGCGCCAGCGCGCCGGTGGCGTAGGCTTTCAACGCGCCTTCGGCCACAGGACCTGCGGTCACCTCCGATTCCGCCTCAGTGTTAGCTTGACGGAACAGCACCACTGCCGCTACGGAGACGGCGACTATCAGGACCAGAAGTCCCGCAAGGATCAGGTTGAATTTGAGCTTGCGGGGCGGCTTTGTCCGGCGCGTTTGCGCCGCTTCCGTTTCGGCGTTCGCCGTGTCCGTGTTTTCGTCCAGAGGCTCATTCATGACCGATCCGTCCCAAAAGCCCGCTCAGGCCCCCGATCAGCAGGGGCAAAAAATGTGGGGTGGTCGATTCTCTGCCCAACCCGACGCGATTATGCAAGCCATCAACGTATCGATCGAGGTCGACAAACGGTTGTGGGCGCAGGATATCGCTGGTTCGCGCGCTCACGCGGCCATGCTGGCGAAGCAGGGCATCATCAGCGCCGAGGCCGCGCAAGAGATCGATGCCGGCCTTCAGACCATTATCGCCGAGATCGAAGCCGGGACCTTCCCCTTCCGCGCCGAGTTCGAAGACATCCACATGAATGTCGAAGCGCGCCTGCGCGAACTGATCGGCGCGACGGCGGGGCGTCTGCACACGGCGCGCTCGCGCAACGATCAGGTGGCCACGGATTTCCGCCTGTGGGTGCGTGACCGCGTCGACTATACGATCGCTCAGTTGCGCGATCTGCAAAAGGCGCTTGTGGCGCGTGCCGAAGACTATGCCGATGCTTTGATGCCGGGCTTCACCCATCTTCAGCCCGCTCAGCCGGTGACCTTCGGCCACCACCTGATGGCCTATGTCGAAATGTTCGGCCGTGACGCGACGCGGTTTGAGGACGCGCGTAAGCGCATGAACGAGAACCCGCTGGGCTCGGCGGCGCTGGCCGGTTCGCCCTTCGCCATCGATCGTCATGCAACGGCTGCGGCGCTGGGCTTCGACCGCCCGACGGCCAACAGCCTCGATGGCGTATCCGACCGTGATTTTGCGCTGGAATCCTTAAGCCACGCCACCCTGTGCGCCGGTCACCTGTCGCGGCTGGCCGAAGAAATCGTCATCTGGACAACGCCGCAGTTCGGCTTCATCCGTCTGTCGGACTCGTTCTCGACCGGCTCGTCGATCATGCCGCAAAAGCGCAACCCCGATGCCGCCGAACTGGTGCGTGCCAAGACGGGCCGCATCAACGGGGCTTTTATCGCCCTGACCACGGTGATGAAGGGTCTGCCTCTGGCCTATTCCAAGGACATGCAGGAAGACAAGCCGCCGGTGTTCGAGGCTTTCGAGTCGCTCGATCTGGCGCTGGCGGCGATGACCGGTATGGTGCGCGATCTGAGCGCCAATACCGAGCGTATGAAGGCCGCCGCCTCTTCGGGCTTTTCGACGGCGACGGACCTTGCCGACTGGCTGGTGCGTAACCTCAACATGCCGTTCCGCGACGCCCACCACGTTACGGGCGCGGCGGTCAAGCTGGCCGAAGGGCAGGGTGTGGACCTGGCGCAACTGTCGCTCAGTGACCTGCAAAAACTGGAAGCAGGCATTACGGAAGATGTGTATAGTGTGCTGACGCCCGAGGCCTCGGCGGCTTCGCGCCTGTCCTATGGGGGCACCTCGCCTGTGCGGGTGCGTGAGCAGATCCAGCGTTGGAAGGAAATTTTGGCATGACGAGTCCTGTGTTGCGTACGGCTGTATCGCGTTCGTTTGTGAAGGCCGCCCTGTTGCTGAGCGCCGTGTCGGGTCTGGGGCTGACGGCCTGCGCCAAGCAGGGCGATCTCGAGCGCGCACCGCCGCTGTGGGGTAAGGCCGCCAAGGAAGAAGTCGAAGCCAAGAAGAAGGCTCAGGCCGAGGGCAAGGCGACCGAGCGCGCGCTGCCGCGCAAGGAATACAAGAACGAAATGCCCGATCCCTATCAGCAGAACACCAAGGTTTCCGACGCGCCGCTGGAAGGCACCGGTAACGCTCAGAAGCAGTAAACGCATGACGATACCTCCCCGGTTCGCCGGGGAGGGGACCATCGCGCGTAGCGACGATGGGGGTGGGGGTGCTTTTTTCGCCTCACAGGAACCTGTTTTCAGATGAATCATTTCGAATATCGTGACGGCGACATGTACGCCGAGGGCGTGGCGATCCGTGATCTGGCCGCGCGTGTCGGCACGCCGCTGTACATCTATTCCTCGGCGACGTTCGAGCGTCATTTTCAGGTCTTTTCTCAGGCCCTGTGGGGGCAGGAGGCGCTGAAAAGCCCCAAGAATGAATCACCGCTGATCGCCTATGCCACCAAGGCCAACTCCAATCTGGCGGTGCTTCAGACTCTGGCCGAGCAGGGCGCGGGTGCCGATACGGTGTCCGAAGGCGAAATCCGCAAGGCGCTGACGGCGGGTATCCCGGCTGAACGCATCGTCTTTTCCGGCGTGGGTAAGACCGACGACGAAATGGCCTTCGCGCTGAAGACCGGCATCTATCAGATCAATGTCGAATCCAAACCCGAGCTTGAGCGGCTGAGTCACGTCGCCGGGTCTCTGGGGCTGGTTGCGCCCATCGTCATCCGTATCAATCCGGGCGTCGGCGCAGGCGGTCATGCCAAGATCACCACGGGCGGGGCCAAGGACAAGTTCGGCGTGTCGGCACGCGAAGCCATCGCCCTTTATGGGCAGGCGGCATCCGATCCCAATATCGCCCCCATGGGCATTGCCTGCCATATCGGCAGCCAGATCACCGACCTTACCCCCATGCAAGCGGCGTTTTCCCGCATGAAGGGCTGGGTGCAGGAACTGCGGGCGCAGGGCCTGAGCGTTGAGCGCCTCGACCTCGGTGGCGGGCTGGGTGTGCCGTACTTCAACATGCCAGAACCGCCGTCGCCCGACGATTTTGCGCGCATGGTGGCGCTGACCGTCGGCAATCTGGGGGTGCGCTATGCGTTCGAGCCGGGTCGCCTGATCGCCGCCAATGCCGGTATTCTGGTGTCGCGCGTCATCCACGTGCACGAGCGTGAGGATTCCGGTCAGAAGTTCCTGGTCGTCGATGCAGCGATGAACGACCTGATCCGTCCCGCCATGTACGACGCCTATCATGACATCCGTCCGGTGGCGGCTTCGAAGACCGGGGCGCGCGGTGTCTATGATGTGGTGGGGCCTGTCTGTGAGACCGGCGATACCTTTACGCGCGGGCGCGACATGCCGGTGCTTAAGGCCGGTGATCTGGTCGCCTTCATGTCGGCGGGGGCTTACGGGGCGGTTATGGGCAGCGAATATAATTCGCGTCCGCTCGCCCCTGAGGTGTTGGTGCGTGACACGAACTGGGCCGTGGTGCGTCCTCGTCCCTCCTATGAAGAGATGATGGGCCGTGAGGTCTTGCCGGAATGGTTAAGACCGCATACGGTGCGCGCGACGGACTAGAGCGTGTCCCGATCGGGTTGAACCCAATCGGCGCTCTGTTTTTGCTAACGCGCTTCTTTTCCGAAAAGTGGTGCCCACTTTATCGGGAAGCGCTCTAAAGGACCGTGTGTTGGGGGACGGCATGAAGCTGCAACGGACAAAACCCTTGTCGAAGCTGAACCGGGCATTGTTCTGGACACGCACGGTTATGCTCTGGGAACAGATCCTGCCTGCCCTGACGCCGTTTCTGCTGCTGGCCGGGGCTATTGCCGTGGCGGCGCAGTGGGGGCTTTTTGCTGGCCTCGATCCGATCCTTCACATTGCCATCCTCAGCGCCGGCGTGATCGCTGCCGGTGTCGTGGCCGTCCTGACCCTGCGCGAACTGCGCACGCCGTCCTTCACCGAAATCAACAGCCGTCTGGCGTTCGACAACGGCGTTCAGCCCGAAGTTCTGATCGGACTGCGCCACAAGGCGAAGCAACCGGCGCTCAAAATCGGCAAGGCGAGAGCCGGTCTGGCCAAGGGTGATCCGTTCGCCCTGCGCTATCTGATGCTTATTCTGGTCGGTTTCGGCTATCTGTTTCAGGGGCCGGTACCGTTGCATCAGATCGCCGGGGGGTATCTGCCGGGTCAGAAGGCGTCTGCTTCCACCGTTGTGGCGCGCCTTAATGCGACATCGAACGCGATGCAGGTGTCCGAGCGGGAAACGCAACGCTGAGGCGCGGGCAGGTTCTTCTCTGCCTCGGCTTGCTGCTGGCGGGCTGTAAGCCGGTCGATCGCACCTCTTCTTCCGTGCCGGATCAGCCTGTCCTCACCGGGAGTGCGGTGGCGGTTGATGGCGACTCTCTGACGCTGGGCGGTATGGCCGTGCGCCTCGAAGGCGTTGACGCTTTCGAATACGATCAGTTGTGCGGAGCCTTTGCCTGCGGCGAGGCGGCCCACCGCAATCTCAGTCAATTGTTGGGTGACGGCGAGGTGGTGTGCGAGCCTCAGGGTGAAGACCGCTACGGGCGGATACTGGCCCACTGCGCGGTCGATGGTCACGATCTGGGGCAGGCACAGGTGCGCGCCGGTCTGGCCGTGGCCTACCGGCGCTATTCAGACCGCTACATTGAGGACGAAGAGACGGCGAAGGCCGCGAAGACCGGGGCATGGGCCTACGGTTTCAAGACGCCCGAAGACTTCCGGCATGCCGACTAATCTCCTCCCTGTTGCGCAGCAATGGGGGGTGGATTTTTGCCGGAGGCAAAAAGACGGAGGGGGATTGCGCCACCTCCCCATGCCTTTGGCACAGGGAGGAGAGTGAACGCCTTATTTCAGGTCCGGGAAGCCGTGTTCCCTCAGGACGGCCTTGACCTCTTCGCCCGACGGGCCATGGATCAGGCCCAGTTGCATCGACCCCAGAAGCAGGACCAGCGCGCCGAGGACCGCCGTGGCGATCTGCCATGGGCGCGCCGGGTGGCCACGCGAGGCCTTCAGGATCGAAGCCGGGCTTGCACCATAGGAGCCGGTTTCCAGCGTAAAGGCCATCTCGAAGCCATCCTGAAAGCGCTCGTCCGGATTGGGGGCCAGAGCCTGCACAATGATGCTTTCCAGCCAGCCGGGGGCGTCGTGGCGCTTCTTGGTCAGAAGGTCGGGACGGCGCAGGGTCGGCTTGGTGAAAGGCTCGCTTTCGCCGTAGGGGAAGCTGCCGCCGGTGAACATGCGGTGCAACGTGACGCCCAGCGCGAAAATATCCGAGCGCTCATCGCCCCACTGCCCGTCGAACAACTCAGGCGCCATGTAGTTGTTGGTGCCGGGCGGCAGGACGCCGGTCTTTTCGTCGAGCGCAGGCAGGCGCGCGAAACCGAGGTCGACCAGTTTCAGTCCGCCGTCCTTAAGCAGGATGATGTTGTCGGGTTTGACGTCGCGGTGGATGACGCCCGCGCGGTGCAGCGACCCCAGCGCCTTGGCCAGTTTGGTGGCGATGTCGATGCCTTCGTTCAGGCCGATCTCCGGCTTGCGCGATAGGCGTTTTTCCAGCGTTTCGCCTTCATAGAAGGGCTGGGCGACATAGAGGCAGGTCTGGCGCTTGGGCGGCAGTTGCAGGACCGATCCGATCCAGATGTGCTGCACGCGGCTGGCCACCCAGGTTTCGCGCACGAAGGCCTGCCGCGCCAGGGTTTCGGCCCCCAGATTGTGCGGCTTGGGGAATTTGAGCAGGACCACGGACTGCGGACCGGTGGCCGACAGATCGCGGGCGCGGAAGACACGGCTGTACATGCCGTCGGCCAGCATGGCCTCCAGCCGGAAGTCGTCGATGATTTCACCGGTTTCCGGCGGGTCGCGCATGGGCAGACGCGAAATGGCGGCATCGAGATCCTTGACGGTGGCGGGCGGTAGCTCGAACACATCGATGATCAGCACGGTGGCATTGTCGTCCCCGCCGTTGTTGATGGCCATGTCGACCAGTTTTTGCGCCGTGTCGTCCGCCGACAGGCGCTCGGACAGGATGGCGTTGATCTGCGTTTCCGGCACCTTGCCGTGCATACCGTCCGAACAGAGCAGCAGGCGGTCGTGCGGGAAGATGTCGTGGATGCGGTAATCGATGCGCACCACTTCTTCGAAACCGATGGCGCGGGTGAGGAAGTTCGAGTCTTCGGCCCCCTCAGGCTTATGGTCGCGCGTCATCTGCCCCAGATAGCCCTCGCGCCAGCGGTAAAGGCGCGTGTCACCGACGTGGAAGCTGTGCAGGCGATTGCCCTTGATGACGACGCCGGTAAAGGCGCAACTCATGCCCTTGACCGTTTCGTCCTTCTGGCCCTGACGGAATATCCAGTAGTTGATGCTTTCCAGCGCCCGGCCGGCGGTCTTTTGCGGAGACAGGGCCTCGGTCTGGCTCAGATAGTCGTCGATGAAGGAGCGCACGCTAAGCTCGGCGGCGACGCGCCCGCCCTTGCGCCCGCCGACGCCATCGGCCAGCGCGGCCACCAGCCCGTGGTGCGAGCCGTCATCGGCCAGGCACGAGGCGGCGAAGTCCTGATTGTCGTCGCGGCGACCGATATGGGTGGCGAAGCCAATGGCGGCTTTCAGGCGGGTAGGGGCGGCTGGGGCGACCATGGGGGCTCGTTATTCATCCTCTGTGACAGAACGATAAAACGAAAGGCCGTGAAAACGCAAAGGCTTATAGCGCCGTTACCGGTCTAAATGCGTATCCGTGTCTTTGCTGCACTCAGTTGAGCAGACGGCGCGCCGACGGCAGGTCGAGCGAAAAATCCGGCACCTGTATAGCCAGCCACTCGCCGTCATCGGTGACGCACATATAATGCCCCGCCATGGTGCCGGAATCGGTGTCGAGCGGGCAGCTTGAGCTATAGCTATAACTATCGCCCGGTGCGATATGCGGCGTTTCGCCGACCACGCCCGCGCCGTCGACGGTCTGGACGCGGCCCATGCCATCGGTGATGCGCCAGTGCCGGGTCCTGAGCTGCATTGCTTGTCCGGAGGCGTTATCCAGAGTGATATGATAGGACCACAGCCATTTGTGGGCGCGGATGGCATCGTCACTGCGGGGGACAAACTGCACGCGGACGCTGACGGTCACGCCGTGGGTGGTGGCGGTGTAGATCATTACCGCAGCATAAGGGGCTTTGGCGCATCTGTCATTTGTCTTTACGCCCTGTGCTTCTGTCCGCTGCCGGTTTGCGGCGAAAAGCGTTGCGCCGTGCCGGGAATACGCTCTAAATGCGCCTCCCCAAGCTTAAGTGAAAGTTGCGATTCCTGATGACGGTCTCCGGTATCCTGCCGCTGCAATCCATCCGCGAACTGGCCGATCAGGGCGCGATCATGAGTTCATCGAAATTCGATGCCGATCAGATTCAGCCGGCCTCCATCGATCTGCGCCTCGGGGCGCGGGCATGGCGGGTGCGCGCCTCCTACCTGCCGCGCGGCAAGCGCGTCATGGACCGCCTGCCCGATGTGATGATGCACGAGATGGATCTGTCGCGCGGGGCCGTGTTCGAATCGGGCTGCGTCTATATTGCCGAGCTTCAGGAATTTCTGGCTCTGCCCGAAGGCGTATCGGCGCGCGCCAACCCCAAAAGCTCGACCGGCCGCGTCGATGTCTTCGTGCGTCTCCTGTCGGACCATGGCGATCTGTTCGACGATGTGCGCGAAGGCTATAAAGGCCCCATCTATGTCGAGATCGCGCCGCAGACCTTTTCGGTACTGGCGCGCAGCGGCACGCGACTGAACCAGTTGCGGCTCAAGACCGGCATCGTGCCGAAGCTCTATACCGCCGATTGCGGCGTCGATCTTACCGGCGATCTGGTCGGCTATCGGGCGCGCCGCCACGCCGGGGTGATCGACCTCGATCACGTCGATGGGCACAATCCGCGCGATTTCTGGGAACCGCTCTATCAGAACCGGCAGCAACTCCTGCTCGATCCGGGCGAGTTTTACATTCTGGCGTCCCAGACCGACGTGGTGATCCCCGTCAACGAAGCCGCCGAAATGCTGCCTATCGACCCCAGCGTCGGTGAGTTCCGCGTGCACTATGCGGGCTTTTTCGATCCCGGCTTCGGTACCGAAGAGGCGGCGGGCGTCGGTTCGAAAGGCGTGCTGGAAGTGCGCTGTCACGAAACGCCCTTCCTGCTGGAGCACGGTCAGACTGTCGCGCGGCTGGTCTATGAACCTCTGATCGCCAAGCCGGAACAACTCTACGGCCAGAGCGGTTCACACTATCAGAAGCAGGGGTTGAAGCTCTCCAAACACTTCCGCCCCTGGTAAGACTGCCATCTTTGGCCGCCTAATACGCAGCCTGCGCTTGCAGGTACTTTTGTACCTGCGGCGCTTGTCGGCTATTATCCGACTCAAAGCTGACAATCTTACAGTTTGCCTTAGGACCGCTTATCGCTTTTTTGCGCGGGTGCGGGCCTGATGGACCTTCAGAACATGGAGGACATCATGGGCTATATGATCGGCGATACCGTGCAGTTGAAATCCGGCGGACCGGCCATGACCGTCAACAATGTCGATCTCGACAACTACGTCTATTGCGACTGGTTCGACGCGCACGGCGACCGTCACTCGGACAGGTTCAGGGCCGATCTGCTGGCAGGCGCGTCGGCGGAAGCGGTGCCTAATGATCCGACTCCGGTGGCGTCACCAAGTCACTAAAGACATTCCTCTCTGGCTATGCCGGGGAGGGGGAAGGGGCTAAGCCGCCTGTTTCGACGGCACCGGCGCGTCCACGCCATCGTCGAAATGCAGAACCTCGGCGCGGTTTTCATCCAGTGTGAACCGCGCCTTGAGTGGCGACTTGTTGCCGTTGTAGCCGCCCGCCATCTTGACCAGACGCGCGAAGACGATCTTCAGCGGCTCAAGCCACTTCGGCGACGTCGCCAGCGACGGCTTGAGCCCCAGCCAGCGCCGCAGGCAGCCATTGGCGTAGATGACATTGGCGCGCCAGATAGCGGCGGGCGTCATGAACTCGATCGACAGGGAGACGTTCACCGAGTCCTGATTGACGATGCGGTGCGGGGCGTTCTGCTTCCAGGTCAGCATCTCGCCCGGCTGAAACTCAACGATCAGGGCGTCCTTGTCCCATGACGGGTCGAAGCGCAGTTGTTCGTCGGATTCGCGCAAGGCCACGCCTTCGAGGTCGCGATCGGAGACATAGGGGTCTTTGGGCGGGTAGACGTGGACGCGCTTGACGCCGCGAATCTGCCACAGGGTCACCAGCGGAATGTCGAGGTGATAGAAGACGTGGGCATTGGGCGAGGAGATGAGCAGGCCCAGATCCTCTTTGAGCGTCGCGACGCCGGTCTTCGCGCGGATTTCGGCAAACATGGCCTCACACAGTGCGCCGATATCGGCGTCCGAATGATTGACTTTGCGCAGGTTGAGCCACAGGCGTCCGGCCTTCACGCCCTCCATCAGCGAACGCCCGTCATGTGCGCCGCGACGTCCGAGGAACCACTGCCCCCAGTTGGTCGGGTCGTACCCCATGGTGAAGACTTCGAGCTTGTCACGCGGATAGCGGTCGATCAGCGCGATCAGCGCCTCGTCGGTGAACAGCGGGCTGTTGTGCAGGTCGTGCGTGAATTTGAGGTTTTCGCGTCCAAAACCCGTTTTGTGCGCGTCGGTCCAGTGAAGGATGTCGCTCATGCCTATCTCCCGGCGGGGTTGGGCCGCAACAGGGCGGTGCCGTAGAACCCCAGCTTGTGAAACCAGATCAGTTTGCCCGCGCCCCGCGCGGCCTTATCGAGGATGCGGGCGGCCGAAGACGCCCCACCGGCGTAAAGGCCCGCACCCGCCACGCCGAAGACGGCGGCCTGAACAAGGCCGTTGAGCATCCAGTAGGCGCAGGTCAGCGGTTTTTTCGGCGTGCTCGCCATGGCTGAGGTCGACGGCCCCTGCCCATAGGCGAAGGCGCGCGGCAGGGTGTAGCTCAGCGTGGCGCGGCTTTCCGGGACGTCTTCCCAGACGAAGGCCGAAGCCGACCAGGCCATGCGCGCGCCCTGCTGTTTAAGGTCGTAGAACAGCTTGTCGTCCTCGCCACCGCAATTGTTGCGCCCGGTGTCGAACGGTTCGTCGCCCGACAGATGCTTGCGCCGGATCAGCGAATTGCCGCAGCCGTAATAGTCGGGAATAAGGCCGCTGTCCTTCGGGCCGAAGCGCGAGAAAAAGGCTTCGAAATAGGGGCGGAACCTGACGTCTGCGGTCTTGAGCCGCGCAGTGACGGGCCCGAAAACCACATCGGCATCAAAGGCGGCCTGCGTTTCCAGCAGGGTCTTTGCCCAATCCTGCGGCGCTTCTTCATCGTCGTCGAGGAAAAGGATGACATCGCCTGTGGCCGCCCGGACCGCTGTATTGCGGGCATTGGCAACACCGGGGCTGGGCTCATGAAGATAGGTCAGGGTCTGCCCGGCGCCGGGGGTCAGTTCAGCAACCAGCGCGCGTGCGGAACCTTTGGGGTCGTTGTCGCAGACGATGATCTGAACCGGCCGATCAAGGCCGGTCTGGGCGAACACTGAATTGAGCGCCGTCCTCAGGCCGTCGGGGCGGCGGAAGGTGGGGATGATCACGCTGAGCGACATGCCCTCAGCCCTTCAGTCGCTTGCGGGCATTGGCGAAGGCATAGAGCGTGCCGTTCACCCGGCTTTTGAGGTCCAGCTCAAGGCTGGCCACCTGATCGAGGCGGCGACCCAGACGGCGCGTCAGGTGCGAGACGCCCAGCGCCTTGCCGCCATTATCGACCAGACGCGACAGGGCTTCGGAGACGCGGCCATCGCCGGAATCGGCGTAAAGGCGGCCGTGGTGAACGACCGAATGCGTGTTGCAGAAGGCGTTCTTATAGTGCTGCTGACCGGTGGACAGGTCGTAATAGCTGACGCCCATCTCGCGCAGCGGGGCCTGACAGCCCTGAAGGAACAACTGCCCCGGCGAATAGGCGCTGAAGGCCGGGTCGAAGGCCGAAATCCAAGGGTGCACACGGTCGCCCAGACGCGGACCGAAGTGCCAGATGATCGGTTTGCCGCCTGCGGTGACCGTGGTCAGGTGGCCGTAAAGCTGGGTGTCGGTATCGGCGGGCCTGACGAACAGGTTGCGCATCAGGGCCTGCACCCACGGGGCCGACAGGAAGTCATGGATACCGGTCTGAAGCGTCTGAGCGCGTTTCAGCGCCAGCATGGCTTCGAAATGGTCCGGCGTGAAATCCGGAGTCAGGAAGCGCACTTCGCCATGGTCTTCCTCAAGGCGGCGACGCAGGCGGTTGATGTTCTTCAGGTGCTTCTTTTCGACGTTGTTGACCGTTTCGCCGTGGCTCAGGTCGATGCCGTAGGCGTCTTCGGGCTCGCCCTCGAAACCGGCAAAGGCGCCATAGGGATCGACCAGTCCGGAAATCTGAAACGCCCGGATACCGGCCAGAGCCAGTGCTTCACGCGCCGGAAAGGCGGTGTCGGGGTGGCTGATCAGGGCGGTGTAATCATTGAAGGGCGCACCGGCGGGGCGGGCGAAATGACCGGGACGACGGTGGTGGGGCAAAAAGGCGATGGTCTGACCGTTCCGGCGGAAGACAGCGACCTTGAGGTCGTCGCGTACACGGGCGACGGCGGCGCAAAAATCCGGTGAAAGCAGCGGGGAGGCGAAGGCCGGGGTTTGGCGCATCATGTCGCGCCATGCCGCGATATCCGTCTCGGAAAGCGCATCGGGAGAAATCAGTTCGCAGGTCGTCATGCCGGGTTCCGGGTCGCGGCGATTTCGATGTCGCCCTTGTCATCTCAGGCCTCAAACATAGGCCGAAACGGTAAAGATTCGATTGTCCGGTATGGTTATTTTTGCAGGCCCGAAAAGATGGGGCGGTATTTTGTAACCTGAGCGCAGCGCGCCGGGTCATTTCAAATGACAAATATTCGCGTCTTTTTGACAAGTGTACTTGACATGTTGTGCGTGCCGCGTGTAAAGGATGCTTGTCTTTTATGGAGGGTGCAAACTATGAAGCGTATGGATGTGGTGCGGGGCTGGATCATGGCCGGCGTGCTGGGGGGCGGCCTGATTATCGGCGGATTGATCGGCTATGACCGTAATGTCGGGACGGGGCTGTTCAGCCGCAATAGCTTCATGCTCCAGAGCCTTGTTGTGGTGGCTCTGTTGCTGGTGCTGGCGTTCAGCATCGTCTGGTGGCGTTCGATCGACGAGGCTCAGAAGGAGGCGCACAAATGGGCCTGGTATTGGGGTGGTTCGACGGGGCTTCTGGTGGCTCTGTTCGCCTATATCATTACGCTTGTCGGAGGTGATGCCGCCTTTATGGACTATGTGCGTCTGGCCGACCACGAAGGGCGCTTGCTGTCTCTGGGTATATTGACGGCCTTTGTCCCCTCTATTGTCGGATACGGCATTGCGTGGGGTGTCTGGTGGCTGAGGCATCGGTGAGGTCATGAAGAACCGTCTCAAGGTGCTCCGCGCCGAACATAATCTGTCGCAGGCCGATCTGGCGCAGCGGCTTGAGGTGTCGCGTCAGACCGTCAACGCCATAGAAACGGAAAAGTACGATCCGTCCCTGCCGCTCGCCTTCAAGATCGCGTCCATTTTCGCGCTTAAGATCGAAGATATTTTCCAGCCCTGAATCCGCAGGTTCAGGCTCCATCCTAAAGGTTTTTCATGTTCACTCTGAAATCTGTCCGTCGTGTCCTGCTCAGCGGCTTTCTGGCCGCGACGGCTCTCACTGCTACTGTTGCGCTCGCGCAGGCAAAGGAAAAATCGGCACCTGCCCCGAAGATGTGGGTCATCCGGGATGAGGATTCCACCATCTACCTCTATGGCTCCTTTCACCTGCTGAAGGCCGATACCCGTTGGAAGACCCCGGCCTTCGACAAGGTATTCGACAGCGCCGACACGCTCTATATGGAAGTCGATAATCTCGATGATGAAAAGGCCCTGCTGGCCCTGATGCAGCAATACGGCATCGATCCGGCGGGCGGGCTTCTGAAGCCGTACACACCGCAGGAGCAGCAAAGGCTGCGCGAGGGGTTCGCCAAATACGGCCTCGATATCGATAAGCTGCTCATGCTGAAACCGTGGCTGGCCGGGGTCACCCTGACGATCCAGCAGATGAAGGCGGCGGGATTTGCCGGCGAAGCCGGGGTGGACAGCACCCTTCTGGCGGTGGCGCGTGCCAAGGGCCTGCCGGTGAAGGGGCTGGAGACGGCGGATACGCAGGTGCGGCTGTTGTCCACGGGCCTGTTCGGTGACGATGCGCGTGAGTTGTTGCAGCTTGTCGATGAAGAGCCCCGTGTCAAAGTGCTGTTTGAGACCCTTCTGGCCGCCTGGCGGACGGGCGACGAAAAGGCGCTCAACAGGCTGCTGGTCACCGAGATGAAAAACGAAACGCCGCATATCTACAAGGCGATCATGGTCGATCGTAACCGCAGCTGGATCGCACCGATCAAGGCGGCTCTGGCCGGATCGGGGACGCAGATTATCGTGGTCGGCGCAGGCCATCTGGCCGGTCCGGACAGTGTTCAGGCGCTGTTGCGCAAGGAAGGCATCAAGGTGACGGCCTACGATTATCAGTCGGCGGAATAAAGTCACCTGCAACGGACTAAACCCATTCCGTTTCACTGTGTGCTGAGGCGTAGTTTTTATTGACACGGCGGTTGTTTTTATACACAAGCCACGCCTCAAGCCGTCGCTTGAAAGTCCCGGTCCCCACGGTCACAACGCCGTGGGGACGCTTCTTTTTTGAGGGAAACAGGAGATGAACACCACCCCCGACATCGCTAACGAAGACCATCTGTTCGGCGTCTATAACCGCGCCGCCATGGAAGTCGAGCGAGGCGAGGGCGTGCGACTTTACGCCCGCGACGGGCGTGTGTTTGTCGACATGGTTCAGGGCGTGGCCACCAACGGGCTGGGGCATTGCCATCCGAAGCTGATCGAGGCCGTGAAGACGCAGGCCGAAAAGCTGTGGCACGTGTCGAACATCTTCCGCATTCCCGATCAGCAGACTCTGGCGGCGAAGCTGTGCGAAGACTCCTTCGCCGATCAGGTCTTCTTCACCAATTCGGGTACCGAGGCCGTCGAATGCGCGCTGAAGCTGGCGCGCAAGTATCACGACGCCAAGGGTCAGCCTGAGCGTATCGACATCATCACCTTCCACGGTGCCTTCCATGGCCGCTCCTATGGGGCGGTCAATGCGGGCGGCAACGATTCCTATCTGGCCGGTTTCGGCCCCAAGCTTCCGGGCTATGTGCACCTTTCGCTGGATGACCACGACGCGATTCGTGCAGCAGCCGAAGCCCCTACGGCGGCGGCCATTCTGGTCGAGCCGGTGCAGGGGGAAGGCGGCGCGCGCGCGCTGACCGAGGCCGAACTGCGTATGTTGCGCGATCTGTGCGACCAGAACGGTCTGCTTCTGATGTTCGATGAGATCCAGTGCGGCATGGGCCGTTCGGGACGTCTTTGGGCGCACCAGTGGACCGATGTCGAACCGGACGTACTGACCACGGCCAAGGCGCTGGGCGGCGGCTTCCCCATCGGGGCCT
>JASGGL010000016.1:0-26044 GCA_047605065.1 Asticcacaulis sp.
ATAATGCCCGCCGTTTCGGGGCCGAACTGCGCTGGCCGCGATTGCTGGCGGCCGAAGCGGCCTGTCTGGCGCATCCGGCGTTTGAGGCGACGCGCCCGGAAAATCAGCCGGACGCCGAATAGTTTCCGATCAGACGGGATTGCGGTAAAGGCGGCCTTTTTCGGCAATGGCGATCAGGCTGAGGGCGATGACGCCCAGTGCCAGCGAGGCCAGAGGCAGAAGCCACACCCCGCCCGACCACAACTGCCCGATCCATGCGCCGATAAAGCCGCCGCCGACCATGGACAGAACCCCCTGAAGCGAGGCGGCGGTGCCGGCGACGTGGCCGACCTTTTCCATGGCGATGGCGGTGAAGTTCGAGGTGCACATGGCCATGCACATCATGGTCAGCCCCTGAAGGATCGTGAAGCTGATCAGGGTTTCGTGTCCGAAAAGCGCCCATGCGACGTGCAGGGCCGACAGGATGATCAGGGCGCTCAGTGACCGGTGCGACATGCCGCGCGTCCCCAGTCGCTCGACCAGCTTGATATTGATGAAGGCCCCGACCGCCATGCAGCCCGCGCACAGGGCGAAGACAAGACCCAGATACTGGGGCTGATGGAAGATGTCCTCGAAGATCTGAGGCATGAGGGACAGGTAGCAGAGGATCATTGCCGTCATGACGGTGACCGCCAGCGCATAGCCGATCGAGGTGCGTTCCGAGACGATATAGCCTGCCACCCGCAGGAACTTGCCCGGCGACGGCGCAAAGCGGTTCTCGGGTTTAAGGGTTTCGGGCAGGCGCAGCCACACCCACAGCGACACCATAAGGCCTGCGGCGGTCAGGGCGAAGAAGATGGCGCGCCACGGGAAGGCCAGCATGATCAGTTGCCCCAGACTGGGGGCCATGATCGGCACGGCCAGAAAGATGACGTGCGAGGTCGACAGCACCTTGGCCATGCGGTCGCCGGAATAGAGGTCGCGGATGGTCGAGCGCGGGATGACATTGGCCGAAGCCGCTGCGACGCCCTGAAAAAAGCGCAGGACGATCATGTGCTCAAGGTCACCGACCAGCGAAACGGTCAGGGACAGAAGAATATAGAAGGTCAGCCCGCCCAGAAGGACGTTACGTCGTCCCAGCCAGTCCGACAACGTGCCGCAGATGAACTGACCGATACCGAGGCCCATGAAGAAGACGGAGATGATCAGTTGCAGGCGGTTGGCATTGTCGACGCCGAAATCGCGGCCCATGGCGGGCAGGGCGGGCAGCATGGTGTCGACGCTCAGCGCCGTCGCGGCCATGCACGCGGCGATCAGCGCGACGAATTCGGGAAAGGAGGGAATGTCTTTGGGCGGGGCGGACATAATGGCTGTTCTCTACACGGCTGCGGCTGCGAAAGGAACGGTTTGTTTGAGAAAACGCCGTGTGGCAGGGTGAGGGTCATGAAAGCCACTGACGTCGACCTGATTCTGCTGGCTGCGGGCCGGTCCGAGCGCTTCGGCGCGGCGGATAAGCTTCTGTGCGATCTGGGGGGCGCCCCTGTGGGCCTGTGGGCTGCACGTACCCTGTCAGGTCTGAACTGGCGGCGCAAATGGCTCGTGACGGAGGCACCGGGGCTGGCGGGGGCTTGTGTGGCCATGGGATTCGTCATCGTGCCGCCGCCTTTTGACGGGGCGGGTATGGGCGACAATCTGGCCCATGTCGCGTCTTTAACGGGAGGGCAGGGCGTGGCGGTCTTTCTGGCCGACATGCCGTTTGTCACCTCTGATCATGCCGAAGCGCTGCTGGCGGCGATCGATGAGCGTTATCCGGTGGCGATCAGTACGGCTGACGGAATCGATAGTCCGCCTGCGGTCTTTTCCGGCCATTTCGCCGAGGGCCTGAAAACGCTCACCGGCGATCAGGGCGCGCGACGGATAATTGCCGGTAACCGCGTTGACATAAGACGTGTGGCCGCTCCACCCGACAGTCTGTTCGATATCGATACGCCCGCCGCGCTTGAGGCGGCGCAGAGCAGGGTGGCTATGAAAAAAATGTCATTATGAGCCATGTTCGGCTGATGTAAGCTAATCGCTCTAACCACCGGAACGGGGAGGCACCTGTGAAGTTCAATATCAACGGTAAGGCGTATGAGCGGGACCTGCCCGAAGAGATGCCGCTCCTGTGGGCATTGCGCGACGAGTTCAATCTGGTCGGGACCAAGTTCGGTTGTGGCGTCGCCCAGTGTGGGGCATGTACCGTGCACGTCGACGGCACGCCGGTACGCGCCTGCATCACCCCGGTGTCGGCGGTCGAGGGCAGCGCCATCACCACGATCGAAGGGGTATCGGCGACCAAACCGGGCAAGGCCCTGCAGGCCGCCTGGCTTGAGCTCGATGTCATGCAGTGCGGCTATTGTCAGGCGGGGCAGATTATGAGTGCTGCGGCCCTGCTCACGGAGACGCCCAAGCCTTCGGATGCCGATATCGACGCGGCGATGGACGGCAATCTGTGCCGTTGCGCCACCTATACCCGTATCCGCTCGGCGATCAAAAAAGCCGCCGGTCTGGCGATCGCCGATACACGGGAGGCCTGAAGATGAGCATGGACGATCTTACTCTGTCGCGCCGCCTGTTCGTTTCGGCGGGTCTTATGGCCGGGGGCGGCTTCGTTATGGGCTTCGGAGCCTCGCCGTCGCAGGCGCAGGCCGCCGCCGCGCAACTGACCGACTATGTCGCCGTGGCTCCGGACGGTACGGTGACCATCCGCGCCAAAAACCCGGAGGTGGGGCAGGGGGTGAAGACCATGCTGCCCATGATCATCGCCGAAGAAATGGACGCCGACTGGAGCCGCGTGAAGATCGAGACCGCACCGCTCAACGAAAAGGCCTATGGGGCGCAGTTCGCGGGCGGCTCGATGACCACGCCGACCAATTACGACGCCATGCGCCGGGCGGGTGCGGCGGTTCGCGCCATGTTCGTTCAGGCGGCGTCCGAGCGTCTGAAGGTTCCTGCGGCTGAGTTGGGCGTTAGCAAGGGCGTCGTGTCGCATAAGGCCAGCGGCAAGACGCTGAGCTATGGGCAACTGGCCTCGGTTGCGGCAGGCGTGACCGTTCCCGACCTCAAGACCGTGACGCTGAAAGACCCGAAGAGCTTTACGATCATCGGACGGTTCGAAGGCGGGGTCGACAGCCCGAAAATCGTCCGGGGCGAGGCCATCTTCGGCATAGATACGGTCGTTCCCGGCATGAAATACGCCGTTCTGGCCAAGCCGCCGGTCTATGGGGCGAAGTTCAAATCCGCCAATCTGGACGCCATTCGCGCTCTTCCCGGCGTTACCCACGTCTTCACGCTGGAGGGCAAGGGGGACTTCCATGGCCTTCAGGACTGCGTGGCCATCGTCGCCGATAAGTGGTGGTACGCCAAGACCGCCCGCGATCAGTTAGAGATCGTCTGGGACGAAACGATGGGCGCGCCGCATGACACGGCCACCTATGATGCGCAGGCAGCGAAGCTCCTGACCGGTGAGGGCGAGGCGATCCGCAACAAGGGCGACGTGAAGGCCGCCCTGTCCGGCGCGGTAAAGACGGTCGAGGCGGTTTATGAGACGCCCTTCATCCCGCATGTGCCGCTTGAGCCGCAGAACTGTACGGCGAAGGTCACGGCGGATGGTATCGAGATCTGGGCACCGACTCAGGCTCCGGGGGGCGGGCGACGTCTGGTGTCGGCGGCGCTGGGCGTGCCCGAAGACAAGATCACCGTGCATATGATCCGTGGCGGCGGTGGTTTCGGGCGGCGTCTGGAAAACGACTACATGCTCGAAGCCGCAGCGGTGGCGCAAAAGGCCGGCGTGCCGGTCAAGCTGTTATGGACCCGCGAAGACGACATCGCCTACGACTATTTCCGTCCCGGCAATTATCACCGGATTCAGGCCGGACTGGATAGCGACGGTCGGCTGATCGCCTATCGCGCCCACGGGGTGACCTTCGGCCGGGGCGGCAGGCCCACTCAGGGCGCGGGCATCACGCCGCACGATTTCACCCAGACGGTCACCGACGCCTACCGGTTGGAGCAGTCGCTGATCGAGACGCTGATCCCCACGGGGTATCTGCGCGCGCCCTCATCCAATTCGCTGGCCTATATCCATGAAGGCTTCCTCGATGAGGTGGCGCACGCGGCGGGCCGTGACCCGCTGGACTTCCGGCTGGACCTGATCGAGCGGGCGCTGAAAGCCTCGGCTGAGGCACCGAAGGACGCGCGCGGCCCGTCCTATGACCTGCGGCGCATGAAGGTCGTGCTGGAAACCCTGAAAGCGCGTGCGAACTGGGGCAAGGCGAAGCTCAAGCCCGGTGAAGGCATGGGCGTGGCCACCTATTTCAGCCACCGCGGCTATTTCGCCGAGGTGGCGAAGGTGCGGGTGACCCCCGAAGGCGAATGGCGCGTGCTCAAGGTCTGGGTAGTCGGCGATGTCGGCTCGACCATCATCAATCCGGCGGGTGCGATCAATCAGGTCGAGGGTTCGGTCATCGATGGCATAGGGGAGTTGCGTCAGCTCATTACCTTTGAAAAGGGCCGGGCGATGCAGTCGAACTTCCATGAGGTGCCGCTGATGCGTATGTCCGAAGCGCCGCAGATCGACACCCATTTCGTCCTCAGCGAGCATTCGCCGACGGGACTAGGGGAGCCTGCCCTGCCGCCCGTTATTCCGGCGGTCTGCAACGCCATCTTTGCGGCGACCGGGGTGCGGGTGCGCAAGCTGCCCCTGACCGCCGAGACGCTGACCGCTGAGATGTTGGCCAAAAAGGCGTGAGCGAGGTTATCGACATAGCGCCGCCGCACTATGCGGACTATGTGCTCGAAGACCTGCTGCGCTGGCGCGAAGAGGGGCAGAAGACGGCCCTGCTGACGCTGGTGAGGATCGACGGGTCGTCGCCGCGCCCGGCAGGCAGTCAGATCGCCGTGGCCGCCGACGGGCGCGCCACCGGGGCCATAACCGGTGGCTGCGTCGAGCAGACGCTGGTGCGGGACGCGCTGACGGCGATGGCGCGCGGGCAGAACCACGTCGAGCTTTACGGCGAAGGCTCATGCTTCCGCGATATCGTCCTGCCGTGCGGGTCGGGCATTCATGTCTGCTTCGATGTGACGCTGGAGGACGCGCGTCTGAAAGCGCTGGTCGAGGCGCGTCGCGCCCGCCGTCGTGCGGTCTATGTCTGCGCCGGACCTGACGGGGCCTATTCACGCGACTATTGTCCTCAGCCGCGCCTGATTGTGGTGGGGCAGGGTCATATCGTGCCCCTGCTGGCGCACATGGCGACTTTGAGTGAGTTTGAGGTGATTGCCCTGTCGCCGGATGAGGCGACGCGCATGCGGACGCCGGGCGCTCAGGGCATGTACGGCGGGTCGGGAATTGAGCCGGGTATTGAATCTGGGTGGATCGACGGCGCGACGGCGGTGGTCAGCCTGTTCCACGACCATGACTATGAGCCGGGAGTTCTCAGGGCGGCGCTGGGCTCGGAGGCGTTCTATATCGGTGCGCTGGGCAGCCGTGCGACCCACCTGCGGCGTCTTGAAGGGTTGCGCGCCGACGGTTGGGATGAGGCTGCGCTGAGTCGCATTCAGGGGCCTGTGGGGCTCGATATCGGCGCAAAGACCCCGCCGGAGATCGCGCTGGCGGTCATGGCGGGGGTCGTCAGGGCCTGGCGTCAGCTCTGAATTTTTGGCCTGATTTCAGTTCGTTTTCAGATAGGCGATGATGTCGGCGCGCTTCTTGGCGTCCTTCGTCGGGGCCATGGCCATGGTGTTGCCGGGAACGGCGGCCTTGGGGTCGGTCAGGAACTTGTCGAGCTGTGCGTCGCTCCACGCCGGGGCGGCCTTCATGGCGGCGGAATATTTGAACTTCGGGTCGTTGACGCCCGCCTTCTTGCCCGCAACGCCGGCAAGGCTGGGGCCGATGCCCGTCGCGCCGGGCTTTACCGAATGGCAGGACATGCAGGCACCGAAGGCGCGCTTACCCGCAACCGCGTCGCCGGCGGTTTGAGCGACCGCGACCGGGGCGAAGGCTGCGCCCGTCAGTACACAGGCAACAAGAAGACGTTTTACTTGAGTGTTTACTGCAAAGGGCATGAAGGTCCGTCCGTTCGAGGGCTGAACTCTTTTTGTAAGAGAGGTGCGGACGGCGGTAAACCCTGAAATCGATGGCGAACGGCAAAGAAAATGCCGAAAATATCGGGAAAAGGCCCAAAAAACGAAAGGCCCCGCAACTGCGGAGCCTTTCAGATTTGGTGCACTGGTATTAGAGCCAGTAGCCGAACAGCCAATCCCACATGATATGCCTCAATATAACGCGTACAGCAGCCCGATCGCTGCTGGCGTTAGGGTTAACATAATTAACCAAGGTTTACAAGCATTAACCAATATTTTTTACGCGAATTTAACCTTATGGCACACGTAAAAGGGGAAATTACCAATGAAATCAGGTTTGGAGGGTAATGTGCGGTGCTATTATGCTTATGGGCGCACGGGGAAAGCTCTGGCGAAAGCGGATATCTAAATAAAACGCTCCCGTATTCATGGGATGCGTAAGTTAAAAAAACCCGCCGCATGTAGCGGCGGGTTTTTGTTGTTTACGCTCCGGGTTACAGCGTTAGCCGTGGCGGCGTTGCTCAACCTCGGCGGCCATGCGCGCCAGAAACGCCTTGGAGTCCATGGGGCGGGCGATGTAGTAGCCCTGACCGATATCGCAGCCCATGCGTGAAAGCAGCGACAGGGTTTCGAGGGTTTCGATGCCTTCGGCCACGGCCTTCATGCCCAGCGCGTGCGCCAACTGAATGGTCGACTTCATCACCGCGCGGTCGGCCTTGTTGGCGCAGATGTCCTGCGTGAAGCGCCGGTCGATCTTCAGCTCGGTGGCCGGGATCTTGCGCAGATATTCCAGCGTCGACAGGCCGGTGCCGTAGTCGTCGATCGACAGGCCGATGCCCATGGCGCGGAATTCGTCCATCAGCAGGCTGGGGGTTTCGTTCTGCGCGATGGCCAGAGTCTCGGTCACCTCAAGGATCAGGCAAGTCGGGGGCACCTGATGACGGTCCAGCGCGCCCTTGACCATGTCCATGACGTCGCGTGAGACCAGCAGGCTGGGCGACATATTGACCGAGATGCGGAACTCCGGATTCTTCTCCAGAAGCAGCTTGGCCATTTTCAGCGCGTCGTTGAGCACGAAATCGGTCAGGTGGTCGATACGACCATGGCGTTCGGCCATTTCGACGAACTCGATCGGGCTGACCGGGCCGCGTGTCTCGTGCGTCCAGCGCACCAGGGCTTCGGCACCGATGATGTCCTTGCTGTAGAGGTCAAGCTTGGGCTGATAGGCCACCCAGATCTGACCGGCATTGAGCGCGGCGTCCAGTTCACCCAGCAGCGACAGGTTCCATTCCTTTTCGCCGATCTGCGCCGGATCGTGCAGACGCCAGCGCGTGCCCTCCTGTTCGGCGGCGTGGGCGGCGGCCAGCGCGCTGGTCAGGCGGTGCGAGACGGGCAGTTCGAATTCGCGGTCGATGCCGAACGAGATGTCGACGTCAAAGGCGTTGCGCGCAAAGCGGATCGGGCTGCGGAAGATGACGTGCAGGGCGGTGAACTGCTCGACCAGCAGGTCGTGGTCGTAGAGGTTGGACAGCCAGAAGAAGTTGCCGTCGTCGCCGTGATAGAGCTGTGCGCCACCGGCACCCAGTTCTAGACGTGAGACGATTTCACGGACCAGCAGCCGTTCGGCTTCGGGGGGCAGAGCACTGACCATTTCGGCGTAGCGGCGGATGCGCGCGGCGACCAGTTGACGACCATCGAGGCGGTCTTCGTGGCGGATGGCGTTGGGCGTATAGAGGCCGGAGATCGGGTTGATCGTGCCGCCCTTCTTTTCGCGCGCGCCGAAGCGACGCCAGCCCATGCAGGCCCCGAGCAGGAGCATCAGCGTCAGGCCGCCCATCACATCCATGAAGATGTTGAAACGTTCCAGCGCGAAGGGCGCAGCCAGCAGAACCGCGACCGTGCCCAGTGCGATGAGGCCCTTGCCCTTGACGCGCGCGCTGAGCACGCAGCCCGCGGCGACCGCGGCCAGAAGCCAGGCGGGCAGCCAGCCGAGCTGGATCGGGCGGCCGTGTTTCAGGGTTTCCGCCCCCAGAGCCACCACAATGGCTTCGGGAGATTTGTGGCCCTGACCCAGAACGGTCAGTTGCTCGCCCAGACCCGGGGCGTTGAAGCCGACAATGACGTCCTTGCCGCTCAGGTCCTGCGGCGCGGTACGGTGCGACAGCACCTCGGCGGCGCTGTAATAGGGGATGTCGGCGGTGTCGAAGGCGTAGTTGACGGGGAAGGTTTCCCCGACCTTGCCGTGGACGCCGCTGATGACGCTTTCGACGGAATCGTAAGGTTTCCCGCCGATCTCGCTGCGGTAAGGCACCTTGTCTATACCGCGCCAGAAGGCCACGAAGCGGACCATCGATACCGTGGTCACGCTGTCGCGGATATCGGTAATGGGCATGACGTCGCGCCCCTTGCGGCGGCCCAGACGGTAGTCGATCTTGGCGGCGGCGAAGACCTTGCCCTCATGGCGGGCAAAGCTGTCGGACAGCAGGCGGTTATGGGTTTCGCCCTGATCGTTGATCGGGTTGATATAAAAGACGCGACGCGCGCCGCCTTCGAACAGGGCGTCGGTCAGCGCCGCGACATGCGTGCTCTTCCACGGCCAGGGGCCCAGCGCCGACAGGGCCGGGTCATCGATGCCGACGACGGCGACCTGACCGCTGACCGGGGCCTTGTAGACGGCATTGCGTACGGCACGCAGGAAAATTTCAAGCGGCTGTCCGGCTTCGGCCACGGTCAGAAGGGCGGAAACGCCCAATATGATCGTCAGGGCTCCCGGTTTCAGGATGCGCGTCTTGAGGACTGTCAGGGCGTTGTTGAGCGTCATAAGAGATACCTCGCCCCGACAAGGTAGTGCCTAATTCTTATTATTTTCCAAATCCGAGTAAATTTTTGTGCGGAAACAGATATATACAGATTTTGTTAACTGTAACCGACCTTGGGTTGTGCTTATATCTTGCTGTAGAAAGCATAATACTATGGATACGGTTTCTGATTGTGAATGACCGGTAAATGCGCGCGTGCGATTTTTTCACATATGCAACAAATTGTAGCGCCGTGGCCACACCTGCTAAAATGTCTGGGTAAAAGTGTGATTGCCCGACGGTTGAGACGCAGGGCTCGCGTATCAGGAGCATTATGCTGCAACCCGCATGACTGCGACAAAAATAAAGAAACGCCCCAGATGAAAATGCCTTCCCTGACGGTCCGGACCCTTCTGGCTTCGACCGCCCTTGTTGTGGTGACCGGTCTGCCCGCTATGGCGCAGACCGTGGAGACGCCTGCGACCAAGCCTGCGACCACGACGACGCAAACGCCTGCCACGACGGCACCGGCGACGACGCCCGCCAAGGAAGACCCTAAAAAGGCGACCACTCCGGCGCAGGCCACGACCGGCACGACGACCACGACGGAAGAGCCCATCGAAACGGTCACCGTCACCGCCGCCAAGCCGCTGACCAAGATCGACCGCGATGTTTATGACCCGAAGACCGATCCGGATACGCCGGTCTCTTCCGCCGCCGACGCGCTGAACAAGGCGCCGGGCGTTCAGGTCGATGCCGAGGGCAATGTTACCCTGCGCGGTAACTCGAACGTGCAGGTCTATATCAACGGTAAGCCTTCGGCCCGCACCGAAGGGACTTTCCGCGGCATGACTCTGCAATCCATGCCCGCAGAGGATATCGACACCGTCGAAGTGATGACCAATCCGGGGGCGCAATACGGTGCCGAAGGCGGAGCCGGGATCATCAATATCAATCTCAAGCCGGGCCGGGGCCTGAGGCCGAATCTCTTCGTTCTGGCCAATGCCGGCAGCTTCGGGCGCTATATGCTGGCCCTTCAGGGCGGGGCGGGTAAGGACCTTGGGGCCAATGGCACGCTGTCCTTCTCAGGGGGGCTGAATATCCAGCACGGGGCGAACCGGGGATCGAGCAACAGCTTCCGTGAAAATATCCGCAGCACGGGTACGTCGACCACGACGTCAGGGGGTGAGAACCGCTCTGAAAACGACAATTACGGTCTGAGAGGGAATGTCGAGTACGCGCCCAATCAAAAGGACACCTTCACTATCGAAGGTACGTACGCTCAAAACGAAGGGCGCACGAAGTCGAGCGACTTTACCGAGGACCGCGATGCGACGGGCACCGTGACCCGACGTTATGACACTCAGCGTAATAACCGTAACGAAACCCAGCAGGTTTCGGCGCGTCTGGGCTTCAACCACAAGGGCGATCAGGACGGTGAGACCTTCCGGGCCGATATGCGCCTGTCCAGCGGTGAAGGCTCGCAAAACAATGTCGGAGATCTGACCGACACTATGCCGGGCCGGAGTGCTTTGCAGGAAAATACCGAAAAGAGCGAAGATTCGAGCATTTCCATCAGCGCCGACTATACGCATCCTCTGTGGAATGGTGTGTTCTCGACCGGTTTTGACCTCAATTCGCGCACGGGATCACGCGACAGCAGTCAATACGACACCTATCGTTCGACGGGTCTTCGTGTACTCAATGAACGTCGCACCAACTCGGTTGTGCGTGATCAGGACCAGACAGAGCTCTACGTAAACTATCAGCGCGCGCTGGGAGAAAAGTGGAACTTTCAGGGCGGTCTGCGCGTGGAAGAAACCCACGTCAGCCTGAACCGCAAGGTGTGGTACAATCCCAACCCGACCGGGAACGAGCAGGCCTTTTTCGAGACCAGCTATATCAATTACCACCCCAGTTTCGCGGCGCAGTACCAGATCGGCGAGAAGTCGAAACTTCGCTATAACTACAGCCACCGCGTCAGCCGTCCGAACATCGACAACCTCAATCCGGCGATAATCTACAACAGCGAACGTAGCGCCCGTCAGGGTAATCCGGATCTGAAACCTGCCGAAACGCATGCCAACGAACTGCGTTACGAATATAATGACCGGTCGAAGAACTTCCTGTTTACGGCGGTTTATTTCCACCGTGTGACCGAAGACATCGTCGTCAACCGTACCGTCTATATCGACCCCAACAATACGCCTGCTGACACCAGCGATGACGTCCTGCTGACCAGTTATGAAAATGGGGCTGAAGGTCTGGAAAACGGTATGGATTTCCAGATCGACAAGCGTTGGGGCAGCAAGTTCAGCGTCAATATCCAGTCGACGGTCAAGCATGAGAAGCAGCCGCCGCGCTCGGGTACGGTTACGACGGTCAGTGAACAGGACTCGGTTACCGGCCGGATTCGCACCAGATACAGCGTAACCCCGCGTGACATCCTGCAATTGACGGTCAACAGCCCGTCCAAGACGCTGAACGGACAAGGGTATAGCGAACGTCCTCTCAACTGGCAGGGCTCCTACAGGCGTACGCTGAATGCCAAGCTCACCCTTACCTTTACTGCAGCGGGTCAGGGCAAGTCGCGCAACTATACCAGCAACGAAACCGTGCGCAGCCTCACCGAACGCGATAGTGGCGGGACGACCTTCATGGTCGGCATCAGCTTCAATCCGTTCGGCATCAACGGTCGTGGTATGAACAACCGTGGTCAGGGCAGCGGTATGGGTGGCCAGGGTGGCGGCCAAGGCGGCGGCAACTGGGGCGGCGGTGGCAATAACCCCGGCGGCGGCTTCTGATCCCCTGATGAACACAGTACAGGCGGCGGGCATGTCCTGCCGCCTTTTTATTTCCCTGCATGATGATACCTTTTCCCAAATCCGATTGACCGCGGGGGCGCTTCCCCTCTATGGTTGTATGGACCTCAGGGGGAAGGAACGACGGGCGTATGCGGGCGTTAGCCACGAATGATGCTTCGGCAGCGGCAAGCGCGTCGCCGGTTGCGCCGCAGGTCGCGTCCTCAGAGGCGATTCAGGCGGCGTCCCAAACGGCATCTATGCCCGCGCCGGTGGCTGCGGCCAATCCCGACAGCGTGACCGCCGTCGATGTGTCTTCCGCCGATGCCCTGATCCAGAAGGTCAATGCCTCCGGCGCGCTTCAGACGCGGTTTTCCAGCTCGCCGCCGCCCAAACAGGCCGATTGGGACTGGCTCAGACCGTTTTGGGAATGGCTGGGCAAGGTCGGGAAGTTCTTCGCGCAATTGCTGGAGCCGATCGCGCCCATCCTGCCCTGGCTGCTCTATATCGGCCTGTTCGCTCTGGTTGTGTTGCTGATGTCACCGCTGGTGCGCGCCTTCATCATCCGCAATGCCGAGCGTCTGTTCCAGCGCGACGGCCTAAGGGCGGACACGCCGTGGCGGCCTACCGCCGAAGCCGCTGCGGCCCTGATCGAGGAAATCGACGCGCTGGCCGTGAAGGGCGAGTATGACGAGGCGGTGCATCTGCTGCTCAAGCGTTCGGTCGCCGATCTCAACGCCTTCCGCCCCGATCTGGTGCGCAAACACTATTCGGCGCGCGATATCGGCAAGCATCCGCTGCTGCCCGAAGACGCGCGTCCGGCCTTTAGCGAGATCACGCGTTGGGCGGAAAAGAGCTTCTTCGCCGGGATTCTGGTCGGTCGTGAGGGTTTCGAGGCCTGCCGCAAAGCCTATGTCGATTTCGTATCGTCGGACCGTATTCCGGTGACGGCCAAACCGGCTGCGTCCAAAGCGTCGCTGACGCCTGAGGAGAAGGCCTGATGCGCATTCCCTTCACGAAAAAAGCGCTGCCGCCGGTCACCTCCTTCCTGCCGGCCATTGTCGGCGTCCTGATCGTCGGGCTGTTCCTGATGGCGGGTCTGGCGCTCCTGACGCCGCATCTCGAGCCGGAACCGCGTGGACCGCGCGGCAATGTTACCGGCTATTCGGCGCAGGGTTTCAAAGGCTTGCGCGAAATTCTCGACGCGCGTGGTGCGACGACCGCTCTGGCGCGTCAGGAAACCGGCCCGGTTTCTGTGGCTGATCTGGCCATCGTCACACTCGATTCCGACGGGGCGATCTATAATGACGACCCCGAATATTCCGAGCCGGTTGAGGTGCCCGCGTCGGAGTCCGCCAGCACGTCGTCATCCTCTTCTTCGTCCTCTTCGTCGTTCAATTCGGCCTCCGTCGAGGCCGATCGCCAGCGCGCGATGGCCGAAGCCTCGGCGTCTCAGGCCTCTCAGAACGCGTCTTCGACCTCGGCACAGACGGGGGCGGGGCGTGAGGACGGCGACTGGGCCAAGCCCAATGCCGAAAAGAGCACGCGCCTTTTGTATAAGCCGGTGGGCCGGGTCGTGCTGGTGGTCGCGCCCAAATGGGACGCCGACCTCATGCCGTCGCATCCGCGCTGGGGCATCGATCCCTTCCTCAAGCACCCGGACGACATCTTCCTGCAACTGGCGCTTTTGTCGCCGATCCACAAGACGGCGATGAAGGAGGCCGACGGCAGCGTTTCGTACCGCATCGATTACCGTCGCGTCGATTACAGCCTGACGCGCGCCCCGGCGGCGAAGTACCGTTCCTTCGCGCTCAACCCGGCGGCGGGACAAGACGTGGTGCGTAAGGCCTATACCAGCGGGCGCATTCGCGGCCTGCAATCGATCCGCGGGGCGAATCTGACGCCGCTGCTTTTGGGGCCGGACGGCGAGGTGCTGCTGTCGCGGGTCAATCCGATGCCGGGTGACAAGCCGTTCAAGGCACCGGTCTATCTGCTCAGCGATCCGGACCTGCTCAACAACCAGATCTTAAGCGATGCCGAACGCGTCGCCGGGGCTCTGTCCATCATTGATGCGGTGGCGCCGGGGGCGAAAACGGTCAATTTCGATGTCACCTTCAATGACCTCGCCTACGAGCAGGATCTGATGCACCACGTGGCGCGCGCGCCGTTTATCGGTGTGCCTCTGGCCATGATCGTGCTGGCGCTGGGGATGCTGTGGTCGGCTCTGTCGCGCTTCGGTCCGGCCCACGACCCGGCCACCGACACGCCGCACGGGCGCGGGGTGACCGTTCTGGCCGACAATGCCGCGCGCCTGATCGCCAAGGCCGGGCGCGAACCCAAGCTGGCCCCGGCCTATGCGCAGATGGTCCGCGATCAGGCCTTAAAAGCGGTCGGTCTGACCCAGCATCGCGCTGCGCCGGACGATCTGGCCGAGCGCCTGAGTGAAAAACACAATACCCCGGAACGTTACAGTGCCCTCAGGGCCGAGGCGGACCGGGTTCGAAATCCCATGCAACTGTTGAACTGGGCGCGCCGTCTGCACGCCTGGAAGCACCAGATAACGGAGCGCTAGATGCACATTTCCGACGTTCTCAGCCTGTCGAACCGTCTGAAAGGCGAAATCGGCAAGGTCATTATCGGTCAGGCCGACACGGTAGAGCTGATGCTGACCGCCCTGTTTTCCGGCGGGCATATCCTGCTCGAAGGACCGCCGGGCACTGCCAAGACGCTTCTGGCGCGCACCTTCTGTAAGGCGCTGGCGCTGCGGTTCGGCCGCATCCAGTTCACGCCGGACATGCTGCCCGCCGACATACTGGGTTCGAACCTGTTCAATTTCCAGACCTCGACCTTCTCGCTGACCAAGGGGCCGATCTTCTGCGACCTGCTGCTGGCCGATGAAATCAACCGGACGCCGCCCAAGACGCAGGCCGCCCTGCTCGAGGCCATGCAGGAGCGCAAGATTACGCTGGACGGTACGCGCTACGATCTGGGCGACCGTTTCACCGTCATCGCCACGCAGAACCCGATCGAGCAGCAGGGCACCTATCCGCTGCCCGAAGCGCAGCTCGACCGCTTTTTGTTCAAGCACATACTGGGTTACCCGTCGCTGAGCGAAGAGCGCCGTATCGTTGACGAATCGGGCAATTCCGCCGTGACGCTCGATCCCGATCAGGCGGGCATCGAAGCGGTGCTGGACGCGACGACGCTGGCCGAGGCCATCCGCACGGTGGCGGGTGTGCGCCTCAACGACGCCAATCTCGACTATATCGTCAACCTGATCCGCGCCACGCGCGAAAGTCCGTCGCTGTCGGTCGGGGCCTCGCCGCGGTCGGGCGCGCTTCTGGCGCGGGCGGCGCGGGCGCGGGCGACGCTGGACGGGCGTGATTATGTGCTGCCTGATGACATCAAGGCGCTGTATCTGCCGGCCATGCGCCATCGGGTCCTGCTGGCGCCTTCGGCGGAAATCGAAGGCCAGAGCGTCGACAGCGTGCTTCAGGGCCTTGTGGAGCGGATCGAGATCCCGAGATGATTCACCCCACGCCTCGGCTGATCCGGTGTCTGATCGCCGGCGTCCTTATCGGCGCCGGACTGGTCTTTGCTGCGCCCGGTCTGTGGTGGCTCGCGCCTGTGGCTATGGTCGGCCTGATGGGGCTGGCCCTGTTCGAAGGGGCGTTCGCGCCGCTGGCGTCGCATCTGTCGCTGGAGATCGCCCTGCCGCGCCGGATCGGCGTCGGACGCGACTACAGCTTTGCCTATAATGTGCGCTTTAAGGATCGTTCGCCGTCGCGGATCGAGGTGCGCTGGGGCGTGTCGAAACGCCTGCAAACCCCGCAGGACGGCCTTGTGCTGAAACGCGAAGACGGACGGTTCAGCGGCGTTCTGCCGCTAAGGGCCAGCGCGCGCGGTCAGGCCAGCGTCGAAACCCTGCACGTGCGCTGGAGCGGATGGCTGGGGCTGGGCTATGTGCGCCGGATCGTCGCCCTGTCGGCGGATATGGTGGTCACGCCGGACATCGAGGGTGTTCAGCACGATGCCGCCGCGCTGTTTTCACGCGATTCCGTCTATGGGGTGCGGGTGCAGAACCAGTTGCACAACGGTTCGGAATACCACGCGCTGCGCGAATACGACTCGTCTCAGGATCACCGTCGCATCGACTGGCGCTCATCGGCGCGTCACCTGAAACTGCTGTCGCGTGAATTCCAGACCGAGCGCAACCACCATATCGTGCTGGCCTTCGATACGGGCCGCCTGATGGGTGAGCCGCTGCTGCGGGTCAAAAAGCTGGACCGGGCACTCTATTCGGGCCTGCTGCTGGGGTATTGCGCGCTGAAAATCGGCGACAATGTCCGCAGCTTCGCCTTTGCGTCGCGCCCCTATCACAACGCACCGCTGCTGTCGGGGACGCAGGCCTATGAGACGCTGAAGGCGCAGATTTCCGGCCTCGACGACCTGCCCGAAGAAACCAACCATACCCTGGCTCTGGCCGATCTGGGCTCGAAGATCGCGCGTCGCTCGCTCATCGTGCTGTTCACCGACTTCATCGACGAAATCAGCGCCGATCTGATGCTTGAGGCCCTGCAACGTCTGTCGAAGACCCACCTGATCGTCTTTGTCGCCTTCCGCGACGAGGTGCTCGAAGGGCTGGCCGGATCGGAGCCGCAAAGCGCCGATGACGTGACGCGCGCCATCTTCGCCCGCCGCCTGCTCAATCAGCGTGAAACCGTGCACGCGACGCTCAGGCGCTATGGCATCGACGTGCTCGAGCCCACCACCGAGGCCATGGCGGTGCAGCTTGTGCTCAAATATCTTGAAATGAAACGGGAGGATCGCCTGTGACCGAGAGCCCGCCACCGCTTCAGCTCAAAAGCCAGAAATTCCGCGAAGCCCGTGAAAAGGACTGGAAGGCGCTGGCGCGGCAGATCGAGCGCGCCGAAAACGGCGGCCTGACGCGTTTTACGACCGAAGAGCTTCTGGAACTGCCCGTGCTTTACCGCTCGACCGTGTCGTCCCTGTCGATGGCGCAGTCGATCTCGCTGGACCGCAACCTGACCGGCTATCTGCAGGCCCTGTGCGCGCGGGCCTATGTCTATATGTACGGGCCGCATGCACGTCTGGGCGTGGTGGTGCGCGACTTCTTCCTGCGCGACCTGCCGCGTTCGGTGCGCGCCCTGTGGGGCGAGCTTTTGCTGTCCTTCCTGTGTCTGGCGCTCGGTATAGCGGGCGGCATACTGATGTGCAGCCTCGACCCCAGCTGGTACGACCCGCTGGTCGGCGGCAGCTCGCAGGGCCGCGACCTGACCGCCACGCCGGAACAGCTCAGACAGACCATAGGCGGGGCCGAGAAGGGCGATCCGCTGGCGGCGTTTTCGGTGTTTTTGATGACGCACAATACGCAGGTGACGTTGGCGGCCTTTGCGTTTGGAGTGATCGGCGGTGTGCCGACCGCGCTTCTGATGATCGTGTTCGGCATGTCGGTCGGGGCGATGATCTGGCTGTTCGCCTCGCACGGGCTGGGGCCGGACTTTATCGCCTGGCTGTCGATCCATGGCACGACCGAACTGTCGGCGGTCATTATCGGCGCGGCGGCGGGTTTCCATCTGGCGCGGCGGATCATGTTCCCCGGTGCTCTGACCCGTAAGGCGGCGCTGGCGCAATCGGGCCGTCAGGCGGGTACGGCCATGCTGGGGGCCATGCTGATGCTGGTCATCGCCGGTTTCATCGAAGGGGTGGCGCGTCAGACGGTCACCGACATCTGGGCGCGCTTTGCCTTCGGCGGTGCCATGCTGGTCCTGTGGCTGGTCTACTATCTGTGGGTCGGGCGCGAGCGCAAACCGGCAAAACCTGCGACGACGGGAGACGCGCATGGCCCGGCCTGACCTGATGCAGGGCGGCGCGGGCTTCAGCCCGGCGCGCGACCCGGTCACCACCGTCATTACGCCCGAAGGGGTGAGCCTGTCGCTGCGTACGGCGTCATTCGGTGTGCGCATGGCGGCGCTGATCATCGACTATCTGATCATGATCCTCGCGCCGTTCGTGCTGTTCATCATCTTCCTGATCCTGCCGTTCGAGCATATCGATTTCCGTAAGATGGATATGAGCCATCCCTTCATTCAGGGGATGATCATTCTGGTCCTGCTGATCGGGTTTTTCCTGCGGTCGGGCTATTTCATGCTGTTTGAAATGGGGCCGCGCGCGGCGACCCCCGGCAAGCGGCTGATGAAGATTCGCGTCATCTCGCACGATGGCGGGCACCTGACGCCGTCCGCCATCATCACCCGCAATGCCATGCGCGAAGTGGAGTTCTATCTGCCGCTGACGCTGGCGGCGCAGGCGGCGACCAGCGGGGGCTGGCTGTCTCTGGTGGCGCTGTTGTGGGCCGTGCTTTTGGCGCTTTTGCCCCTGTTCAACCGCTCGAAAGCCCGTCTGGGCGATTTTCTGGGCGGGACGCGGGTGGTCTATGTGCCGAAGGCCATGCTCAGCTTCGATCTGGCCGAACAGGCGGCTGTGCCGTCCAGCCTGATCTTCACGCCGGAGCAGATCAGCGTTTACGGCGAAAAGGAACTGGGGGTGCTCGAAGAGGTGCTGCGTGAGCGCCGCTCGTCGACCCTGCGCGCCGTAGCCGATCGCATCAAGGGGCGCATCGGCTGGGTCGCGCCGCGCAATGATGCGGACATGCCGTCGGATGAGGCCTTCCTCAAGGCCTATTATGCGGCCCTGCGGGCGAACCTCGAGGGTCGCATGCTGATGGGCCGCCGCCGCCGCGACAAGTTCGACAGCTAGAACATTTTTCGCTCAAGTGCCAAAAGGCTTTTCTGGCGGTTGAGCGTTAAAAAATGCGGCAAAACAAAAAATTAGAGCACGTTCTCGATTCAATTTGAACGAAACGTGTTCTAGTTGAACACGTCCGCCGTGGCTTCGGCCGGGCGGCCCTCCTTTGCGTCGCGCAGGGCGGCGTAGATGGCGGTATTGAACACGATCGTCACCACATCGGAGACCACGCCAATCAGAGAGGTCACGCCGCCGATCACCGGTCGTGCCATCCCCTGTCCGACCAGCGCCATAGGTGCCTCGGCGATGAGGCTGAGCAGGATCTGGGCAACCAGCAGGATGATGAACAGCCCCAGCAAGGCCCAGCGGTGGTTTTCGGTCAGGTGGAAGCTGCGGGAAAAGGACGCGAACAGGCCGGTGCCGCCTTCGGCGACATAGGCGGTCGAGGTTACGCACAGCGCCATACTCAGGATAATGCCCGGCACGATCAGCATCAGCAAGCCCAGCCCTATGGCAAAGCCTGAGAGCAGCCCAATGATCACCAACGGCACCATATTGATCAGACCGCGCCCCAGCGCGGCCGCCAGCCGGAATTCGCGGCGGGCTATGCCGCTGATGGCGATTTCGGTCAGAACCGACAGGTTCAGGCTGTAGAGCAGAATATAGCCCAGCCCGCAGGCGAGCACGAGGAGCGGCGTCTCGGCAAAGGCCCGCCCCAGGTCGTCATGAAACTGAGGCACCACGACATAACTGATGATGGACGGCAGTCCCATGATCACGAAGGCCGTGCCGAACAGCAGAATGAACTGTCGCCCCAGCGTATCGAAGGCACGGTTAAAGACGTTGGAAATGGAAAACGGCATTGATCCCCCCTGAGTGCTTTAAGCTAGCGCGCTTTGGCTCTGAAAGGAAAGGGGTTTACCCCCAGCTTTCCTGTACGCCCCGGCGACGGGCGATAGCCCGGGCCACGGCATCGGCGCGCGGCGCGATTTCCGCGGCGGGCTTACCGAATAGCCAGCCTTGTCCGTAGGCGATGCCGAGATCGGTGGCCAGACGCGCCATGTCTTCGTTTTCGATCATTTCACCGATGCAGATGCATTTCAGTTCGCGGCTTAAGACGCTGATGGAATGGATCAGGGCGCGCTGACGCGGTTGGGTGAGGGCGGTCTTCAGGAAGGGGCCATCGATCTTGATATAGTCGACGTCGAAGCGGCGCAGATAGTTGTAGGCGGCGGCACCGGCCCCGAAGTCGTCGAGGCAGATTCGGAAGCCGCGACGGCGCAGGTCCGAGAGGAAGCGGGCGGCTTCCTCGACATCTTCGACGACGTGGGACTCGGTCAGTTCGAACATCAGCCGGTCCTTGAGCGCCGGGTCGGCGCGCAGGGTGGCGTTGAGGCGTTCGCGGAACATGGCGTTCTGTACCGACAGGCCGGACAGGTTGACCGCGATGGTTTCGCCCGGATAGCGCTTCAGGGCCTCGATAGCCTTGTCGCAGACGGCGAGGTCGAATTCGACGGCCAGCCCGACCTGTTCGGAGAAGCGCACAGTGTCATAGGAATCCATGCCGCCGGTAAAGCGCAGCAGGGCTTCGTAATGCTGAACGCGGCGGCTGCTGATTTCGACCACGGGCTGGAAATGCAGGGCGAAGTGGCCCGCCGCCAGAACGGATTTGATGCGGGCATACTGATCGACGGCGGCGTTGATCGCGGCGTTCAGGCTGTTCTGGAGGCTGCCGGCGTCGGGTACGGGCGTCTTGGCGAAGCTGTCCATGACGTAGGACAGGGCCTTGGTGACGCTTTCCTCGCTGAGGTGCGCGGTGTCGAGCGACAGGGTCACGACGCTGGAGGACACGCGCTCGGCCTGCACGCCTGCGTTGGACAGCACCAGTTGGATATCGCCCTTGAGGCGGTCTTCGCTGACGGCATTGGGGCCGCGTCCGGACAGGAGGCCGAATTCTTCGTCGCCGAGGCGGGCGGCATTGCCGCTGGGGCCCGAGGAGGCGCGCAGCAGCGCACCGATTTCGGCCATCAACTGCTGAGAGCGCGATTGCGGCAGTTCCTCCATGGCCGAAGCGAGGCCATTGAGGCGGATCAGTTGCATTTCCTGAAGCATGGCCGCGCCCGAACCGGTGTCGGACGGGTTGATCGAGCGTGCCGCCATATGCTGAAAATCGCACATGTTCAGAAGGCCCGACACGTCGTCGCGCGCAGGCAGGGTGCGCGCCAGTGCGTCGGACAGGACCGTGACGGTCACATAGGTGCGCTGCTTTTCGGGCAGGTAGCAGGCCCCCAGATTGACGTGCTGAGGCTTACGGTCGGCGGGTTGCAAACGCACGGTCGCCGGATCGATGCGGCCGATGTCGCGGGCCTGACCGATCAGGCGGGCAACCAGATAGCGTTCGGACACCGGAAAAAGTTCGTCAACGGCAAGGCCTTTGAGGTCCTGCGCGCTTTCGGCCAGCAGGGCGTTGGTCGCCCCGATGGCGCGCACGATACGGGATTGGGCGTCGATTTCGACGAGAAGGTCCGCCGCCGCCAGCGAGAAGGCGATGTAGCGATCCCGCTGTCCCTTGTAATCATCCCGGTCCGGCATGCCGTCGTCTTCCCCAGCCGGTTTGATAATGCCGGCATAACTCTGTGATGAGGTATAATCATATAAAGCTTAATAAACACTGTCGGCAAGCTGTCCCTGGGGAAAGCCTGTGAAGCGATTGACAGAACAGACCGGTCTGTCACCATGGCGCAACGGAGGAAGAATCGCCATGGCCGGTGCCAAAACCAGTGTTAAGGATCGTATCCTGCAAACCGCCCTGCCTTTATTCGCGGCGCAGGGGTTCCGCGCCACGGGTATCGACCGGATCATTGCGACTTCGGGCGTGGCCAAGGCAAGCTTTTACCGGCATTTCCCGTCCAAGGACGATCTGATTCTCGCCTGTCTCGAGCGCTGGCACGTCTCGCATTTCGCCGCGCTGAAGGTGCGTGCCGAAGAGGGTGACGCCAAGGGGCGGCCGCTGGCGGTGTTCGATGTTCTGGCGGTGCTGGCGGGGGAAGACGCCTTTCGAGGCGATCTTCTGATTACGGCGATGGTCGAATTCGGGCAGGCGCAGCGGGCGATTGCCGATCTGGTCGATTCGGCGCGGCAGCAGATGCGCGACTGGTTCGAGACCTTGCTGTCCGACGCGGGGTTTGCCGATCTGGCCGAAGGGCTGTCCTACGAATGGCTGCTGCTCTATGAGGGCGCGATGGTCGGCCGTTTGCGCGGCGGGGATGAAGCGCCCGCGCGCCGGGCCCGTGCCTCGGCGGAGCGCAGCCTGCAGCAAATTCAGCTTAAGCGGCTTCTGAGCAAAACCTTGCCTGTGGGTTGAAATCGTTATCCGTTAAGGGATTGGCAAAGTCTTTGCGGCTAGTGAGTACCTGAACGCCATCAGGACCGCATTATGTTCAGAGTGATTGCCTGCCTGCGCGACCAGCATAACTGGCTTTTGGTCGCGCTTGCCGCCTGTGTCTGTCTTTCGGCATCCTTCACGGCCATGGTTCTGATCCGCCGCGCGCGCGGCACCGAAGATGCCCGACGTCTCAAAGGCATTCTGACCGCGGGTGCGGTCACCGGCTTCGGCATCTGGGCGACCCACTTTATAGCTATGCTGGCCTATAGCGCCGGAATATCCGTCGGCTATGACCCTTTGCGCACCGTGCTGTCGCTGGTGATTGCGGTGGCGTTGACCGGGGCGGGGATCGGTCTGGCGGTTACGGAAGGCCGTGCCTTGTGGCGACTGGTCGGCGGCGCGGTTGTCGGCCTTGGGGTTGCCGCCATGCATTATACCGGCATGTCGGCCCTGAGCGCGCCCATGCATATCGTCTGGTCGCCCGATCTGGTGGCGGCCTCTGTGCTTTTGGGGATGGCGTTCGGCGCAGCAGCGCTTTGGGTGGTGTTCCGTCCGGGGGCCGTTGGCCTGTGGGGCGGGACCGGGCTGCTCGTTCTGGGCGTCGTCGCTCACCACTTCACCGGTATGGGTGCGATCAGCGTCGTGCCGGACCCGACGCGCTTGGAGTCGGGCCTGATGCTCAATCCGGGCAGCCTGTCTGCGGCGCTGGCGGTCGTGGCCATGGGCGTCATGGCCCTGTGCGTACAGAATTTGCGCCGTCAGCAGCATTTCGAGGCCGCCGTCGCCAATAACGAGCGGCACATGCGCATTCTGATCGATTCGGTGCGTGACTACGCCATCTATATGCTCGATCCGCAGGGCCGGGTCAGCAACTGGAACGCCGGGGCGCAACGCTTCAAAGGCTATGAAGCGTCCGAGATTGTGGGGCAGTCCTTCGGCCGCTTTTTCACCGAAGCGCAGCGTGAGGCCAACCGTCCGGCGGAAATCCTCAGGAGCGCCAGAGAGAATGGCCGTTTCGAAGAAGAAGGCATGCGCGTACGTAAGGACGGCAGCCAGTTTCTGGCGCACGTCACCCTGACGCCTATGTTCGAGACGGACGGCAGCCTGATCGGTTTCGCCAAGGTGACGCGCGATATCACCGAACGCCGCGCTGCCGAGATGCGTCTGGCGGAAACGAGCCGTCAGTTCGATACTGCCCTTCGCCACATGTCGCAGGGCCTGAGCCTGTGCGACCCGGACGGGCGGCTGGTTTTTGCCAATCCGCGCGTGCTGGAAATGTTTGCCGGCGAGGCCGGTGGCGTGCATAAGGGCGCGAAATTCCGGGACATTTTCGCCACCATATTGCGGCGTAACGGTGCGTCCGAGGCCCATATAGAGGCGCGCTATCAGGCTCACCTCGACCTGATCTCAAAGCCCGGTGGCGGTACGATCATTGCCGAGTTCCCGAACGGCCTCAGCCTGTCGATCACGCACCGGCCCCTGCCCGAAGGGGGGTGGGTGTCGACCTTCGACGATATTTCCGAGCGCCGCCGCGACGAGGCGCGGATCGCCTATATGGCACGGCATGACGGCCTGACCGGCCTGCCCAATCGCGAGCATTTCAATCAGCATCTGGACCATGAGACCGAGCGCGCCGCGCGCAACGACGCCCGTCTGGCGGTGCTGGCCATCGACCTTAACCGGTTCAAGGAAATCAATGATCTGCGCGGCCATGCGGCGGGTGACGAGACGCTGCGCATCATCGCAGGCAGGCTCAGCGCGGTCTGCGGCGACAAAGCCTTTACGGCGCGTCTGGGGGGCGATGAATTCGCCTGTATCCTGAGTTTCGCCGACATGCGTGAGCTGGGCGATTTCGTCAGCCGCATCCACGCCGCGCTCTATGAGCCCGTAGACCTCGACGGCTTTGAGATGACGGCGGGCGGGTCGATCGGTGTGGCCATCTATCCGCAGGACGCCGATAGCCGCGAAACCCTGATGAACAATGCCGATCTGGCGCTGTATCGCGCCAAGGCGCTGCCGCGTACCGGCGGTATCGAAAGCGTTTGCTATTACGAAGCGCGCATGGACGAAGCCGCGCGCGACCGTCGCGCTATCGCCAAGGACCTGTGGCAGGCCATCGCCCGCGATCAGTTGCGCGTCTATTATCAGGTACAGAAATCCGTCGTGTCGCAGACCATTACCGGTTACGAAGCACTCCTGCGCTGGCAGCACCCCGAACGCGGTTTCGTCAGCCCGGCGGACTTCATCCCCGTGGCCGAGGAATGCGGCGCCATCCTCGAAATCGGGGAATGGGTACTGCGCAATGCCTGCGCCGAGGCCGCGACGTGGGAAAATGGAGCCAAGGTGGCGGTGAACCTGTCGCCGGTGCAGTTGTCGCACCCGGATCTGGTCGGGATGGTCCACGAAATTCTGATCGAGACGGGCTTGTCGCCGCGCCGGCTTGAGCTGGAAATCACCGAATCGACCATTATTGGCGACAAGCAGCGCGCCCTGCATATTCTTCGCCGGATCAAGGCGCTGGGTGTCACCATCGCTATCGACGACTTCGGCACCGGCTATTCGTCGCTCGATACGCTCAACGCGTTTCCGTTCGATAAAATCAAGATTGATCGCTCCTTCCTTCTGGAGGCCGAACAAAGCCCGCAGGCCCGTGCCATCATCCGCGCCATTCTGGCTCTGGGCAAAAGCCTCGATGTGCCGGTTCTGGCCGAAGGCGTGGAAACCGTGGCGCAACTTGAACTTCTGCGCAGCGAAGGCTGTGACGAAGCGCAAGGCTATTATTTCGGACGCCCGGCGGCGCAGGTCATTGTGGACGATATTCAGCGTCGCGCCTGATTTTAAAATTATATACCGTATACAAAATGACAAAAAGCTGAGTAAGGTGCGACGGATTGTGTCGGCCTGACCGTAACAGTCAGCGGTGCACATCCTGATCTGGCCGCAAGCGGCGCCTTCCGGACCCACAACCGGGACGCTTGCGGCTATTTTTTGCTACGGTTAAGCGGTGACGCGCAGTCCGGCTTGCCATGCACAGGGATGTGGGCCATACCCCGCCATAGGCTTACCCCGCGCCAAGGTTTTTCATGCTCTCGCGTTTCTTTATCGACCGTCCGATTTTCGCCTGGGTCGTGGCCATTGTCATTATGCTGGCGGGCCTGCTTTCGATCCGCACCCTGCCTGTCGAACAATATCCCGACATTGCCCTGCCTCAGGTGCGCGTCAACGCCTCCTATCCCGGCGCATCGGCGAAAACCGTCGAAGATTCAGTGACGCAGATCATCGAGCAGGGTATGACCGGGCTCGATCGTCTGAAATATATGACGGCCTCGTCCTCCGACAGCGGTTCGGCCAATGTCACGCTGGTTTTCGAGGCGGGCACCAATATCGATACGGCGCAGGTTCAGGTCCAGAACCAGATTCAGGCGGTTATTAACCGGCTGCCGCAGGACGTGCAGGCGCAGGGCGTGCGGGTTAACAAGGCCTCGAACAATATGCTGCTGGTCTTCGTCCTTTATTCCAAGGACGGCAGCCTGAACAATGCCGACCTTGGCGACTATCTGGTCTCGAACGTTCAGGACACGCTGGCGCGCGTGGACGGGGTGGGTGAAACCAATGTCTTCGGTTCGGGTTACGCCATGCGCATCTGGCTCAACCCGGATAAGCTGACGGGCTATAACCTGACGCCTGCCGATGTGACGACCGCTATCCGCGCCCAGAACGCTCAGGTGTCCGCCGGTCAGCTGGCGGCGCAACCGACGACCGACGACATCGCGCTGAATGCCACCATCACCTCTCAGTCGCGTCTGACCAAGCCGGAAGAATTCGCCAACATTATTCTCAAAAGCGCCGAAGGCGGTGCCACGGTCTATCTGCGCGATGTCGCGCGCGTCGAGCTGGGGCAGCAGAACTACGACTCCATCAGCCGCGTGAACGGCAAGCCCGCCACCGGCATCGCCATTTCGCTGGCCACCGGGGCCAATGCGCTGAGGACCGCCGATCTGGTCAAGGCCAAGATGGAAGAGATGTCGAAGTCCTTCCCCAGCAATATCGAATACGCCATCCCCAACGATTCGACGGACTTCATCATCCTGTCGATCAAGGAGGTGCTGAAGACGCTGGTCGAAGCCATCGTTCTGGTCTTCGTGGTCATGTTCCTGTTCCTGCAAAACTGGCGCGCCACCATCATCCCCACC
>JASGGL010000017.1:0-24408 GCA_047605065.1 Asticcacaulis sp.
CGCAATTCTGTAGCGTAGGGCATTTTCGATGAAAAAGACGGCTTTGGTGAGTGTGGCGGTTCTGGCGGGGGTGCTTTTGTCGGCTCCGGTCGTGGCTCAGGTGACAGTTCCCTTACCGCCGCCACTTCCCGCGTCGAAGCCCGTCGACTATCCCGGTACGCTCAAGGTGTTCGTGGACGCTACCGATACGGAGCAGCGCGTCATGCGCGTGCGTCAGGTTGTGCCGGTTTCCAAGGCGGGTGAACTGATCCTCATCATGCCGCGCTGGTTGCCGGGTAAGCACGCGCCGCGCCCTCAGGCCGACAAGATCGCCAATGTCCGCTTTTCGGCCAATGGGCAAAATCTGAGCTGGCAGCGCGATCCTGTTGAAGTCACGGCATTTCATCTCAATGTGCCTGCGGGCGCGAAAGAGGTGGTGGCTGAGTTCGATTTCCTCACCCCTATGACCACGACCGCCGGTCGCGTCGTCATGACGGATGTGATGGCCAATCTGCAGTGGGAAAACCTGTCCATGTATCCGGCGGGTTACGCCGTGAGCCGCATACCGGTTGAACTGACGCTGAAACTGCCCGAAGGCTGGGACTACGCGGCGGCGCTGGATACGGTCTCTAAAAATGCCGACGGCACCGTGACTTTCAAGCCGCTGCCCTATGAGCATTTTATCGACTCGCCGATGTTTGCCGGTAAGTACAAGAAAAGCTTCGACCTTAGCTTTGATCCGAAGGTGCCGGTGCGCCTGAACGTCTTCGCCGATAAGCCGGGCGATCTGGCGGCCACGGATGAGCAGATCGCCACCCACAAAAAGATGGTGGCGCAGGCGGTTAAGCTCTTCAAATCCCAGCACTACGACCATTACGACTTCCTGTTCCATCTGTCCGAAGAAATGGGCGGGATCGGCCTTGAGCATCACCGGTCTTCCGAAAACGGCCGTAGCCCTGATTACTTCACCGGCTGGGCCAGCAGCTATGTCGGGCGTGACCTGCTGGCGCACGAATACACCCATTCGTGGGACGGGAAGTTCCGTCGCGGGGCAGACCTCTATAACCCTGATTTCCACACCCCCATGCGCAACAGCCTGCTGTGGGTCTATGAAGGGCAGACGCAGTTCTGGGGCTACGTGCTTTCGGCGCGTTCGGGGCTGCTGACGACGGAGCAGGCGAAGCAGGCCATTGCCCTGACCGCGGCGCAGTACGACAATTTCAGCGGGTCGCAATGGCGGCCACTGGCCGACACCACCAATGACCCGATCCTGTCGGCGCGTCAGCCGAAGAACTGGCTGAGCCAGCAGCGCAACGAGGACTATTACAATGTCGGGCTTTTGATCTGGCTCGATGCCGACAGCCTGATCCGCGAAAAGACCGGCAATAAGAAGTCTCTGGATGATTTTGCGGGTCTGTTCTTCGGCGTCAAGGACGGCTCGTGGACGCCGGAAACCTATGAGTTCAAAGACGTGGTGGCGACTCTTAACAAGGTCTACCCCTATGACTGGAACGGCTTCTTGAATGAGCGCGTCAATGAAACCTCGAAGGGCACCTTCCTCGATGGGATCGAGCGCGGTGGGTATAAACTGACCTATACCGACACCCCGACCGACTGGTTCAAGGCGCGTGAGAAAAATCAGAAAACCACCGACCTCAGCTATTCGCTGGGGCTGTCTCTGAACGCCACGGGCGAAATCACCAGTGTTTTCTGGGACAGTCCTGCCTTCAAGGCCGGGCTGGGGCAGGGCATGGCGGTGATTGCCGTTAATGGCACGGCCTATGACGCCGATGGTCTCAAGGCGGCCATCCGCGAGGCGGGCAAGCCGGACGGCAAGCTGGTCGAACTGCTGATCAAACGCGGCAAGACCTATAAGACCGTCGCCATCGACTATAAGGGCGGCCTGCGTTACCCGCGTCTGGAAAAGGTCGAGGGCAAGAAGGCCTATCTTGACGACCTGCTCGCCGAGAAAAAATAAGGGGCACGGCCCCTTATAAGACCAGAGGCCTCCGTCGTTTTACGATGGGGGCCTATTTTTTGGCCACTCGCGCCTTCCATGCCGGATACTCGCTTTCGATCAGCTTTTGCGGCCAGACGCCATACCAGGCGTAGCCCGAACGGCGCTCAGGGTGGATGTCGGCATAGTCCTTAACCCGCGCACCATCGCGGTTGGCCAGTACCACGGAATTGTCGCTCATATCGTAGAAGCGCGCCCAGAGACGCGGCGCGTTGGGATCGTCGGTCAGGCGGCTGTCGGTGGTGGCGGTGTGGTAATCGTATTTCACCGGCGCGGGCAGGGCGACGATTTCAAGCCGTTTGCCGGTAATGGCTGAACGCTTCATCCAGTCGACAGCTCCGTCGACGGCGGCGATGACCTCTGGCGACGGATCAGGAATGCTCATCAGATAGCGTGTGTTTTCAACGCTTTCCTGAGACACAATCGACACCAGTTCAAAACTGCGACCCTTGACGGGCTCAAGCGTCACCGGATCGTATTGGCCCGCCCAGCCGGTGAGTTTGCCATTCTGACGGATTTGCAGCTTCAGGAGGCACTTGTCGCCTTTCGACAAGGCCTCGGTACTTTTTTGTAATCTGTCTTTATCAAGAGATTCAAACGGAAAAGCTTTGGAGCTGATGTGACGCAGCAGGCGCAGATTGCCGGAGGTCACCTCATCGGCCATGGTCAGTTTATCATGGTAGGTCGTGGTGGAGGGCACGGTGTGCCGCCATCCGCCGCAGGCCGGAATCTGTTGCGCCAGGATGAGATCTAGGCCGCGCAAGGCGCTGTCGCGGTAAGCTTTTTTCCCGGTAATTTCAAAAGCCTGCATCAGGTATTCAACCTGAGTGTAGACGTTGCGGTTATCGAAACTGAAGCTGGGGGCCGTTTTCTCTTTGAGCGCGGCGGCGCGTTCTTCGGCTGACAGGATACGCGCCGGGTCTCGGTTTTCGATCCAGCCGCCGTTATCCCTCTGCAAAAGCAGTATGTTATCGGCAATGGCCGAGACATCGCTTTCGGCGTAACGTGCATAGTCCTTACCGTTGCGGTTTTGCCAGTGATGGATGGAGTCGGAAAAACCGTTCAGGGACGGCGCAGGGCCTGCGGCGGCGCAGGTCATGAGAGCGATGGCCGCAAGGGCCAGAACGCGGGGAGTGGGCATTGGCGTTTCCTTTGTTTTACCTAACGCTAACATGCAGGATTACGGCGGCCAAGCCTTGTCGTTTTCGGCTGCGCAGGGTGCGGGCGAAAGCGCGCGTATCACCTTTGTAACATATGAAAGGTCTCCCCATGCGCCTTGCGCCTCTGATCCTGTCCCTGTCTGTCGCTTTCACACTTCCGGTTACGCAGGTATCTGCTCAGGACGGCCCGCTGCGTGAACGGCTCAAGGCGCGACAGCAGGAAAAGATGGCCGAGCGCCTTCAGAAAAAGAAGGTGGAGGAAAGCCGTCCCATCGATCTTCAGGCCATATCGCCGGGGGCGGTGAAAACCACCCTGCGTTACGGCAGTGACCGTCTTCAGGCGATCGACGTCTACCGTCCGGCCAATGCCCGCAACGCGCCCGTGGTTGTCATGGTCCATGGCGGTGCGTGGAAAATCGGCGATAAGGGCAATACGGGATCGGTCGAAAACAAGCTGAAGCACTGGCTGCCGAAGGGCTACGTATTCGTCAGCGTCAATTATCGCCTTCTGCCTCAGGCCGATGCCTATGCGCAGGCCGACGATATCGCCGCCGCTGTGGCCTATGTGCAGGCCCATGCCGGCGAATGGGGCGGTGACGTGAACCGCCTTATACTGATGGGGCATAGCGCCGGGGCGCATCTGGTGGCGCTGACCTCCGCCGATCCGTCGGTGGTGACGGCAAAGGGCGGACGCCTGTGGGCGGGAACCATCGTGCTCGATTCCGCGACCATGGACCTCGAAGCGACCATGACCCAGCCGCGTCTTCCGGAATTTTACAGCGAGGCCTTCGGGACCGATCCGAAGCGCTGGGCCACTGCGTCGCCCCTGAAGCGCCTGACACCGCAGGCCATACCGATGATGATCGTCTGTTCGACGCGCCGCCCGGATAAGCCCTGCGATCAGGCCGAAGCCTTCAGCGCCGCGCTGAAACGGCTGAATAAGCCCGCGCCGGTCCAGAAGGAGGCGAAGACGCACGAGGAAATCAACAAGGAGGTCGGAACCGAAGGGCCTTATACGGCAGCGATTGACGCCTTTATCGCGGCCCGTATTGGCAAATAGCCTGCCGAAGGCTATCACGCCTTCATGATCCGACTGTTTATCGCCGAAACGACGCCGCCTTTTGTCGAAGGGCTGGTTTTTCCGCTCAACCCCGATCAGGGGCGCTATGTCGCTGCCGTCATGCGGCTGGGCGAAGGTGATGAGATCGCCGTCTTCAACGGGCGTGACGGGGAATGGCTGGGGCGGTTGCAGTCGGTCACGAAAAAGCATGTTCATGTCGAGCTGTTGTCGCTTAAGCGCGCGCAGCCGCATAAAGGAAATGCTCCCAAGGTTCTGATCGCATTGGTTAAACGTGCGCGTCTTGAAACCATTATCGAAAAGGCGACGGAACTGGGGGCTGGTCAAATTCAACTATTGATTACACGCCGGACCAATGCCGATCATACCAATGTCGGGCGGTTGCAGCTGATCGCGCAGGAGGCCGCAGAACAGACCGAGCGGCTGGATGTGCCTGAGGTTCTGCCGCCGGTGAAGCTTGAGGCCTATCTGAAAACTGCCGGTGAAACCCTGATCTACGGCGATGAGGATTCCACGCATGAATCTGGGCACGAAACCGGTGAGCGGACGATCCGCCCCATGCTTGAGGTCCTGAACGGTGTGGATGAGGGCGCGGTGTCGATTCTGATCGGTCCCGAAGGGGGCTTCGACGATACCGAGCGCAATAGCCTGCGCGGGCTGTCTAACGCACTGGCCGTCAATCTGGGGCCGCGTATATTGCGGGCGGATACCGCCGCTATTTCCGCCCTGACCCTTTATCAGGCATCAAAAGGCGACTGGAAATAGTTTAGTCTTATTCACTTGTGCGCGGTGGCGGATGCGCCCATATAGCCGAAATTGCAATTAATCCTGTTACTTTATGGGGATGGGGCGCGTGGCCAAGACTTCTGTTGCTGAGCCCATTCAATCGTTTTCGCAACTGACCGATTATTTCGCTTCCGGGGAAAAGCCCGTTGAGCGTTGGCGCATCGGGGCGGAACACGAGAAGTTCGTTTTTCACCTGAGCGATCTGCGGCGGCCGGAATACGGCGGGTCGGATGGTATCGAAGCCATGCTCAAAGGGCTTATGCGCTTTGGCTGGAGCGGTGTTTATGAAGGCGAGTACCTGATTGCGCTGGAACGCAATGGCGCGTCGGTGTCGCTGGAGCCCGGCGGGCAGTTCGAGCTGTCGGGCGCACCGCTGGAAACCGTTCACGACATCTGTAGCGAAACCGGTCAGCACCTCGAAGAGGTGAAGGCGGTGGCCGCCGAACTGGGGCTGGGTTTCCTCGGCGTTGGTTTCTCGCCCCTGTGGACGCGGGCGCAAACGCCGGTCATGCCCAAGGGGCGCTACAACATCATGCGCGCCTATATGCCGAAGGTCGGCAATCTGGGCCTCGATATGATGCTGCGCACCTCGACCATTCAGGCCAATCTCGACTTCTCCAGCGAAGACGACATGGTGTTGAAGTTCCGCACCTCGCTGGCGCTGCAACCCATCGCCACGGCGCTGTTCGCCAATTCGCCTTTTACCGAAGGCAAGCCGAACGGCTTTTTGTCGGCGCGCGCCAATGTGTGGACCGACACCGATCCGGACCGCACCGGTATGCTGGACTTCGTGTTCGGCGACGGCTTCGGTTACGAGGAGTATGCCGAATACGCCCTTGATGTGCCTATGTATTTCGTCAAGCGCAAAGGCGCGCCGAACGGCGGCTATATCGATGCGTCGGGGCAGTCCTTCCGTGATTTCCTCGAAGGGAAATTACCAGCATTACCGGGCGAGCGGCCATCCATCGACGACTGGGCGGATCATCTGACGACCCTGTTCCCGGAAGTGCGCCTCAAGAAATACCTTGAAATGCGTGGGGCTGACGGCGGGCCGTGGGGCCGCATCTGCGCCTTGCCCGCCCTGTGGGCCGGGATACTTTATGATCGCACCGCCCTTGAAGACGCCTGGGCGCTGGTGAAGGACTGGACGTCCACCGATCACAACGCCCTGCGTGGTATGGCCGCGAAAACGGGGCTGAAAGGCGAAATCGCCGGACGCCCGGTGAAAGACTGGGCCATGGATACGTTGAAAATCGCCGAGCAGGGGCTGAAGCGACGTAATCGCCTGTCCGGCGGTCTTGTCGATGAAACCGGCTATCTCAGCGAGCTGTTCGAGATCGCCGAAAGCGGTCTTACATCCGCCGATCGCCTCCTCGAAAAATATAACGGCGTGTGGAACGGCGATCTTCGTAATTTGTACACAGAAGAAGCCTATTGAGGCCGGATTGCGGTTTCGCCTGAAACGGAACTAAGCTTGCCAAGGTGTTAATTTGCTGCTCCTATCGCGGCAAATCCACCCGTCTGTTGTCCGAAGCGGCCCGTCCGCGGCCCCGGCGCAGGCTTTTCGGGGCAAGTTCATGCTGAATATCGTTCTTTTCGTAGGGATCCTGATCACCCTGATCACGGTTCCTGCCGTCCTTTTGCAGATGCGCAAGCATCCCAAGGGGCTCTTCGTCTGCTTCTTCGCGGAGATGTGGGAGCGCTTCTCGTTCTATGGGATGCGTGGACTGCTGATCTTCTACCTGACTCAGCACTTCCTGTTCAGCGATGACCGGGCTAACGATATGTATTCGTCCTATGCGACGCTGGTCTACCTGCTGCCCCTAGTCGGCGGTCTGGTGGCCGACCGCTGGATCGGTACGCGCCGGGCGGTTATCTTCGGCGGTCTTCTGCTGGTTGCCGGTCACTTCGGCATGGGCCTCGAAGGTAAGGCGAACATTCAGACCCTGAACTATCAGGGCGCCACCTACGAATTCGTCCGCACCGGAGATACGCCATCCAGCCCGCTTAAGCTCAAGGTCGGCGATAAGTCCTATGACTACGTGACCTCGACCACGGGGATGGAAATCAAAGACCTGCCTACGGGCGCGCCCCTGCCTTCGGTCATCCCGACCGGTGCTTATGAACTGGGCAAGAAGGTGGTTACGCCGTGGGCCGAACACGCCTTTTACCTGTCGCTGGGCCTGATCGTCATGGGCGTCGGCTTCCTCAAGCCGAACATCTCCACCATCGTCGGCCAGCTCTATCCCGCAAAGGATGCGCGCCGCGATTCCGGTTTCCAGCTCTATTACTTCGGCATCAATCTGGGGTCTTTCTGGGCGGCCATCCTCTGCGGCTATCTGGGGCAGACTGTCGGCTGGTGGGCGGGCTTCGGTCTGGCCGGGCTTGGTATGCTGGCCGGTCTTCTGTGGTTTGTTCTGGGTAAGGGGCTTCTGGAAGGTAAGGGCGAAGCGCCCGATCCGGCCAAGCTCACCCAGAAGGTGGCCGGTATCAAAAAGGAGCACCTCATCTACCTTCTCGGTCTGATCGGTGTGCCGGTGATCTATTTCGTGGTCCAGCGTCATACGCTGGTTGGGTATGCTCTGGGCGTCGGTGCCATCAGCATTCTGGGCTATGTGTTCTTCAACATGATCACCAAGCTCGGTAAGGAAGAAAACTTCCGTCTGGCTCTGGCCATGATCCTGTCGCTGTCGTCGGTGGTCTTCTTCACCCTGTTCGAACAAGCGGGTTCGTCACTCAACCTGTTCTCTGAGCGTAACACCAATCTGACCGTACTGGCCGATCCGGTGATGTGGGATATGCTGGGCAAGACCTTCGTCATAGCCTCGCGTGATCAGCTGGCGGCGCTTACCCTCGCGCCGGGCTATGTGTGGATCGACGGCGGCCTGACGGCGTCGCAGACCCAAAGCTTCAACGCCGGTTTCATCCTGATCTTCGCACCGGTTTTCGCGGCCATCTTCACCTTCCTCGGCAAGCGTGGGCAGGACCCCGATCCGGTCAAGAAGTTCGCCTTCGGTCTGGCCATGGTCGGTCTCGGCTTCCTCGTGCTGGTCTGGGGCAAGGGCTTCGCCGACTCGGCCTTCCGCCTGCCGCTGGTCTTCCTGCTGCTGACCTACCTGTTGCATACCTGGGGTGAACTGGCCCTGTCGCCCGTGGGGCTGTCGCAGCAAACCAAGCTGTCGCCCGTTATGCTGGTGTCGACCATGATGGCCATCTGGTTCCTCGGCTCGGCGGGTGCGCACTTCCTAGCCGGCATGATCGCCAAGATGGCGTCGACGGCGACCGTCGGTGGTCAGGTGCTCGACGCCGGCGCGGCCCTTCAGACCTCGCTCAAGACCTTTGAGCTGATCGGCTGGTGGGGTGTGGGTATCGGTGCGGGGCTGTTCGTCCTGTCCTTCTTCATCTCGAAGTGGTCGTACGGTGTGAACGACACCAAATAAGGGGAAGTCGAGGTCTTTGGCCGACGAATACGCAGTCTGCGCCAATGTGCTGCGGTATTATTCGGCTCAAATCTCTCGATTTCCTGATACGAAAAAGACAAACAAAAACCCCGTCCGGTTACGCCGGGCGGGGTTTTTCATTCGTGCGGTAAGGGCCTGAAACTCAGAGCTCGTTGCGGATACGCAGGTAAAGCTTGGGCTCGGAATCGCGCTGGGTCACCTCGTCATAGGCCAGAGTGCTTTGTGTGCGCAGGCCGTCATAACGCGTGACTTCGTAGCGCGTCGAGCGCGAGCCGAGGTTCTGTAGCTCGGTGCGCACCGACAACTTGGGCGACGGTTTGAACTCGGCATAGAGGCTGACCCACGGCGTCCCTTCGGAGTGGCTGACCTCCTTGGTGCGCCATGTGGTATTGTCCCAGCCGCGATCCACCGACCAGCCCCACGAAACGCCGGGCAGGTCCTGATTGAAGCTCAGGCTCAGGGTCATCGGCGTCTGACCGGAAATGCGGCGCTCCTGACCGGTGACCGGATCGATCACCGACGAATCGTACCAGGTAGCGTTGACCCGCAGCATGCCGTTTTCGAGATAGGCGTCCACGGGCAGGCTCAGGCGCGTCGAAATCTGCTGGTTCTCGCCATTGCCGATATTACCGATAATGTCTTCGAGGCCGCCATTCTGCGTATAGAGGGGCGTGCGTTCCACGGCGTCGTCTATGTCGTTATAAAGGAAGCTCAGGGCCAGTTGCCCCTTGCCCCAGAAGCGGTAATCGACATTGAAGGCGTTCGACCACTGACGATAGGGGACGAGGTTCAGCGGATACAGCAACTGATCCGGCTTTTCGTACTGCCAGTTGGCGACGGAGACGAAATCGCCATAGCCCAGATAGCCGACTTCGCGCGACCGGCTGAGGCGAACCTCAAGCGTCTTGTCAGGCTTCCACTGCAGGCTCAGGCGCGGTTTGGGGAATTCATAGCTTTGTTCGGCCGCATAAGCCCCGCGATGGCGGAAGCGCATGCTTTCGACCGCCAGCCCGCTGTCGATGCTGAGCGCGTCATTGGGCCGCCAGTTGCCGGACACATAAAGCGAGCCGCGCTGCTCTTCGCCGCGCGTGCGGCCCGTAGTGGCGTCTTCGCCGTCCTCCAGCCACGACCCGGCCGACAGGCTGCGGGCGTCGAAATTGTTGAAGCGGCGCTCTCCGCCCGCCTGAAACATGATGCCCCTGGCGTATTGCCAGGTCGCCTGTGCCGCCAGAGTGCCTTCGGAGGTTTCCTTTTCCTCGTTATAGGTCGACTCATAGTCGGGCTTCTGCCGGTCCGTTTGGTTGCGGCTGGCATTATGCTTGCCCCAAAAGTTGAGGCTCAGCTTGAATTTCGGGCTGACGCTCTTTTCGTAACGGCTCGACATTTCCTGCGACAGGTTGCTGGCCTGACGCTGTTCGTATTCGGTGGTGCCGTTCTCATAGACCGCGTCGAAGCCCGAGCGGTTGTAGCGCACCTTGCTTTCGACATTCAGGCGCCCGTCGCTGGCCGGTCCGGACCATGCGGCGCGCGCTTCGGCCCCTTCGCTCTGGCCTTTCGAATCGAGGCTCTGGTGACGGGTCGTGGCGTCGGCATAGATGGTCAGTTTTTCGCCGTGACCGGTGCCTTCGTCGTGGTTCTGGTAAAGGTTCAGTCCGGCCTCAAGGTTCCGGCCCTTCTGGTTCTTCTGCCAGTTGAAACCCAGTTGCGGCTTGACCTTGCCGTCGGGATAGAGGTTTGCCGAGCCGGTGATGGTCACGACCGGCTTATTCATCGACTTGCGGACGATGTTGAGCAGTTCGGTGTGGCCCTGCATGTCGTATCCGGGCGTCCCGGAGGCAATACGCTCGATGCGCTCGATCTGATTGAGAGGCAGGCGCGACAGGGCGTCGGAAGCGTCGTTAGGGCGCTGGCCGTCGATCATGACGTTTGAGGATGCACCCGAGCCGCTCAGGATAAAGCCGGGTATGTATTTAACCGCGTCGGCGGCGTTCTGAACGGGTTTACCGACGAAGTCGCCGGACGTATAGCTGGTCGCCGTGACGCGCGTATCCGCTGCCGTCGCCGCCATGGGCGCCAGCGCCAATATCGATACCGATGCCAGCCAGATAAATCGCATATTCCCCTGCCGTCGCCACACACATGTTCGGGCTCGAAGCGATATGCCAAAAAGTGCAAGCGGTTTTTGGCAGAAATATCGCGTCAAAACAATATTTAGAGCGGTGTGGCGAATTACCCCGGACCCATAACCGCTCTAAGGTCAGAATATGACGTCTTAAAGGCTAAATGACAAGTTTTTCAGGTCTGTACGGGTAATTAGAGCGGTAAACCGGCTCAGGACGTGCCGCCGACCGTAAGCCCGCGAATTTTCAGGGACGGTTGTCCGATGCCGACGGGCAGGCTCTGGCCCGCCTTGCCGCAGGTGCCGACGCCGGGATCGAAGGCGAAGTCGTCGCCGATCATTTCGACCTGATTCATGACCGCCGGACCGTCTCCGATCAGGGACGCGCCTTTGACGGGGGCTGTGACCTTACCGTCTTCGATCAGATAGGCTTCGGTGCACTGAAAGACGAACTTGCCGTTGGTGATGTCGACCTGACCGCCGCCGAAATTGGTGGCGTAGATCCCGCGCTTCGTAGAGGCGATCATGTCGGCCAGCTTATCGTTGCCGGCGGTCATGAAGGTGTTGGTCATCCGGGGCAGGGGCGGGTGGGCATAGGACTGACGGCGGCCATTGCCGGTTGGAGTGGTGTTCATCTGGCGCGCGGACAGGCGGTCGTGCATATAGCCGACCAGCACACCATCCTCGATCAGCGTGGTGGAGCGCGTGGGCGTGCCTTCGTCATCCATATTCAGCGAGCCGCGGGCATCGGGCAGGGTGCCGTCATCGATGACGGTGACGCCTCTGGCGGCCACCTGTTGCCCCATGCGCCCCGAAAAGGCCGAGGTGCCCTTGCGGTTGAAGTCGCCTTCAAGGCCATGTCCCACCGCTTCGTGCAGCAGGACGCCGGGCCAGCCGGGGCCAAGCACGACGTCCATCTCACCGGCGGGGGCGGCGATGGCGTCAATATTGACAAGCGCCTGTCTCAGGGCCTCATCGACCTGAGCCTGCCAGTATTTCGGGTCGACGAGGGCGTTAAGCGCGATTCGCCCGCCGCCGCCCGCCGAGGCGCTTTCGCGGTGGCCGTTCTGTTCGACGGATACCCCCACCGACAGGCGCACCAGAGGCCGGTAGTCGTGGAAGATTTCGCCACCCGCCCTCAGTATGGTGATGTGGCGCTGATCGGCCAGTACCGAAGCCGACACTTGGACCACGCCGGGGTGACGGTCACGGGCATAGGCGTTGATGGCCTCCAGAAGGGCGATCTTGTCGGCGAAGTCCATATCGCCGATCGGATCGTGGTCGCCATAGTGCTTCTGATTCGAACGTACCGGCCCGTCGGACAGGGCGACGCTGACCGCGCGGCCCTGTTTGGCCAGAGCCGCCGCGTCGGCTGCCCGGCGCACGGCATCGACAGACAGTTCGGCGGAGTTGGCAAAGCCAATGGTCTCGCCCGACACGACGCGGAAGCCAAAACCCTGATCGGCACCGTAGGTAGCGTTTTTCAGACGCCCGTCATCGAAGACCAGAGATTCGCTCTCACGCGTTTCGAAATAGATTTCGCCGTCATCCGCGCCGCTAAGGGCGTCTTCGAGCAGGCGCTGGCAGGCGGCCATATCCAGATCGGCCAAAGTTTCGGGGAGGGCGGTTTCGGATTGCGAAGACGAAGAGAGCATGACCATGTGAAGCAGGAGGGGCGCGGGTCGCGCGTACTGTTTAAGTCTTATGTAGGCCAGACTACACCTATTGGCCAGTAGCCGCAGGAAATTCCTGACGGCGCAATGCGTCCGGGGGCAAACCGGCACAGCCCCTGCGGCGATAAAGCGCCGCTATCCGGCTATCCTGCCTGCCCATAGCTCCGGATGCGTTTTAGCCCTTTGCATTTTGCAAATATGGCATTAATGGGGAATGCTAGGGGGTGAGACCCGATGTCCCGGTGGGACGGTTCGTCGCGCCCTGAAAATACCGAGGACTAACGGGCTACGCAGGGTTGGCTGTTCACCAGAAAACGGTCGCCGCGCGGAAGCAAAATTTAGGGAATAAAACGTATGGGCATCCGAAGGCTGATGGCAGGTGCCGCTGCCGCTCTGGCTTGGATAGGGGCGAGTGCGGCCTGGGCGAGCGACAAGCTCGGCATGCCGACCGACGGCGCGATCGACCTTCAACCCGCCGCCGCGCCGCTTAAGCACGACGCCATCTGGTTCCACACATGGGTTCTGATGCCGGTTATCACGGTAATCGTGGTGCTGGTTCTGGCCCTGCTGATCTGGATCATCCTGCGCTATAACAAGCGCGCTAATCCTGTTCCCGCCAAGTTCTCGCACAATACACTCATCGAAGTGCTCTGGACGGTCATTCCTGTCCTGATCCTTGTGGTCATCGCCTTCTTCTCGTTCTCGCTGCTGCGCAAATATAACGATATGCCGACGCCGGATGTTGTGGTGAAGGCGACGGGTTACCAGTGGTACTGGACCTACGACTATCCCGAACTGGGCGTCGAAGGTGTCGAATCGCGCCTCCTGCCCGAAGCGCGCGAGCTTAAGACGGCTCACGAGGCCAAGGTGCCGTTCCTGCTGGGCGTGGACAACGAACTGATCGTGCCGGTGGGTAAGGTCGTTCAGGTTCAGGTGACCGGCTATGACGTGATCCACGCCTTCGCCCTTCCGGCGTTCGGCCTTAAGACCGACGCCATTCCGGGCCGTCTGAACTCGACCTGGTTCAAGGCCGAAAAGACCGGCATCTTCTACGGTCAGTGTTCCGAACTTTGCGGCGTCGACCATGCCTACATGCCGATCGCCATCCGTGTCGTCACCGAGAAGGAGTTTGACGACTACATCGTCAAGGCCGGCGGCAAGACGCGCGCCATGATCGCGGCCGAAGAAGCCGCGGCAGCGGTGGAAGCTCAACGTGCGGCCGCTGCGGCGGCGTCTTCAGCCAGTGCGTCGGATGCCGCTTCGGCGGAAGCGCCGGCCGCCGCCGAAGCCGCAGCCTCTGCGGCTCCCGCCGTACAATAATTCAGGTAAAGAGAGACGCTCGTCATGGCATCGAATGCAGCTGTCGTTCACGATCATCATCACGATGATCACGACCATAAACCCGGCTTCTTCGCGCGTTGGTTCCTGTCGACCAACCACAAGGATATCGGCACCCTCTACCTGATCTTTGCGATTTTCGCGGGCCTGCTCGGCGGGGCGCTGTCGGGTCTTATCCGCTGGGAGCTTTACGAACCCGGCCTTCAGGTCTTCGTCAAGGGCTCGCTCCTTGATCAACTCGGCGTTTTTCAGGGCAAGCACGGTTTCAACTCCGTGGTTACCGCCCACGCCGTTCTGATGATCTTCTTCATGGTTATGCCCGCCATGATCGGCGGCTTCGGCAACTGGTTCGTGCCGATCATGATCGGTGCGCCGGACATGGCCTTCCCGCGCCTGAACAATATCTCGTTCTGGCTGCTGGTGGCATCGTTCATCCTGCTGATGCTGTCGATCTTCGTTCCCGGCGGTCCGGGCGGCGCGGCCGAACACGGCTTCGGCGGCGGCTGGACCATGTATCCGCCTATGTCGACCAATAAGGGCAGCCCCGGTGCGGCCTTCGACCTGATCATCTTCTCGTTCCACCTGTCGGGCGCGTCGTCGATCCTTGGGGCGATCAACTTCATCACCACCATCTTCAACATGCGCGCGCCGGGCATGACCCTGCACCGTATGCCGCTGTTTGCGTGGTCGGTGCTGGTCACCGCTTTCCTGCTGCTTCTGTCGCTGCCGGTGTTCGCCGGTGCCATCACCATGCTGCTGACCGACCGTAACTTCGGTACGGCCTTCTTCGACCCGGCGGGCGGTGGCGATCCGGTCATGTACCAGCACCTGTTCTGGTTCTTCGGTCACCCGGAAGTCTACATCCTGATCCTGCCGGGCTTCGGCATCATCAGCCACGTCGTCTCCACCTTCTCGAAAAAGCCGGTCTTCGGTTATCTGGCCATGGCCTACGCCATGGTGGCCATCGGCTTCGTCGGCTTCATCGTGTGGGCGCACCACATGTATACGGTGGGCATGGGCTTCAATCTGCGCGCCTATTTCGTCATGGCGACCATGGTGATCGCGGTGCCTACGGGCGTGAAGATCTTCTCGTGGATCGCGACCATGTGGGGCGGCTCGCTGGACTTCAAAGTGCCGATGCTTTGGGCCGTGGGCTTCATCTTCCTGTTTACCGTGGGCGGCGTGACCGGCGTGGTGCTGTCGAACGCGGGTATCGATTACAGCCTGCACGACACCTATTACGTGGTGGCGCACTTCCACTACGTGCTATCGCTGGGGGCGGTGTTCGCCATCTTCTGCGGCTTCTACTACTGGTACGAGAAGATGTTCGGCATCAAGTACAATGAACGCTACGGTCAGGTGCATTTCTGGCTGATGTTCATCGGCGTGAACGTCGTCTTCTTCCCGCAGCACTTCCTGGGTCTTCAGGGCATGCCGCGCCGTTATGTTGACTATCCGGAAGGCTTTGCCCTGTGGAACAAGGTGTCGTCCATCGGTTACGTCATTACCGCCATCGGTGTTCTGGTCTTCCTTGCCATGATCGTTGAATCGATCGTTCGACGCCGTAAGGCCGAGGCTAATCCGTGGGGTGAGGGCGCGACGACGCTGGAGTGGACCCTGTCGTCCCCGCCGCCTTATCACCAGTTCTCGGAACTGCCGGTGATCAAGGACGAGGATGATCACCACTAAAAACGTATCATCCGCCCAAAGCGGAGGGTAGAATAGGCGGGGGATGAGGGCTAAGGGTCGTCATCCCCCGTGTCATGTTCAGCAAGAGTAGCGTTGTGAGTCCAGAAACCGCCCCGCCAGAAGTCGTGCAGCCGGAAATCGTTATGGCCGAACCTTCGAAGCCAGAGACCTCGCAGGCCAATCCGGCCTATGCGGCCAAGGCCTTGCGAGGGTCGCCTGCGGACTATTTCCAGTTGCTCAAGCCGCGCGTTATGTCTCTGGTGGTGTTTACCGGACTGACAGGGCTTGTGGTCGCGCCGGTGGATATCAATCCGTTTCTGGCCTTTGTGGCGGTACTGTGTATCGCCCTGGGGGCAGGCGCGGCAGGCGCGCTCAACATGGCCATTGAGGGCGAAACCGATGCCCTGATGCGCCGCACGCGTGGCCGCCCGGTCGCCGCGGGCCGGGTGTCGAAACAGGACGCCATGGCCTTTGGGGGTGTGCTGGCCTTTTTGTCGGTTGCCATGATGTGGTTGTCGATCAACACGCTGGCGGCGGTGCTGCTGGCGGTGACCATCCTTTATTACGTGGTTTTGTACACCCTGATCCTCAAGCGCCGTACGCCGCAGAATATCGTCATCGGCGGAGCCGCCGGGGCTTTCCCGCCGGTGATCGGCTGGGCTGCGGCCACAGGAACGGCGCCGTTGGAAGCGTGGGTGTTGTTCGCCATCATCTTCCTGTGGACGCCGCCGCATTCCTGGGCTCTGGCACTCTACACTGCCGAAGACTACGCCAAGGCGGGCATTCCGATGATGCCGGTGGCGAAAGGGGCGAAATCCACCCGTCTGCAAATCCTGATCTACAGCCTGATCATGGCCCCGGTGGCCTGTTTGCCGGTCGCCTTCAGCATGGGGGGCATGATCTACGCCGTGGTGTCGGTGCTGGGCGGGGCCTTCTTCATCTTCCTCGCGGTCCGACTGTTCATGTCGCGGGCCGGTGATCATCCGGAAGGTGGCGAAAACTCTCTCTATGATGTGCGCAAGGAAGCGCTGTCGGCGCGTAATCTTTTCGCCTTTTCCATCCTTTACCTGACGGCGTTGTTCGCCGCTCTTCTGATACATCACGCCTTTACGGGAGTCTGAGTTCATGAGTGACAAGGATGTGCTGGCTTCGCCCACCGATGACAAGAAGGCCTATCTGGCCGCGCAGAAGCGACGCAATATCGCCATCGGCCTTGGGTTGTTTGCCTTTGTGGTTCTGGTGTTTCTGGTGTCGGTCGTGCGCATGACCGAAGGCATGCGGGCGCACGGATGAAGCTCACCCGAAACCAGAAGGTGGTGGCCGGTTGCGTCGCAGGGCTGATCGGCATGTTCGGTCTGGCCTTCGCCTCCGTGCCGCTTTATCGCATCTTCTGTCAGGTGACGGGTTTCGACGGCACCGCGCAAAAGGCCGATAAAGAGGCCTCCGTGGTGCTCGATCGCAAGGTGCGCGTCTATTTCGATACCAATGCCAACAATATCCCGTGGAGTTTCAAGGTCGAAAAGCCGGTGCAGGAAACGCAGCTCGGCAAGACCAACATGATCTACTTTACGGTGAAAAACGACGCCAAGGTGCCGCTGACGGGACGGGCCAGCTACAATGTACTGCCCGAATCCATGGGGGCCTATTTCATGAAGCTGCAGTGCTTCTGTTTCACGGATCAGACGCTTCAGCCGGGTGAGGAGCGGACCTTTCCTGTCGTCTATTATGTCGATCCGAAGATGGTCGAGGACAAGGACGCCAGAAACACGAAGGATGTCACCTTGTCGTACACCTTCTTTGAATCAAAAAATCAATAGAGGTCAGGCTGTTATCTGGTGTTTTCTGAGAGTGTGAGACAAGCGCCGCATCCATGACACAGCGGGGCGCATCGTCTTACAAAAAACCCTCGTTCGGATTGTCAGAACTCCCGATTTGCCCTAAGACTTCGAAGTATAGATATAATGGAACCGCCGCAGCCCAAAACAGGGGGGCACGGCACATCGAGGTGAGTTGCAGGATATGGCTAACGACGCCGTCAAACACGATTACCACATCATCAATCCAAGCCGCTGGCCCCTTTTGGGCTCGCTTTTCGCCGCCGTCATGTTCATCGGCGTCGTGATCTGGATGAAGGGTCTGTTCGGTATCGAAAAGTCGCCGGTCGTGTTCGGCGTCGGTCTTCTGGGCGTGCTTTACGTCATGTTTGGCTGGTGGTCGGACGTTATCAAGGAATCGCGCGCCGGTGACCATACGCCGGTTGTGCAGATCGGCCTGCGCTATGGCATGATCATGTTCATCGCCTCGGAAATCATGTTCTTCGCTGCCTTCTTCTGGGTGTTCTTCGAGATGGCGCTGTTCCATGAACACCGCGCAGGTATACATTCCTCGATCGAAGAGGTACGCGCGGCGTGGGCGGCCTCTGGCGGCAGCGATCCCAACGGCTGGATGCCGGCGGGCGTTGAGGCGGTTTCGGCCTGGCAACTGCCTCTGGTTAACACTCTGCTGCTGCTGCTGTCGGGCACCACGGTCACCTGGGCGCACCATGCGCTTCAGCAGGGCGATCGTGAAGGCACCAAGTGGGGCCTGCTGCTGACGGTTGCTCTGGGCCTGATCTTCACGGCGGTTCAGGCTGCCGAATATTACCACATCATCCATCACCACTTGTTCTTCAACGAAGAAGCCGCCAATTCCGGCCTTTACGGTTCGATCTTCTTCATGGCGACGGGCTTCCATGGCTTCCACGTCCTCATCGGGACCATCTTCCTGATCGTCTGCTTGCTGCGTCTGCTGGCCGGCGGGTTCACGCCGGAAAAGCACTTCGGCTTCGAAGCGGCGGCGTGGTACTGGCACTTCGTTGACGTGGTGTGGCTGTTCCTCTTCGCCTTCGTCTACGTCATCTTCGGGGCGTAGGCATGGCGGACGCCTCTGGCCGCGAGGTCGATTTCCTCGCGGCGGCCCGTGGGCGCTGCCCTATATGCGGTCAGGGAAAGCTCTACAAAAGCTATCTCAAGATCGCACCCGAATGCGCTCAGTGTCACACGAACTTTCAGGCGGCGGATACCGGAGACGGTCCCGTCGTCTTCGTGATTCTGATCACGGGCTTTATTGTCTGCTTCGGTTTCATGGTGACGGCCCTCAATCATGACTGGCCCTTGTGGCTGCACATGGTGATCTGGTTGCCTCTGGCCCTGATCCTGTCTCTCGGGCTTATTCCGCCGTTGAAAGCGCTTATGGTCGCCTCGCAACTCAAGAACCGCGTCAGCGACAAGGACAGGTTCAAGTGAAACCCGACCTGCGTACACTCCCCGTTGGCCTGAGCATTGCGACCGGGATAGCTCTGATTATCCTTCTGTGGCTGGGAACCTGGCAGGTGCAGCGCCTGCAGTGGAAGCAGGGTCGGCTGGCGGAGATGGCGCGTACCCGCGCCTTACCGCCCGTTTCGGCGGAGAGCCTGCTGGGGCAGGGGACCGATGTAAGCTGGCGTGCGGTTACCCTGACGCGGGGCCGTATCTATCCGGCGCAACTGGTTTATATGCATGGTGTGGCCGATGGCGTAGCGGGCTATCATGTCCTGAGCCACTGTGCGGCGGGCAAGGACGACGTTCTTGTGGAACTGGGGTTCGGCCCCGAAAAGCGCCCGGTTACGGAGGCCATTTTATCCGGCCCGCTCAATGGTCGTTTGCGGCCGTTTGAAAAGCCCAACGGCTTCGTGCCGCCGAATGCGCCCGATCGGGCAGACTGGTACAGCCGTGATCCGCAGGCCCTCTCGCAGGTCTGGCACACCCGTCTCAGAGCCGACTATTTCATACAGCTACAGTCCAGCCCCCTGACGGGGTTGAAGACGGTCGATGTGGCGGCCAACCTGCCTAACCGACATCTCGAATACGCCCTGACCTGGTATGGACTGGCGGCGGCACTCATCGGTGTCTATATAGCGGTCCTGTCTTCGCGCCGACGCGCTGTTTAGATCGGTATGGCTTTACATGAAATCGCCAACCGCTCTAAGTTTTTGAGTGGTCGCGATATTTTGCCAAAAACCGGTTTCCACTTTTTGGAATATCGCTCTAAAGGATTAGAATGACTTTCACCCCTCTGGGCGTGGGTAACGCCGCCTATGCTACGCTCGATAACGGTCTGCGCGTGGTCCATGATCCGATTCCCGGCCTGCATACCTTTGCCCTGACCGCTATTATCCACGGGGGCGCGCGCTATGAAGCGCCGGACCAGTGGGGCTGGGCGCACCTGAGCGAGCATATGGTCTTCAAAGGCGCAGGCGGGCGTTCGGCGCGTGAACTGGCCGAGGTGATCGAGCATCGTGGCGGCACGATCAATGCCTCGACCGGTTATGAGCATACGCGGTTCGAGGTGAGGGGGATGGCCGATCTTCTGCCGCTGGCAGTCGAAGTGGTCGGCGATCTCATGTTCCGTCCGGCCCTTGAGGCCGAAGAGCTGGAGCGCGAGAAAAAGGTCATCGAGCAGGAGATTTCCGAGGCCTTCGACACGCCGGATGATTACGTCTTCGACCTGTTGCAGCAGGCCTGTTTCGACGGTCACAGCCTTGGGCGTCCCATTCTCGGCACGCCCGAAAGCCTTGCGCCTGCGCGGTCGGATACACTTAGGGGCTATATCGAAAGCCTTTATAACCCCTCAGATATTGTGCTTTGCGTTTCGGGCGGCGTCTCGCCTCAGGCCGTGCTTGAGGCGGCGCAGGCCCACATGTCGGTTCCGGCGCGCCCCGCGCGTGACCCCGACGTTCCGGCGCGTTTCGTGCCTCAGGCGGTACGTCATGTGCGTAAGGTCGAGCAGACCCACCTGACGCTGGCGTTTGAAGGCGTCAACCGCTTTGACGACGACCTGTTCGCGCTCAAACTGTTCGGGGAAATCCTCGGCGGCGGCATGGCGTCGCGCCTGTTTCAGGAAGCGCGCGAAGACCGCGGTCTGGCCTATAGCATCGACGCCTGGACGACGCAGTTCCGTGACGCCGGTATGCTGGGGGTCTATGCGGGCTGCGCGCCTAAGGATGCCGGTGATCTGTGCGAACTGATCATCACGGTGATGCGGCAACTGGCCGAAGCGCCGCTGGAGGCGGAACTGGAACGTGCCCGCGCGCAGTACAGGACCTCGCTTTACCTCAACGATGAAAACGCCGCGCAGCGCGCCAATACGCTGGGGGGGCAGTTGCTCACCTATGGGCGCGCCTTCAGCCTGAGCGAACAGGTGGAACGGCTTGAGGCGGTGACCATCGCAGACCTCAGGCGTGTCGGGCAAAACCTGCTGCGCCCGCGTGCCTGCGCCAGTGCCATTTTAGGCCCGGCACTGAAGGCCGATCCGCAAAAGCGGCTTGAGGCGGCGTTGGCCTAAAGCGTTTTCGGAAAAGAAGCGCCCGGTTCACCAGATTGGCGCTCTACGCTTTCAGAAAGGCTTTGCGTGCGGCGACGCCGGTGTCGGCGAAATCGGTGAAGACGCCGTCGACGCCCATCTCAAAAAGCTGGATGAACTCGGCCTTGGGGTCGCCCTTATATTCGGCGGCCAGGCGGAAGGCTTCGTTGCGCAGGGTCCAGGTGTGGACCTTGAGGCCGGCGGCGTGGGCGGCCTCGACAAGGGTGCGGTTGGCGACGATCCGGCAATCGGCGTCGGTTGTTTGCGCCGTCACCGGACCGGTGGCAACGGCCTTGAGCAGGTAACGCTTCCACGGTGCGATGACATCGGCGTAGCTGCGCACTTCCTTGAGGCCTTCCGGTGTCAGCATGTCGGCATAGATGCCTTTACGCCCGGTCGCCGCCCAGTCGAACGGCACGGACGCACCGACGTTGCCGGTCGCGTAGTCGACATTTCCGCCGTCCAGCAGTTGCACGCGCGGCAGCGGCGACAGGGCCTTCAGTCGTTTCAGGCTGTCGGCTTCGAACGACTGAAGAAAGACAGGCGATTGTGGGGTGTTCAGCCCGGCCTTGTCCAGCACCGCGATAAGGCGTTCTTCGAGCGGCAGACCGGCGGCGCGGTGCAGGAAGGGATGCTTGGTTTCGATATAAAGACCAACGGTTTTGCCCGTCGTCTTATAGTGATTTCTCACCAGACCGATGACCTCTTCGAGCGTCGGAACCTCGAAGCGGCCATTATAGCTCTGATCGCGCTCGGCAAAGGCCTGCTTCGCGCGCAGGGTCTTGATCTCGGCCAGAGTAAAGTCGCTGGCGAAGAAGTCGGTAATGTTCATGCCGTCGACGGCGATGGTGCGTTTGCGCGCGGCGAATTCCGGGCGGTCGGCGACATCGGTCGTCCCGGACAGCATGGGTTCGTGGCGGCAGATCAGCACGCCGTCTCTGGTGGCGACCACATCCGGTTCGATATAGTCGGCCCCCATGCCGATGGCCAGATCGTAAGAGGCGAGGGTGTGTTCCGGCCGGTAACCGCTGGCACCGCGGTGGGCGATAATCAGGGGAGCGGAGCCATTCATCTTCGGAGTTCCGGCAAGCGAGGGTTTCAGACCGACCCCCACCCCCAGAACCGCGCCCGCGCAGGCCAGTCCGCCAAAGGTGATACGACGGCGTTGCAGATTGGTCGGGTGTGCCATGGAGCCCTCATTCCGGAGATATGAGGTCATGGCTTACGCGACGGGCGTGACAGGCTTGTGAACGCCGGAAGATAAGACGGGGTCAGGCCTGTCCGGTCGACCGTGTCAGGTGCTCCGGCGATATGCCGAGGGTTTTCAGGGCCGCCGCCCACAGACCCTGTATATCGTGAGAAAAGATCAGGTCCGGGTGCGAGGGCGCGATCAGCCAGGCGTTTTCACGTATTTCGGCTTCCAGTTGCCCGGCGTCCCACCCGGCATAGCCCAGCGCGATCAGCGACCGGGACGGTCCCTTGCCACGCGCCAGATCCACCAGTATGTCGCGGGAAATGGTCAGGCCGATACCTTTGCTGAGTGCGGTCAGGTCGGGCTCAAGGTCCATGGGCAGGGTGATGTCCTCGATATAATAATCGAGACTGTGCAGCACGAACCCCCGATCGGTCTGTACGGGGCCGCCATTATAGATGGCATCCTGCCGGTGCTGATCATCGGTGAGGGTGATTTCCAGTTCTGCCATCATCCGCCCGAAGTTGAGGCCTGAGACGGGATGATTCAGCACGATGCCCATCGCCGATTCCGCGTCATGCTGGCAGATATAGACGACGCTGTGGTCGAAATTGGGGTCATCAAGCCCGGGCATGGCGATCAGAAGCCGCCCCTGAAGGGAGGCGATCTGGTCCATGCGATCGGGAGTGGTGCCGGTCATGTCCTCAAGATGGGGAGCCAAAGCCGTTCAGGCAAGAAAAAAGCGTGTAAACCCCTCAAACGGCCACTGGCGTGACCGCGATGCCCGGCCTATATGCCCTAAGTCATTTGCCCAAGGAGATGCAGCCATGACCATCCAACCCGGTGATAAGCTTCCCGAAGTGAAGTTTTCCTCCCCCGCCGAAGACGGCCTGAAGCCGCTGACCACCTCCGAAGTGTTCGCAGGTAAGCGCGCCGTGCTGTTCGCCGTGCCGGGTGCCTTCACGCCCACCTGCTCCGCGCGCCACCTGCCGGGCTTCCGCGATCAGATCGAAGCGCTGCGTGCCAAGGGTGTGGACGTTGTCGCCTGCACCAGCGTCAATGATGGATTCGTGATGAAGGCTTGGGGCCGTGATCAGGGCATTTCCGATGAGATCGTCCTGCTTGGTGACGGCAATGCCGAATTTGCCGAAGCCGTTGGCCTGACGCTGGACGCGGCTGGCTTCGGTATGGGCAAGCGCTCGCAGCGTTACGCCGCCATTATCAACGATGGCGTGGTGGAAAAGCTGTTCGTCGAAGCGCCGGGCGAGTTCAAGGTGTCTGCGGCGGATTACGTGCTGGAGCAGCTTTAAGGCTCTGCTTTCTGTGCAACAAATAAAAGAAAAGGCCGGAGTTCTATACTCCGGCCTTTTCTTTGTGCGGTATATTGAGGTGCTTAGAGCGTTTTCCGATTTATCGGGAAGCGCTCTAAAACGCGTCGTCTTCCAGTGCGAACAGCGCTTCGGCTCCGGCCTTCATCTTTTGCAGATGCGCGTCGGCTTCGGGCAGGATGCGTTCAAGGAAGACGCGACCCACCTTGAGCTTGTCCGTGTAGAAGGGATCGGTCGAACCGGCGTCGATGGCGTCCTGTGCCGCCTTGGCCTGCATAGCCCAGCTATAGGCCAGCGAGGTGAGGCCGAACAGGCAGAGATAGTCCAGCGAGCCAGCGGCGGCGGCGTCCGGATTGCCCATGCCGTTCTGCATCAGCCACATGGTGCCGTCCATCAGCTTGGCCTTGGCCTCCTTGAGGCCCTTCACGAAGCTCTGCGTCTGACCGGCTTCGTGTTCGGCGACATAGGCGTCGATCTCGGCGAAATAGCTCATCACCGCGCGTCCGCCCTTCGACGGCAGTTTGCGCCCCACCAGATCCAGCGCCTGCACGCCATTGGTGCCTTCGTAGATGAGGGTGATGCGGATATCGCGCATATATTGCGAGGCCGGGAAGTGCTCGGTAAAGCCCGAACCGCCGTGGACCTGCATCGAATCCTGCGTGACCTTCAGGCCCTTTTCGGTCAGATACGCCTTCACAACCGGCGTCAGCAGACCCATGTAATCGCTGGCTTTTTCTCGAGTGGCGTCGTCTTCGGCGTGCTTGGCCAGATCGGCCTGAAGCGCGACCCAGGTCAGGAAGCCGCGCCCGCCTTCGAGCAGGGCCCGGCTTTCGAGCAGCATACGGCGGACATCGGGATGGACCATGATCGAGTCGGCAGGCTTATCCGGCGATTTCGGGCCGGTGAGGGCGCGCCCCTGAAGGCGGTCCTTGGCGAATTCGACGGCGGCGACGTGGCTGGCGTGACCGATGGCCAGCCCCTGAAGGCCGACGCCCAGGCGAGCATTGTTCATCATGTAGAACATGATCTTCAGGCCTTCGTGGGCATTGCCCAGCAGCCAGCCCTTGGCCTCTTCGTAGATCATGACGCAGGTGGAATTGCCGTGGATGCCCATCTTGTGCTCAAGACCGGCACAGTGCAGGCTGTTGCGCACACCGGGCGTGCCATCGGCATCGGGGATGAATTTCGGCACGAGGAAGAGGGAAATGC
>JASGGL010000018.1:0-24024 GCA_047605065.1 Asticcacaulis sp.
TTTTCAAAGGCTTCGGCGACCTGATCGGCCAGTTCGCGCGTCGGTGCCAGCACGATGGCACGCGGCATGCGCGCGCGCGAACGGCCCGAAGCCAGCTTTTCGATCATCGGCAGGGTGAAGGCCGCGGTCTTGCCCGTGCCGGTTTGCGCGATGCCCAGAACATCAAGCCCGATCAGGGCGATGGGGATGGCCTGCTCCTGAATCGCGGTCGGCGTGTCGTAACCCGTGTCGGTTACGGCTTTCAGGATTTCGGGATTGAGGCCTAGATCGGAAAACTTGGTCATTAAGCTCGGAACGGTTGGGCGGAGACGCACTTTCGGAGGAACAGGCTGACGCGCACGGCGGCGGACGGCGCAGGTTGCGCCGCAACAGACCTTGCGCCTCTAGTAACAGATTTTGCGTAAAAGGACAGAGGTTTGTTCAACCCCGGGGTTTAGATCATTATGCTTTTGGGCAAAAACATAATGATATGGATTTTTAGCCCCTCGCCGGGCGGTGGCCACGCCACCTTGGCCGCCGCCTCAATGGCGGCCCAAAGCGGAATGATTCCATCAGGGATCATTCCGCTATAGCGCTTAAACGTCGAGGTCTTCGCCGACAAATTCGGCGTTTTCCTGAATGAAGCGGAAGCGCAGTTCGGGCTTACGGCCCATCAGGGTCTCCACCAGGTCTTCGATGGTCGCTTCGTTATCAGGCAGGGTGACGCGCGCCAGAGTACGCGTCTTCGGGTCCATGGTCGTCTCTTTGAGCTGAGCGGGCATCATTTCGCCCAGCCCCTTGAAGCGGCTGATCTCGGGCTTCTTGCCCTTGAATTCCTTATCGAGGATTTCGAGGCGATGGGCGTCGTCCTTGGCGTAGATGGTTTTCGCGCCGTGGCTGATGCGGTAAAGCGGCGGCATGGCCAGATAGAGGTGGCCGTTGCGGATCATCGACGGCATGGTGCGGTAGAAATAGGTGATCAGCAGTGACGCAATGTGTGCGCCGTCGACGTCGGCGTCGGTCATGATGACGATGCGCTCATAACGCAGATCGTCTTCCTTGAACCGCGCCCCCGGCTGAACCCCAAGCGCCAGCCCCAGATCGGACAGTTCCTGATTTGAGCGCGCCTTGTCGGCGGTGGCCGAGGCGATGTTGAGGATCTTGCCGCGCAGAGGCAGGATGGCCTGCGTGTTGCGGTTACGTGCCTGCTTGGCTGAGCCGCCGGCCGAGTCGCCTTCGACGATGAACAGTTCGGTGCCGTTGGCGTCCTGACGCGCGCAGTCGGCCAGCTTGCCTGGCAGTCGCAGCTTGCGCGTCGCCGAGGCGCGCTGAACTTCCTTGTCCTTGCGCTTCTTGAGGCGGTCTTCGGCGCGTTCGACGATGAATTGCAGCAGGCGGTCGGCCTGTTTGGGCGAATTGATCAGCCAGTGATCGAACGGATCGGCCAGCGCCTTTTCGACAAGGCGCTGGGCCTCGCTGGACGACAGGCGGTCCTTGGTCTGGCCCTGAAACTCAGGGTTCTTGATAAAGACCGAAATCACCACACCGGCCTGAGCCACCACGTCTTCGGCGGTGATGATGCCGCCGCGCTTGTCGCCGGTCATTTCGGCATAGGATTTGAGCGAGCGCGTCAGGGCGGCGCGCAGCCCCGCTTCGTGCGTGCCGCCGTCCGGCGTCGGGATGGTGTTACAGTAGGATTGCGTGAAGCCGTCGTGTTCGCCGAAACCGGCGGGCGACCAGGTGACGGCCCATTCGACGGCCCCGGCTTCGCCCTTACGTTCGACGCGGCCGGAGAAGATTTCGGTGACCGTTTCGGTTTCCTGAGCGCGCTCCGCCAGATAGTCGGCCAGACCGTTGGGGAAGTAGAAGCGGTCTTCGGTGGGCGTATGGTCGCTGATCTGGCTGGGGTCGCACTTCCAGTGGATCTGCACACCACGGAACAGATAGGCCTTGGCCTTGGCCATGCGGTACAGGCGGGCCGGGCGGAAATGCGCGCCGACGCCGAAAATCTCTTCGTCGGGCCGGAAGCGTTCGCGGGTGCCGCGCTTTTTCGACGGGGCGATCTGTTCGATCTGACCGAGGCTTATGCCGCGCGAAAAGACCTGACGCCATTCGAAGCCGTCGCGCCAGACGGTCACTTCGAGGCGTTCGGACAGGGCGTTGACGACCGAGACACCGACGCCGTGCAGGCCGCCGGAGGTTTCATAGGCCTTGCCGGAGAACTTGCCGCCGGAGTGCAGCACGGTCATGACGACTTCGAGCGCCGACTTGCCCGGATATTTGGGGTGGGGATCGACCGGGATGCCGCGACCGTCGTCGCGCACCGACAGATAGCCGTCGGCGTCGAGTTCGACCCAGATCGCCTTGGCGTGACCGGCCACGGCTTCGTCCATGGCGTTGTCGAGCACTTCGGCGAACAGGTGGTGCAGCGCCTTTTCGTCGGTGCCGCCGATATACATGCCGGGACGCTTGCGCACGGGCTCAAGGCCTTCGAGCACTTCGATGGCCGATGCGCCGTAGCCTTCGGCGGTCATGGCGGAAGGGGCCGCAGACGGCTCAGCCGGGACCGGAGCAGGCTTTGCGGGCGCTGCCGCCTTTGGTGAAACCTGGGGGGGCGCGACTTCGGCGGGCGCGGTTTCAGGAACCGCGGCTGCCGGGCTGGCCGGGGAGGGCTGGGGCGTTTCGCCGCCGAACAGGGACGGTTGAGGCGTGGAATTGGACATGCTGCTACTGTGAACCGATTCGCGGAGGGACGAGCCTTTGCAGACGATAAACAGAAGGCCGGACAGGAACAATCCATAAACAAAAAGGCCGCAAACCCCAAGGGGCTTGCGGCCGATTTCTGTGACTAAGACCTAAGGCTTAGAACGCAGCCTTCAGGGTAACAGCGATCTGTTCCTTGTAGGGGTTGCGAGCCGAGGTCGCGCCCAGAGCGTGGTCGCCGGTGTCCCAGTAGCGGGCGTCGATCGACAGGTTGCTGGTCAGGGCGTAGCCGAGGCCGACGTTCCAGGTGGTGTATTCACCAGCCGAAGCTTCGTACTTGCCCATGGCGCCCGAGACCGACCACTTGTCGGTGATCGGATAAGCAGCGTTCAGCTCGTAGTACGGGTCTTCCAGCGTTTCCCAGTTGGTGTACATGGCAGCACCGATGGTGCCCTTGCCCAGCGGGTGGCTGAAGCCAGCCTTCAGTTCACCGAAGTTCAGATCGTCTTCGTCCGGGTAGGAATAGTAGGTGGCGCCGAAGTCGAACGACCAGTTGCCAACGGTCGGCTTCACGCCGGCGTAGAAGTCCAGCTCGAGCGAAGCGTCGGTGCCGAAGTCAACGTTCGAACCCCAGGTGCCGGCGTAGAAGGTGCCGTTGGTGTAGTCGATACCGGCCTGAACGGCAGCGCTCTTGTCCGACTGGGTGACGCCGCGCCAGATGTAGTTGTTGGTGGCGGCGATGTTGTAGCTCAGGGCGCCTTCGGCCGAAGCCGCACCGGCAACCAGAACGCCAGCGGCGACCGTAGCGGCGAGGAAGAGTTTCTTCATGATCTGTATCCTGTTTTTTAGTTGGGATTATCTCGCCTGAGCTTCATCCCGTCCGCAGAGGAAACAAAACGTAGTTCAGGTGTAAATCGACAACGAATGTAGCAATTTTTACGTGCTCTGCCAGACCCCTCCATATGGTTTGCAGGGGCTTGGTGCAAAATTGTCACGATTTTATGAAGGGTCGCCGCGGTGGGCGATGTGCAATTATTAATTTGAAGTAAAAGGATTTTTTGAAATGCAATCGACGCATGCCGGAAATGTGGAGGCAGGGTGTCGGGGGTACAAGAATAACGGGAGTCGCTTTTTGGCCGCAACACCCGGACGACGCGAATCGATGCGTCAGGACGCAAAAGACCGCCCGCGACGGGCGCGGGCGGTCAATGTCCGGGACTTCGATTAGAAGGCCAGCTTCAGGGACGCGACGGCGCGGCCTTCGCTGAGCTTGGAGTCGAGGTCGGTGTCGTGGTAACGCACGTCGAGGGCCAGGCCGTCGACGAGGGTGTAGGAACCACCGAAGTTCCAGGTCGTGTAGGTGCCGTAGTCGCCGTAAGCGCCCGACAGCGAGAGCTTTTCGGTGATCGGATAGGCGCCGTTCAGTTCGTAGTAGTTTTCGAACTTGTCGTCGGTGTTGACGTAAGCGGCGAAACCAACGGTGCCCTTACCGAGCGGGTGGCTGACGCCCAGCTTGATTTCTTCGAAATTGATGTCGTCTTCCTGCGGGTAGGTGTAGGCCAGAACGCCGAGGTCGAAAGCCCAGTCGCCGTAGGTCGGCTTGATACCGGCATAGAGGTCCAGCTCGATGTCGGCCTTGCTGCCGAAGTCGACGTTGGAAACCCAGGTACCTGCGTAGAAGATGCCCTTGGTGTAGTCGACGCCGCCCTGGAAGGCGACCTTTTCGTCGGTCTGCGAAACGCCGCGCCAGACGTAGTCATTGGTGACGCCGAGGTTAAAGCTGAAAGCGCCTTCGGCCGAAGCCGAGCCAGCCGCCAGCAGAGCCATGGCGGCAACGGCGGAAACGAGAATCTTCTTCATGATGACTTCCTTTATATGGATTGGATGCCGGGTGAGCATTTCCCATGAGTACGCGCGATTTATGCACAGCTTATAATTTATCGCTCGTTTACAATACTGTCACACTCAGGAATGCCAAGTGTGTGCTCTAAAAACAATCGCCGTGTGTCATAAATGCTTCGCGTTTGAATCTGTGGAATACTTAGGCACAAAAAAATGGAGCCTCCACAGGGGAAGCTCCATTCTTTTTACGCATATTAATACTTTATTAGTGGTGCACTTCGTCGTGCAGAGCCGAGTCGAGACCCGCTTCTTCATCCGCTTCCGACACGCGCAGGCCCGTGGTGAACTTACAGATGACGAGGATGATCAGGGTACCGATGGCCGACCACAGGATGGTGTAGACCAGACCCATGATCTGGGTCATGACATTGGCACCTTCCGACAGGCTGTTGATGGCCGGGTCGGCGAACACGCCGGTCAGGATGGCGCCGAGAGCACCGCCCGCACCGTGGATGCCGAAGGCGTCCAGCGAGTCGTCGTAACCGAGCAGCTTCTTAACCCAGGAGGCGAAGATGTAGCAGACCGGACCGGCGATCAGACCGATGATCAGAGCGCCCGTCGGGTTGACGAAGCCAGCGGCCGGAGTGATGGCCACGAGGCCCGCAACCACACCCGACAGGATGCCGAGCAGCGACGGCTTGCGGCGGATGGTCCATTCGACCAGCTTCCACGACAGGCCGGCAGCCAGAGCGGCAACCAGGGTGTTGAGCAGGGCGGCTGCGCCGATGCCATCCGGGGTCCAGGCGGAGCCGGCGTTGAAGCCGATCCAGCCAACGAACAGCAGCGAGGCACCGATCATGACGAAGATCAGGTTGTTCGGCGTCATTTCTTCGGTGCCGTAACCCTTACGACGACCGAGGAACAGAGCCGCGACCAGACCAGCGACACCCGAGTTGACGTGAACGACCGCGCCACCGGCGAAGTCCAGAACGCCCATCGAGCCCATGAAGCCGCCGCCCCAGACCTGGTGACAGATCGGCGCGTAGACGAAGACCGACCACAGGGCCATGAACAGCAGCAGACCCGACAGCTTGATACGTTCGGCGAAAGCGCCGGTGATCAGGGCCGGGGTGATGATGGCGAAGGTCATCTGATACGAGATCCACAGCATTTCAGGCAGGCCGGGGGCCAGACCGAACGCGGTGTCCTTGGTGACGCCCTTCAGCATGAAGGTGTCAAAGCCGCCGATGAACTTGTTGACGGTTTCGCCCGGAACGCCGAACAGGTCGCCGCCGACACCGAAGGAGATCGAGTAGCCGACAACGTACCAGAGCAGACCGGCGACGCACGACACGGCAACCGACTGAGTGACGGTGGCGATGACGTTCTTTTTACGCACCATACCGCCGTAGAACAGGGCCAGACCCGGCAGGGTCATCATCAGCACCAGAGCGGTGGAAAGGAAGACGAAGGAAGATGACGCGAGGTCGATTTCCAGCGGAGCCTGGTGGGCGAGCAGAGCCGGAGCCGGGGCTTCGGCGGCTTCCACCGGGGTGGCTTCTTCGGAAGCGGAGGCCGATTCAGAGGCCGTGGCCTCCGCAACGACCGGTGCCGCCATGGCGACAGTGACGGCAGGGGCCGTCATAAGCAGGGCCGCGGCGGTGGCCGCGACCTTGGTATATTTGATCCACGTTTTCAAGTTATCCCCCTTGGGTAAGCGGATGTTGCACCGGCGAAGAGTGCCGCTATTAGCTTGTTCCGAAAAGGGTTTTATTTAGCTGATACAGATACGGGGGGCGCTGAGGGGGGTAATGCGTCATTTATGTGTCAAATTACGCCCCTCACGCGCGCAAATCCAAAAAAACAAAATGGTAACAATGGAAACTATATTGGTATCATTTGAAACTAAAATATTGACCTAGGGTAAGGTTGCGTCTTCGGAGTTCTTGCACGGGGGGAACAGGGCGGGAAATTGTGTCATGAACGCAAACAAGCCGCCCGTTTGACGGGGCGGCTTGTCCTTTGCTTTCAACGGCTTGGCTGAGAAACCTCAGCCAGAACAGCTTAGAGCATTCGTCCCGACAGAACCGGCCAAATGCTCTAAGTTTATGCTTTTACGCGCTCTTTAATCCGAAAAGTGCGTCACACATTTCGGCAAGCGCTCTAGCACTTGTAGTACATTTCGAATTCGACCGGGTGCGGACGCAGTTCGAGCATCATGACTTCTTCCATCTTCAGGTCGATATAGGAGTCGATGAAATCGTCGTCGAACACGCCGCCCTTCTTGAGGAAGGCGCGGTCCTTGTCGAGGTTTTCCAGAGCTTCACGCAGCGAACCGCAGACTTCCGGCACCAGCTTACGCTCTTCGGGCGGCAGGTGGTAGAGATCCTTGTCGGCGGGGCCGCCCGGATCCATACGGTTTTCGATACCGTCGAGACCGGCCATCAGCAGGGCGGTGAAGGTCAGGTAGGGGTTGCCCATCGGGTCCGGGAAACGGGCTTCGATGCGCTTGCCCTTCGGCGAGGAGACCCACGGAATACGGATCGAGGCCGAACGGTTGCGGGCCGAATAGGCCAGCTTCACAGGGGCTTCATAGCCGGGGACCAGACGCTTGTAGGAGTTGGTCGAGGGGTTGGCGAAGGCGTTGATGGCCTTGGCGTGCTTGATGATGCCGCCGATGTACCACAGGCACAGGTCCGACAGACCGGCGTACTTGTCGCCGGCGAACAGCGGCTTGCCGTTCTTCCAGATCGACTGGTGGACGTGCATGCCCGAACCGTTGTCGCCGAACATCGGCTTGGCCATGAAGGTGGCCGTCTTGCCGTAGGCGTGCGCAACGTTCTGGACGACGTACTTATAGAGCTGAAGACGGTCGGCCATGGTCAGCATGTCCGAGAACTTCAGGCCCAGTTCGTGCTGAGCGGGCGCCACTTCGTGGTGGTGCTTTTCCGGTTCCATGCCGAGTTCGCCCATGACGGCCAGCATTTCGCCGCGCAGGTCCTGCGCCGAGTCAACCGGGTTGACGGGGAAGTAGCCACCCTTCGGACCAGGGCGATGGCCCATATTGCCCTCCGGATAGACCTTGGCCGAGTTGTGCGGCAGTTCGGTCGAGTCGAAGGCGTAGCCGGTGTTGTCCGGCGAGATCGACCAGCGAACGTCGTCGAACATAAAGAATTCGGCTTCCGGGCCGAAATAGACGGTGTCGCCAACGCCGGCCGATTGCGTATAGGCCAGGGCCTTCTTGGCGATCGAGCGCGGGTCGCGGTTATAGGGCTCGTTGGTATCGGGGTTCACGACATCGCAGAACACGAACAGCGTGGTCTGTTGATAGAAGGGGTCGATATAGGCCGTCTTCAGGTCCGGACGCAGCTTCATGTCGGATTCGTTGATGGCCTTCCAGCCGGCGATCGACGAACCGTCGAACATGGTGCCGTCGTTAAGGAAGTCATCGTCAACCAGATCGATGTCGAAGGTCACGTGCTGCATCTTGCCGCGAACGTCGGTAAAGCGGACGTCGACGTATTTGACGTCCTTTTCCTTGATGAGCTGGAGAATATCTGCTGCGGTCATTTTTTGACGCCCTGGGTTTTTGGTTGGGTAGTATGGGAAGGATCAGACCGCCTGCGGTCCGGACTCCCCGGTGCGTATGCGGACGACATCGATGATGTCGCTTACAAAGATTTTGCCGTCACCGATCTTACCCGTGCGCGCGGCGGTCTGGATGGCTTCCAGAGCGGCCGGAGCCAGGTCATCGGCAACAACGAGTTCGATTTTGATTTTCGGCAGAAAATCCACGACGTATTCCGCACCCCTGTAGAGTTCGGAATGGCCTTTCTGGCGACCGTATCCTTTGGCCTCCAGCACGGTCATACCCTGCACCCCGATTTCCTGAAGGGCTTCCTTCACTTCATCGAGTTTAAAAGGCTTTATGACAGCTTCGATCTTTTTCATGAGCAATCCTGATCACGACCGGTACAGCGAAATTCTTTTGCATTGCGCCAGATTGCAAGCCAGATTCCGGAGCAACGGCTCACTTGACTGTAAAGATTAATTACGTTGTGTGAACGCACCCGTCCTGCCTTTAGCGCCTGACGATGAGAAATTCAAAAGGAAAATACGCCTGTTAGCTGATTGCGGCGTTGTCACGGGCTTTCCGCGGTCAGGGCGGGCCGGAGATGATTTCGGGTGAAATTAAATGCAGTTGCGAAACGGGTAAAGCGAAAAAGCAAAAGCCCGGATGCGTACGCAACAAAAAAGCCCCTGCCGGTGACAGCAGGGGCCTTTCGCAGATGCAGCAAGGGCGGCTTACCAGGATTTGGTGATCCGGGTATAGATGTAGCGGCCGTTGAAGCCGAAGGGTGAGCGGGCACTGAAGGCGGCACCGCCGTTATACTGGGTGGTCGAAGTCGGGGTGAGGGTCCCCGACAGGGTGGTGAGTGGCGTCTGGTCCGGATAGACGTCGGTGAGGTTATCGACGCCGACGGCCCAGCTTACCTGACCGGGGAATTTATAGCTGGCCGACAGGTTGACCACCGTCTTGTCGCCGGTTTCGAAGTCGAAGGCGGCGTTGGATTGCGCCACCAGTATCGAACTGTAGGACACGGCCGACAGACCGGCGGCCCAGTTGCCGAGCTTCCAGTCCACCGAGGCGTTGAGCTTGTCTTCGGGGGTGGAACTGGACAGCAGGTTCTGGTTCACGCGGGCGAACAGAGCCGGAGGCGTGGGCAGGCTCGACAGGGTGTTGATGGCCGGGAAGCGGTCGATGTCGGTTTCGCCATGGTTATAGGCAAGGCCGAAGTCGTAGACACCGAAGCTTTCGGTCGGCAGGCGGTAACGCGCCACGAGGTCGATGCCCTTGGTGGTGGTGTCCACGCCGTTCATGAAGAAGCGCGCCGCGTCGACGCCGTAGGGCGAGAGCAGGTTATAGACGCCCTGATTGGCGATGGTGCTGCCGTTCTTGCCGATCAGGTTTTCGGTCAGGACGATGCGGTCCTCGATCTTGATCTGATAGGCGTCCAGCGTGATTTCGAACGGCCCCTTGTGGAAGACGAAGCCGAGGGCGAGGTTTTCCGAGGTTTCCGGAGCCAGAGGTGCCGCCCCCAGCGACTTGGCTACGGCGCTGGTGGCGGGGAAGGTGGTGATCAGCAGCGGCACGCCGTTGACGAAGTTGGTCGCCGTCGACGAGAAGTACTGCTGCTGGAGCGACGGGGCGCGGAAGCCGGTCGAGGCCGACCCACGGATGGCGAAGGACGGCGTGAAATCGTAACGCGCGGCGATCTTGGCCGAGGTATTGTCGCCGAAGTCGGAATAGTCTTCATAGCGCACGGCGAGGCTGCCCGACAGTTTTTCGGTCAGGCTGGTTTCGAGGTCGATATAGGCCCCGAAATTGCTGCGGTCGACATCGGCGACGTTCTGCGGGAACAGGCCGGGGAAGCCCTGAGCGCCCTGCTGCGCGTTGATCGGGCCCAGCGCCCACGACTGCTCTTCACCTTGTGTGATTTCATAGGTTTCCTTGCGCGCCTCGAGGCCGAAAGCGACGTTCAGCGGCTTGGCGAGGCCGATCTCGTAAGGCTTGCTGAAGGCGGCATTGAAGACGGTCTGACCGTATTCGAGCGAGCCCGAATAGAACCAGGTCTTCGATGCCGTCCCGTAGGAGGCGTTGACGCTGTTGGCGGTGGCGTAGCTTAAGGTGTTGAGGCCGTGCGACAGGCTGAAATCGCTGGCCCAGCCCGCGATGTCGCCCCTGACGCCGCCGGTGGCCGACAGGTCTTCGGTATGGGCCTGAATGATCGGCAGGAAGCCGTTGGGGTAGATGGCCGGCACGTTGCCGCCATTGGTCGGGTTGCGGTAGTTGGCGGCGCTGTCGTCGCGGCGGTTCTGGAAGCTGGCGAAGGCGTAGGCTTCCCAGACCTCGTTGATCGGCTTCCCCGCATTGACGAACAGGGTGACGGCGCGCTCCTGCGGGTCGCCGTAGCGCGATTTCACCGCCGCCGGGGTAACGCGGGTGTCGAGGCCGCCGCGCGAGGTCGGATGGCGGTCCTTGATCTCACCGGACAGGGTGAGGAAGCCGTCTTCGCCCAGCGGCAGGCCGACCCAGCCGCTTAAGGTGGCGCTTTCGCCGTCGCGCTGATTGTAGGTGGTGTTGGCGGTCTTGACCTTGGTGTTGTAACCGCCCAGCGACAGGCTGAGCGAGCCGCCCGACGACGCCTTGCGCAGGCGCAGGTTTATCACCCCGGCAATGGCGTCTGAGCCGTATTGCGCCGCCGCGCCGTCGCGCAGGATTTCGATGGTCCCCAGCGCGGCTTCGGGGATGGTGTTGAGATCGACCGCCGCCGAACCGCGGCCCACCGAGCCGTTGATATTGACCAGCGCCGAAGCGTGACGGCGCTTACCGTCGACCAGCACCAGAGTCTGATCCGGGCCAAGGCCGCGAAGGGTTGCCGGACGCACGCTGTCGGTGCCGTCGGTCACCGCCGGACGCGGAAAGGTGATCGACGGCGCCAGCCGTGACAGGCCTTCGGCCAGTTCCGGCGAGCCCATGTTCTGAAGGGTTTCGCTCTTGATGACGTCGACCGGGGCGAGGGTTTCGAGCTTCGAACGCTTGGCGCGGGTGCCGGTGACCACGACCTCGGTGGGCTCGTCTGCGCTTTGGGCGTGAGCCGACGGGGCAAGAAGCGGCGACAGGCACATGGTCAGGCTGAGGGCGCTGCCGAGCATCAGAACACGTTGATGTAAACGATTGTATCGGGTGGTGCTGGTCATGGATGTCACTTCAGGCTTGAGGGGGGAGGGACTCGAAGTCTGTAAGTGTTGACACAAGTTTACCGCATGAAAAGCGGGCGGTCAGAGTGGTCGTCGCCACCCTGAGGCGAGACCGGAGCAGCGGAAATCAGTGCCGGGGAAATGTGACGCGAATGTCAAAAATTGAATAACGTTGATTTGTATTCATTTTGTGCGTTGCGACATCTGAAATCGTATTCAGCGTCAAAAATATAACCCTGACAATTCTGCATATGGGGCGTTTTCCGGCGTAGCTTCATCAGTAAAAAAGATCGCCGAACGTTGCCATTATGTGACGTTTTTATGAAGCGTTCGTGACGAAAATGGTCGGTTCCGCAACCGAATGGCGATCACAGGTCGTAATTGAAGCTGATCGACAGCCGTTGATGAGGGCTCTGGTTGGTGGAGACTTCGTGCCTGAGCCAGCTTTCCCACAGCAGCAGCGTACCGCGCGACGGCGGGACGGGCACGAAGGTCTGACGGTAGGGGCGTGCCGACGGCAGGCGTTGCGGCGCACACATCATGAAGCCCAGACGCGGGTCTTCGAATTGCAGAGCGCCTGCGCCGGTGGGAATATTGAGATAGAGGGTGCCGGAAAAGACGCTGTGGGTATGGATATGGGCGGAATGCGCGCCGCCCTGATCCAGCAGGTTGATCCACATGGCGGCCAGACGCGGGCTTTTGCCGCGCAGGTCAAGCTCGATCAGGCGGGCATAGAGGGTGACCTGAACGTCCAGCATCTCGACCAGTTCGGTGAATGCCGGGTCTTCGGTCCTGAGGTCGGCGATGCTTTCGTAGGAGGTATAGCCCATATAGCCCTGACGGGTCGCCCATTCGCGCCCGGCGGTATCGGTCCGGGCCAGCCGCATGGAGGCGGCCTCAAGGCGCGTGATCAGCGGGTCGGCGCTGCTCCCGGCCAGATCGGTCCGATAAACCTCGGTGACGAACATCTGCATCAGCGTGGCTGGTGCCGGTACTTCCTTCATGGTGACCCCCGTATGCGAATCTTTATGATTGTCTCGACTGTATATACGAAAAAACCCCTGAGCCGCAGAGGCTCAGGGGGTTCCCTTCGATCGGACGTAAATCCGGTCTTAGTATTCGTAGGCGTCTTCGACGGCCTGACCGGCGCCACCTTCGAGAAGGTCGGCGGCAGCGGCTTCGTCAGCCAGACGATCTTCTTCGAATTGCGAAGCGATCACGTTTTCACCCGCCGCCTGACGCTCGGCTTCATCAGCCGAACGCGCGATGTTGACGGTGACCGAGATCGTGACTTCGGCGTGCAGACGCACCTTGAGGGCGTGCAGGCCGAGGGTCTTGATCGGGGTGTCGAGGACGATCTGGTTGCGCTCGACCTTACCGCCGTCGGCGGTAATGGCTTCGGCAACGTCACGGCCGGTGACCGAACCGTAAAGCTGACCGGTTTCGCCAGCCTGACGGATCATCACGTACTGCTGACCGTCCAGCTCGGCACCCTGCTTTTCGGCAGCGGCCTTGTTGGCGGCGTTGCGGGCGACGATCTGTTCCTTCTGGGCCTCGAAGACCTTCAGGTTAGCCGTGGTGGCGCGCAGAGCCTTGTGACGCGGCAGCAGGAAGTTACGGGCAAAGCCGTCCTTCACCGTAACCACATCACCGATAACGCCCAGATTGTCGACGCGTTCAAGGAGAACAACTTTCATGGTCAGAACTCCTTACTTCACGACGTAGGGCAGGATCGCCAGGAAGCGGGCGCGCTTGATGGCCTTGGCCAGTTCACGCTGCTTCTTTTGCGACACGGCGGTGATGCGCGACGGCACGATCTTGCCGCGCTCGGAAATGTAGCGCTGCAGCAGCTTCACGTCCTTGTAGTCGATCTTCGGAGCGTTCGCACCGGAGAACGGGCACACCTTGCGGCGACGGAAAAACGGGCGGCGGGCCGGGGCGGAGCCAACGGGCGAGCCGACGGTGGCGGGAGTGGTATCTTCAGCCATCTTCAGATCTCCTTATTGCTCAGCGAATTCGGCGTTACGCTCCGAACGCTCAGGGCGTTCCGAACGTTCACGGCGCGACAGGACCGGCGAAAGCTCCAGATCGAGCTCTTCGACGCGGACGGTCAGGAAGCGGATGACGTCTTCGTTGATCGACAACTGACGTTCCATTTCCTTGACGGCCTCGGCCGGCGCATCGATGGCCAGCAGCGAGTAGTGCGCCTTGCGGTTCTTCTTCACGCGGTAGGTGAGGTTGCGAAGGCCCCAGTATTCGATCTTGGCGACCGAGCCGCCGAGTTCTTCGATAAGGGCTTTCAGGGTGTCATTCAGACCTTCCGCCTGTTGCGGCGAAATGTCCTGCCGTGCAAGCACGACATGCTCATAAAGGGCCATTTTGTCCTCTTCCGTTGAGCGTGGTGGCGCGCGTCCGGGCGGAAGTCCCGAAGGCACGATGGATCACGGTTCCTCACAATGAGGGTGACCACCACGCAAGCGAAGCGGGCGCTATAGTCCAAAGTGCCCGCAAACGCAAGCCATATAAGGCGCTTCGCCTATTTCAGGCTTTCGACGGCCGCCAGAAGGCTGGGGACGTGGCTGGCGGCGTCCTTTGAATCGTGGACGAAAGCGATGCGGCCGTCCTTGCCGATAATGTAGGAGACGCGCCCCGACATCGCCTTTTCCGGCAGCTTGGCATCATAGGTTTCGGCGATCTTCGCTCCCTTGTCCGAGCCGACCGGGAACTTGCCGCCGCAATCGGCCTGCGAAAACTTTTGGAGGGTCGGCACGTCGTCGGCGGAAAGACCGACCACGCTGATCTTTTTGGCGGCGAACCTGTCCATGCTCTCCGAGAACTGCCGCGCCTCGAGCGAGCAGCCGCCGGTAAAGGCCTTCGGATAGAAATAGACCACGACCGGCCCCTTTTTCAGGGCGGTCTTGAGCCGGAAGCTATGCACCGCGCCGTTGGTGGCCGCATCGACCGTAAAGGCCGGGGCCTTGTCGCCGACCTTGAGGGCGGCGAAGGCAGGGGCAGACATCAGCGTCAGGCCCGCCGTCATTACAACAGCGGAAAGGCGGACAGATCGGGGAGCAAAGGCCATGGGGATGTCTCCTGCGGCGAGGGATATGCGGCCTTATACGCCGTTTCCACGCCTGCGCCCACCCGCAATCCATAGGCGGGCCTGTACTTAATAGGCAGGATTATGCTTTTCGATGAAGGCGATGACGCTGGTCAGGGTCTGAACGCGCGTGGGTTCGCGCGACAGCCAGTGGTCCTCTCCCGGCAGGGTTTGCAGTTCCACGGCCTTTCCGGCGCTTTTGAGGGCGCTGAACATCATCTGAGACTGGGTGTAAGGCACGACGGTGTCGTCCTTGCCGTGGACCAGCAGGACGGGAATGGATATCTTCGCCGCGTGCCGTGCCGGTGAAACGGCAGGCCAGCCGGCCTCATCCCCGAGGAACCGTTTCCAGTAGAGCGCCGACTGACCGTTCGGGCTGAACGTCTTGCTGGAAATATAGCTGACGAAGGCGGGCAGGTCGGAGAGGCCAGCCACGCTGACGGCGCATTTATATATGCCGGGGTCGAAGGCCGCGCCGGCCAGAGCGGCGTATCCTCCGTAAGAATAGCCGACGATGGCGACGCGCGAGGCGTCAACAAGCCCTTGCGAGACCAGAAACCGCACGCCGTCGCTGAGGTCGGTCTGCATGCGTCGTCCCAACTGGCCGTATCCCTTTTCCACGAAGGCTCTGCCATAGCCTGCCGAGCCGCGGAAATTAGGTTGCAGCACGGCGTAGCCGCGTGACGCATAGGCGGCGACATCCCATTCAAAAGACAGGGTATCGCGCGCTTCCGGGCCACCATGCGGCAGAACGATCAGGGGGAGGGCTTTGGCCGCGCGCCCGGGGGGCAGGGTCAGATAGGCTTCGATTTCCACGCCGTCCGAGGCGGTATATTTCAGAGGCAGTTTCTCACCGACATAGCGCGCGGGCAGATCGGGGCGCGTGTCTCCGAGGGGGATCACCAGGCCACTGTCGAAATCGATGAAATGATAGGACCCGGCATCCTGCGGACTTTCGCCGTAAACAATGGCCTTGCGCGGATTTTCGGCAAACGAAACAAAGTCGATCCGGTAGCGCGGCAGGTATTTCGCCGCCAGTTTCGGCAGGTCGGCCATATCGGGCGACAGGAATTCATAGCGTGTGCTGGCGTCAAGGTGGGCAAAGCCGTTGAAGCGTTGAGACAGGGGATGGAACAGGGGGCGGCTGTAGAGGCCACCTTTGAGGTCGCGTATCTCTGCACCTGCGCTGATCTCGACAAAGCCGCGCGGGTCTTCGGGCAGGAAGGCTATGACGCTGTCGTCTGTAGACCCCTGCCCATAAAGACGCGGCATTTCCGTCTGCACAGGCAGGGTAAGCACCGCAGGCCAGAACCGGCCGCTGCGGAAGGCCAGCGACCAGATATTGCGGGCTGAGTCAAAGAATGAGCGGGCAACGGGTTCTCCATCCGGACGGATGACCCAGTCGGCTGTGCCCAGCGGCGCGTCGTCCAGTTGCCGCGCCTGTCCGCTGCGGACATCGAAGGCATAGAACAACAGGCTGCCTTCGTCCTTGCGCCGGATAGCGGAGCCGGTGAGCGCATAGCCGTTGGCCTGTCGAATGGCGTGCACGTCGCCCAGCACGATCGGATCGACGTTTTCCACACCGTGAAACAGCAGACGGGACTTGCCTGAGCGCATGTCCTGAATGTTTACGCTCATCTGTTCGTTGCGGAAAATCGAGTAGGCGTTCGCGCTGAGGGTTGAGGACTTGATCAGGGCGACGTGCTCGTTACCCGCCCAGAACAGGTCACGCACCTTCAGGTCGCCCAGCGGGTGCGCCACGGTTTCACCGGTTTTGAGGTCGAAGCGCACCAGAAACTGCGCGTTGCCACGCCGCACGCACATGGCGGCCGCCGACGCATCGGGCGACAGGCACACATGGTCCAGTTCCGGCAGGCGTCCGAACACCGCCAGAGAGGGCGGGGCTGGTGTCTGCTGAGCATGGGCCGTCAGTGCGGTCAGGCCAGCGAACCCGGTGGTGAGGAAGAGGCGGCGATCAAGCATCAGGCATAGGCCGGGTTATGTTTTTCAATAAAGGCGATGACGGTGGTCAGGGTCTGAACGCGCGTGGGTTCGCGCGACATCCAGTGGTCTTCACCGTCAAGCGTGACGAAATCGACGGGTTTGCCGGCCTTTTTAAGCGCGATATCCATGCGCTTGCTGTGTTCAATACTGACGACCGTATCGTCTTTGCCATGAACAAGCAGGACCGGGATGGTAATGCGGTCCGCGTGACGGGCCGGGGAATAGGCCTCCCATTGGGTTTCGTCGCCCAGCATTTTTTGCAGATGCAGGACCGAGCCGAAGCGGAACTGACCGTTTTCGGTCAGGGTTTCGCGCATCATCAGCGGCAGGTCGCTGACCCCGGATACGGATACGGCGCACCGGTATATGCCCGGATCGAAGGCTGCGCCCGCCAGTGAGGCATAGCCACCATAGGACGAACCGAAGATGCAAACCCGTCTGGGGTCCACCATGCCCTTTTGCGCCAGATATCTGACGCCGTCGCTGAGGTCGGTCTGCATCTTGCGGCCCCATTGGCCGTAGCCTTTTTCGACAAAGGCCCGGTCGCGGTTGGTGGAGCCGCGGAAGTTGGCCTGAAGGACGGCATAGCCGCGCGAAGCCAGAGCCTGAGCCTCATAGTCGAAGCCGATACTATCGTTGGACTCCGGCCCGCCGTGGGGCAGGACGACCAGAGGCAGGCCCGTGGGCGCGCGTCCCGGCGGCAGGGTGAGGTAGGCGTCGATATCCAGACCGTCTGCGGCCTTATAGGCGATGACCGTCTTGGGCGCGCTCCAGGCCGGGGGGAGTTCGGGATAGGTTTCACCCAGAGGCGCTATGGTGCCCGTGGTCAGATCGACATAGTAGTAGGTGCCGAAATCGTCCTTAGCTTCGGTATAAACGATAGCCTTGCCCGGCTCTTCGGCCAGAGCCTCAAGGCTGAAGCGGCGATCACCCAGCGTCTGCGCGATATCCTGCGCGAGGCCCTTGAGTTGCGGGTCGGCAAAATCATAGGTGACCCAGTGATCGTAATTGGCAAAGCCCGCCAGATGCCGCGTCCGGGGATGAAAAACGGGTGCGCTGTTGAGGACGTCGGGGTTCAGGCGCTCGCTGAGTGTGCCGTCCGGTGCCACCTGATAATAGCCATCGGGCTGTGCGCCGTCGCGGAGGTAAAGGATGACGGACTTGCCGTCCGGAGCGATACCTGCGACATGCGGTACATCGGTGCGTCCCTTATGCCTGCGTACGGTTTTCCACCCCTTGCCATCCGGAAACATAAGCCGCCATTCGTTGGCCCCCAGATGGAAGTCATATCCCGCCAGCAATTCACCGGTCTCGGATATCAGATAGCTGTAGTCCGGAAGTCCGGTCCTGAGCGGACGCGTCTTCTGTGTGGCCGGGTCCTGCACCATGAGGCGGTCCGCGATCAGATAGACGAGTTGTCTTTTGCCATCGACCAGCACGTTGGAGGGCGACCACGCCGACAGGATGGGATCTTTGAGGAAAAGTCCCTTGGGCTGTTCCTTGAGGGACGGGTTGAGGACGAAGGTCTGATACAAATCGACCTTGCGGGTCGAGGTAAAGACCTGTCGGCAGGTGATGGCGAGATAGGTTTCATCGACCCAGTTCAGGTCTTCGACCTGTAGAGGCCCCAGAGGCAATGTGTTCATGCCGCCCGTGGCGACATTATAGTCGAAGATCACCTGTGTCTGACCGCTGCGCACGATCATGGCCACACGCTCGCCCTTAGGCGACAGGGCGATATGATCGACAACGGGCAGGGCACCGTAAAGCGTGAGGGGCGGTGGCGTGCCCAAAGGGTTGCTTTCAGCGCGTGCACCGGTCGTCCAGAGGGCCGCCAGCGCAGCCCCGGCTCCCATGAGGGTGCGGCGGTTCATAAAGGTATGCGACATGAATGATCCCCCCGGTATCCCGCTATATCCGCCCCGGCCCGACCGTGCGTCAATAGGCTGGCCCGTTTAATAGGCTGGCCCGTTTAATAGGCTGGATTGTGCTTTTCGATGAAGGCGACGATGGCGGTCAGCATGCTGAGGCGGGTTTCGCTGCGCGACAGCCAGTGGTCTTCGCCGGTGAGCGTAATCAGTTCGACGGGCTTTCCGGCCTTTTGCAGCGCATCCGCCATCAGTTTCGACTGCATATAGTCGACCACCGTGTCGTCCTTACCGTGGATGAGCAGCAGTGGGATCGACACCTTGTCGGCATTGCGCAACGGAGAGACCGCGTCCCATTTCGTCGGATCGCCGAGGTAACGTTTCCAGTAACGGATGGCACCGCTGTTCTTGTCGCCGGACTGCTTGCCTTCGCTTACCATCATGCTGCGCAGGTCCGACACACCGCCGTAGGAGGCGGCGCAGCGATAAACGCCGGGATCGAAAGCCGCTCCGGCCATGGCGGCGTACCCGCCGTAGGAGTAACCGGCGATGCACACGCGGGCGGGATCGATAATGCCTTTAGCCGCCAGATGGCGCACTCCGTCACTGAGGTCGGTCTGCATCTTGCGGCCCCATTCGCCATATCCCTTTTCGACAAAGGCGTTGCCATAGCCGTCGGAACCACGGAAATTGGGTTGCAAAACGGCATAGCCGCGTGAGGCATAGGCATTGACGTCCCAGTCGAAGCCCTGCGTGTCGCGGGCCTGAGGCCCGCCGTGCGGCAGGACGATCAGCGGCAGACGTTCGGGCACACGCCCCGGCGGTAGGGTCAGATAGGCCTCGATCTCAAGGCCATCGGCGGCTTTGTAGGTAAAGGGCATCTTCTCGGTGATCCACGCGGCGGGCAGGTCCGGATAGGCCTGTCCCAGCCGGAGGTTCTCACCGGTTTCGAAGTTGATGAAGAAGTAGGTACCGGCGTCGTCGGGGCCTTCGGAATAGATCACCGCCTTGCGGCAATCATCCGCCAGCGAGGATATGGAGGTGCGGTAACCGGTAAAGGCCTTGCCGATCTGCTCGGGCAGGGCGGCCAGTTGCGGATCGGTATAGGTGTAGGTCACCCAGTGGCCGTGCGTGGCGTAACCGGCCACTGTGCGCGTTTTGGGGTGACGCAGAAGGCTGAGGTTGCCTTTGGTGTCATCGAACATCGGTGTCAGCGCGCCGTCCTGTGCCACTTCGTAGTAGTGGTTGGCGCGCTCACCCTGATTGAAATAGACGGTAGCGGTTTGAGGCGTCCGGCCCAGCCCGACCAGACTGGGATAATCCAGTTGCGCCTTTTCCGTCATGACCGTTTTCCAGCCGCCCCGGTTCATCTCAAGGCTCCAGGTATAGGTATCGCGACGGTAGTTTTCCCGCGCCACCAGACCGCCTTCGGTATTGATCGCCCAGTCGGTGGTGTCCGGGCCGCCTTCGTCGACCTGAGACGCGTTGCCGGTTTCAGGGTCGAAGCGATTGAGAATGTGCAGATACTTGACGCGGGTAATACCTCCGGCCAGCACGGAGGCTTTTTTATCGCTGCGGATGACCGATGCGCCGGAGCCCAGAACCGGGAAGTAGTCGGCCATATTGCCGTAGATCGACTTGGCCTTGCCTGTCTCGTAATTCAGGGCGATCGCGGTAAAAAGCTCCTGCTGAACATCGCTGAGCATGGCGAGGGTAGAGGTCAGTGAGCTTTCGATCAGCAGATGGGATTTGTCGATCCACGACACGGACCGGAGTTTCATGTCGCCGATGGGTTGCTTCGAGGCCTTCTGACTTTTCAGGTCGTAGACGATCAGGCTGCGCTGCGCGCCGCGTCCCGAAGCCATGACCACCTTATCGCCATCGGCGGAAAGATCGACGTGATCGATGGCGGGCAGGTCGCCATAAAGCGTCAGGGCCGGGGGGGCGCCCAAAGGGTTGGTTTCAGCGCGGGCGGCGGTTGCCCACAGGGCGGCCAGAGAGACGCCTGCGCCCATCAGGGTGCGGCGGTTCATATGGGTATGTGGCATGAAAACTCCCCCGATATCCGTTACAGGGGTACCGGTATCGGATACCCCTGAGTTGTACAGCATGCATATCAGCGCCGGTCCGCTGGCGCGTCAATAGGCTGGCCCGTTTAATAGGCTGGATTGTGCTTTTCGATAAAGGCGACGATGGCGGTCAGAGTCTGAACGCGTGTAGGCTCGCGCGACAGCCAGTGGTCTTCCCCCTCAAGAATGACGACCTCGGCCGGGTTCCCCGCTTTTTTAAGCGCGTCGCGCATGCTGTAGCTCTGTTCGATAGGCACCACCGTATCGTCCTTGCCGTGGATGAGCTGGATCGGGATGGTGATGTTGGCGGCCTTGACGTCCGGAGACACGGCGTCCCAGCCCGACGGCTCGCCCAGAAACCGTTTCCAGTAGAGGACACGGGTGGCCTTTTTGTCGTAGCCGACGGCGGTTTCCTGAAAGCGGATGAAGGCTTTGAGATTGGTCACCGGCGCGGTGGCGCTGGCGCAGCGATAAACGCCGGGATCGAAGGCCGCCCCGGCCAGAGCGGCATAACCACCGTAGGAGGCTCCGGCGATGCATACGCGCTTCGGATCGATTATCCCTTGCGCGGCCAGATGGCGCACCCCGTCGCTGAGGTCGGTCTGCATCTTGCGGCCGAACTCGCCATAGCCTTTTTCGACAAAGGCCTGACCATAGCCGTCCGAACCGCGGAAATTGGGCTGCAGGACGGCATAGCCGCGTGACGCCAGCGCCTGAGAGGTCCAGTCGTAGCTGATGTCGTCATAGGATTGCGGCCCGCCATGCGGCACCACCACCAGCGGCAGGTTCTTCGCCTCACGACCGGGAGGCAGGGTCAGAAAGGCCTGGATTTCCAATCCGTCTGCGGCCTTATAGGTTACCTTCCTCTTCTGCGCGATCCATTCGATAGGCACTTCGGGCCGGGTTTCGCCCACGGCCTTGAAGTTTTTGTTCGTGTAATCGATGAAGAAGTAGGAGCCGGGGTCTTCCGGGCCTTCGCCATAGACGATGATCTTTCGGGCGTCGTCGGACGCATCGACGAGGCGCCGATAGGTATAGCCCGGCATGCCTTTTTCGATCAGGCGCGGCAGTTGCGCCAGATCCGGCGCAAAGAAGGTGTAGACCGGGCCGTCAGGCGTATAGTCGGTGAAACCGGCCAGCTTGCGAGTCGCCGGGTGGAAATAGGGGGCTACATTGTCACCCTTGGCCTCGAGCGGTTCGCTGAAACGTCCATCCGGGAAGACCTCATAATAGTTGCCAGCTTTTTCACCGGCATTGATATAAACCAGCACCGACTCGTCGTCGCGCCCCCGCCCGATCAGGGACGGTGCGTCGAGCATCTGCTTTTCGCTGTAGATCGAACGCCATTTACCGTCCTGCCGGTAACGCAACGTCCACACCTTATCGTCGCGATCGTACTCGGCGCGGGCCATGATCTGACCGTCGCCACGTACGACCCAGTTGCGGACATGGAAGGGTTCTTCCTCCATCTTTTGGCCCCGCCCCGTGTCCAGATCAAAGTTGTAGAGGCTGCGCAGGCCTTCGCCTTCCAGTTTTACGTTCGACGCCGTGACGCGATAGCGGTCCTTGACCTTGATGCGGTAAAAATCGCCCATTACAATGGTGTAAAAGCGGTCGATATTGCGATAGAGGGCGAAGGCCTTGTTATTGGGGATGTCGAGAATCTGCCCCAGATAGTACTCATCCTTGCCACCAACGAACTGACGCAGGTCGACCGTTTGCGATGAGATCAGGATGATGCGCGTTTCGTCGCCCCAGAACAGGCTGCGTACCTTGACGTCGCCGACGCGCAACGCCTTGAAATCATCCTTTTCGATGTCGAGGTCCATGACCAGACGATCAGCCCCATACCCTTTGATCAGCGCCAGACGTTTGCCGTCCGGTGACAGAGCGACCTCTTCGATATCAGGGCGCTTGCCGAAGGCCGAAAGCGGCGGAGGTGCACCCAAAGGGTTGGTTTCAGCCGCTGCAGAAAATGCGCAGACCGACAGCACAGCCGTAAAGACGACATTCCTCAGTATATTCATGGAACTCCCCCTCAAACCTCACACCCCAAAGGCCTATAGAGGGCGCTTTTAAGATGTTTGGTAGCCATCTACAACCGCTTTTGCCCCGTGGATGTCGTGGGCAGGCGGTGGCTGAAAACGCAAACCCCTTGCCCTTAGGGGCGGATTGGCCTAACCCATGCCGCCAGTAATCACAGTCGGGACACCGTTATATGACGCTGGCATTCGTTTTTCCGGGGCAGGGCTCTCAGAGCGTGGGCATGGGGGGCGAGCTTTACGACAGCTTCGCCGCTGCCCGCGAGGTCTTTGAAGAGGTCAATGAGGCGCTGGGGCAGGACCTGCTCAAACTGATGCGCGAAGGCCCGGAAGCCGATCTGACGCTCACCGAAAACGCGCAGCCCGCCCTGATGGCGACCTCGCTGGCGGTGGTGCGCGTGCTTAAGGCCGATTTCGGCGTCGACGTGTCTAAGGCAGCCTTCTGTGCTGGTCACTCTCTGGGCGAATATTCGGCGCTGGCGGCGATGGAAGTGCTGACACTCACCGACGCGGCGAAGCTTCTGAAGCTGCGCGGTCAGTCCATGCAACGCGCCGTACCGGTGGGGCAGGGCGCCATGGCTGCCCTGATCGGGGCCAAGGCCGATCTGGCTCTGGCCGAAGCCGCCTGTGAGGCCGGTCGCGCAGCGGGCGTCGTGGTCGTCGCCAATGACAATAATGCCGGTCAGGTGGTTATTTCCGGTGAAAAGGCTGCGGTCGAGCTGGCCGTGGAAAAGGCCAAGGAACTGGGTGCCAAGGCCATGCTGCTGAACGTGTCCGCCCCCTTCCACAGCCCGCTGATGCAGCCCGCTGCCGAGGAAATGGCCGCCGCACTGGCTAAAACCACCTTCCACGATCCGAAGTCGGTTCTGGTCGCCAACGTCACCGCACAGCCGGTGGGCGACAAGGCACAGTTCGCGCCGCTGCTGGTCGAGCAGGTAACGGGCCGGGTGCGCTGGCGCGAATCCGTGCAGTGGCTGGCGAATGAAGGCGGCGTGACGAAAGTCGCTGAGCTGGGCGCGGGTAAGGTGCTGACCGGCATGATCAAGCGTCTGGCTCCCGATGCGGAAGCCGTGGCGCTCAACGGCGCGGCCGATTTCGAAGCCTTCGCCAAAAGCCTTTAAGATATCAGGAGACGCATATGTTTGAACTGACCGGCAAGACGGCGCTGGTGACCGGCGCGACCGGCGGCCTTGGGGCCCAGATCGCCCGCTCGCTGCACGCGCAGGGCGCGAAGGTCGTCCTTTCGGGAACGCGCGAAGCCGTTCTCAACGATCTGGCAGCGGAACTGGGGGACGGCGCGTTCGTCGCATCCTGCAACCTGTCCGATGCGGCTGAGGTCGATGGCCTGATCGCCAGGGCCGAGGCCGCTGCGGGTTCGCCGCTCGACATTCTGGTGGCCAATGCCGGCATCACCAAGGACGGCCTGATCCTGCGCATGAAGGACGAGGACTGGGAGACGGTGATCAAGGTCAATCTCGAATCCTATTTCCGCCTGTCGCGCGCCGCCGTGAAGGGCATGATGAAGCGCCGCCACGGCCGTATCATCGGCATCACCTCGGTGGTGGGCGTCATGGGCAATCCGGGCCAGACCAACTATGCCGCTTCCAAGGCCGGCATGAGCGGTTTTTCCAAGGCGCTGGCGCAGGAAGTCGCCT
>JASGGL010000019.1:0-23817 GCA_047605065.1 Asticcacaulis sp.
CTCCGATAAAGGCCAGCCACTCGTCTTCGTTCATCACCTGAACGCCCAGTTCGGCGGCCTTTTTCAGTTTCGAGCCTGCGCCGGGACCCGCCACGAGGATGTGGGTCCTGGCCGAGACAGACCCCGCCACCTTGGCCCCAAGCCGTTCGGCCTGCGACTTGGCTTCGTCGCGGGTCATCTTTTCCAGCGTACCGGTAAACACTACGGTCTTGCCCGAAATGGCCGAATCGGCGGCGACGACTTCGGCGTCCTGCACCGCGACCTCAGCCGCGAAACGATCATAGATGCCCAGATTGTAGTCATTGCCGAAAAATTCGATCAGGGCCGCCACCAGAGACGGCCCCACCTGATCCATATTGTCGAGCGCCGCCTTCACCTCTTCGTCGCCCGCCGCCAGAGCGATCATGGCCTCATGGAAGGCACGTTCGGAATGATAGGCGCGCGCCAGCAACCGCGCCGTCGTCTCCCCAACCCCCTTGACGCCCAGCGCCGCAATAAAGCGGTCCAGCGGCAGGTTACGCCGCGCCTCGATGGCATCGAACAGGTTACGTGCGCTGGTTTCCCCCATGCCGTCACGGTTGCGCAGCGGCGTCAGCGAGCTCTTGTCACGCGCCTCCAGCGTGAACAGGTCCGCCGGTTCGCGGATCAGGCCTTCTTCGCTGAACTTCTGAAGCTGCTTCTCGCCCAGCCCCTCGATGTCGAGCACCTTGCGGCTGACGACGTATTTCAGATACTCGACGCGCTGATGCGGACAGGCGTGATCGCCGGTGCAGCGACGCGCCACGCCCTCTTCGCCCTTGAGGTTCAGTTCGCGCACCACGGCGGTCTTCAGCGGACACGGGCACACCGTCGGGAATGCGTAGGTCTCGGCCCCTTCAGGGCGCTCCGCAAGCTCGACACCGACAATTTGCGGAATGACATCGCCGGCGCGCTGCACCCGGACGAGGTCACCGATGCGGATATCCTTGCGGGCGATTTCGTCAGCATTGTGCAGGGTGACATTCGACACCACCACGCCGCCGACATTGACCGGCTCAAGCCGCGCCACCGGCGTCAGCGTCCCGATGCGTCCGACCTGAATATCGATGGCCTTAAGGTGAGTCAGGGCCTGTTCCGCCGGGAATTTGTGCGCGATGGCCCAGCGCGGCGAGCGCGACACGAAACCCAGCCGACGCTGATAGTCCAGCCGGTCGACCTTATAGACCACCCCGTCGATATCGTAGCCGAGGCCGGAACGGTCGCGCTGGATATCCTCATAGATCTTCAGCAGGCCGTCGCTGTTTTCGGTGCGGGCCGAGCGCGGATTGACCTGAAACCCCCACTGCCGGAACAGGTCCAGCGCCTCGCTCTGGGTCGCGGCGAAGCCCGCATCGCTGACTTCGCCCCCAGAAAAAGCCCCCCACGTATAGGCAAAGAAACGCAGGGGCCGCGAGGCGGTAACCGAGGCGTCCAGTTGTCTCAGCGCGCCCGAGGCCGCATTGCGCGGATTGGCGAAGACCTTACCCCCCTCTTCCGCCGACCTGGCGTTCATGGCGGCGAATTCAGCCAGAGGGTAATAGACCTCGCCGCGGATTTCGATGCGCTCAGGCCAGCCCGAACCGCTTAATTCATGCGGCACGCCCCGGATGGTCCTGACGTTTTCGGTGATGTCTTCGCCCGTGCGTCCGTCGCCGCGCGTCGCCGCGCGCACCAGTTTGCCGTTCACATAGAGCAGCGAGCACGACAGGCCGTCGATCTTGGGCTCGGCGGCGAAGGCCAGCGGCTCTTCCGGCGGCAGTTTGAGAAAGCGGCGGATGCTCTTTTCGAAATCGGCCACGTCTTCGGGGGCAAAGGCGTTATCGAGCGACAACATGGGCACGCCATGCTGAACCGGGGCGAACTTGCTGGAAATCTCCGCGCCCACCTGCTCGGTCGGGCTGTCGACCGTGTGCAGGTCGGGATAGTCGGCCTCAAGCTGACGCAGTTCGCGTTCCAGCGCGTCGTAATCGGCGTCGGACAGCTCCGGCGCTTCCTGATTATAATAGAGATCGCGGTGATGCTTGATCTCATTGGAAAGCTGTTCATGGCGCGTGCGCGCCGTCTCGGGTGCGTGTGTGGTCATTTTTATTTAAGCCCCTCCCCTGATTTGGCTGCGCCGAACTGGCGTTTCAGGGCGAGGTACCGCCGAAAGGCGGGGGTGGGGTTAAACGGCGGTATTAACCCCACCGTCATTTCGCTATCGCTCAATGCCACCTCCCCTAAAATTAGGGGAGGACGTGTGTCTACCCCTTTACCAGCGCAAGGGCCGCCGCGCGGGCTTCGGGTGTGATTTCGGCGCCCGACAGCATGCGGGCCAGTTCTTCCAGCGTCTCGTCCTTGCTCAGTTCAACGACGCGCGAGCGAATGCCCTCGCCCGTATCGCCTTTCGAGACTTTCAGGTGCTGATCGCCGCGTGCGGCCACCTGAGGCGAGTGGGTGACCACGATCACCTGAGAACGCCCGGCCAGCTTGCGCAGGCGCAGCCCCACAGCGTCCGCCACCGCGCCGCCTACGCCCTGATCGACCTCGTCGAAAATCATCACCGGCCCTGCGGCCTCGTCCGATCCGCCCGCCGCCACACGCGTCGACAGCGCCGCCTTGAGCGCCAGCGCGAACCGCGCCAGTTCGCCGCCCGACGCAATGGCCGCCATGCCGCCCCAATCCGCTCCCGGATTGGTGCGCACCTCGAAGGTAATCACGTCGCCGCCCGTGGCGTTATATTTTTCCGGCTCAAGCGGACGCAAGGCCACGCGGAAGGCCGCCTTATCGAGCTTAAGCGGCGTCAGTTCGGCCATCACCGCCTGACTGAGGGCCTCACCGGCGGCGATGCGCTTCTGGCGCAGGGCCTCGACCGCCGCCTGAAAGCTCGTTTCCGCAACACCAATGGCGGCTTCGAGCTTTTTGAGTTCGGCATCGGCGTCTTCGATCCGCCCCAGAGACTGCGCGATCTCGGCGCGCTTTTTGGGCAGGTCGTCGACCAGAATGTTCAGCTTGCGCGCCATGCCACGCAGGGCGAACAGACGCTCTTCGACGCGGTCGAGCTTGCCCGGCTCGACATCCAGCGCGTCGGCAGCGGCATCCATCAGCGCCAGAGCCTCATCGGCAGCGATCAGGGTGCGATCCAGCGCCTCGGCGGCATCGGACAGGGCCTTGAGCACGGCATGGCCTTCGTCGGCCCCTGCGGCCTTGGCGCGTGTGCGGGCATGGTCGAGCGCGCGGAAGGCCTTGGACAGGCGCTGCGATAGCTGATCGCCGCCGACCGTGCTGCGGGCCTCGTTGATATCTTCCAGCGCCCGCTCAGATGCGCCCAGAAGCGCACGGTCGGAGGCCAGCGTCGCCTCCTCGTCCGGCTGAGGGTTCAGGCGGTCCAGTTCCTCAAGGCGCAGGCTCAGCGCCTCGATTTCCGCTGCGGCATTGTCCGACTGACGTTTCAGGTCGCGATACTGATCGCGCAGTGCCTTCAGCGTGCGGAACGCCGCCGCCGTGGCCGCCAGCGCGCCGCCGCTGCCCGCATAAGCGTCCAGCATGGAGGCATGGGTGCGCGGATCGAGCAGGCCCACCGTCTCGTGCTGACCGTGCACCTCAAGCAGACTGTCGCCCAGCGCCTTAAGCACGCTCACCGACACCGACTGATCGTTCACGAAGGCCTTGGAACGCCCATCACGGCTGACCACACGACGCAACAGCAGAGGCTCCCCGCCCGCAACGGCCAGCCCCTTGTCTTCGAGAAATTCATAGAGCGGATGCCCGGCCGCCAGCTCGAACTCGGCGGTGACCGAGGCCTGAGGCGCGCCCGACCGGATCAGCCCGGCATCGCCGCGCGCGCCGGTCGCCAGTCCCAGACTGTCGAGAATGATGGACTTACCGGCACCCGTTTCGCCGGTGAGGACCGAAAGGCCCGGCCGGATATCGAGGTCGAGCCGGTCAACGAGCACAACGTCTTGGATAGACAGGCGTGTGAGCATGGAACCCCTGATACCAAAAGGCCCCGATTCGACATCAGGGCCATTTGTCTCAGATTACATCGGGTTGATGCGGCTTAGCCAGCTTTTTTTCTCTTTTTGTTCTTTTTTCGCCGCCGTATCCTTGACCGGCTGCGGCTTGATGTCGAGCGGCTGTCCGCGCTCCTTCATCAGCTGATAAGCCGCCGCGTACCAGCGGTCGCCGGGGTAGTTGTAGCCCAGCACGGAAGCGTTGCGATTGGCTTCGTCCAGAATGCCCATCATCAGATTGGCTTCGACCAGACGATACAGAGCCTCAGGCGTATGCGAAGTCGTCTGATAGCGGGTGACGACGGTCTTGAAGCGGCCCGTGGCGGCCAGAGGCTGATGGTCGGTGAGGTAGAAGCGACCGATCTCCATCTCCTTACCGGCCAGCTGGTCGGCAACCATGTCCAGCTTCACCTGCGCGTCGCGGGCGTATTCGGTGCCCGGATAGCGCTGAACGATTTCACGCAGATAGGTTTGCGCGGTTTCGGTATAGGCCTGATCCCGGCCCACATCGACGATCTGCTCGAAATAGTTGATCGCGCGCATATAGTAGGCGTAGGGCGTCAGGGGCGAGCCCGGATAGAGCTTGATGAAACGTTCCGCCGCCGCCGTCGATTCATTGTAATCATTGGCCTGATAGTGGGCGTAGATTTCCATGACGATCGAGCGGCGCGACCATTCGGAATAGGGGTGCTGACGCTCCACCTCTTCGAAATAGTCGTTGGCTTCGTTCCAGCTCTTTTCGTCCAGACGCTGCATGCCGGTATTGTAGAGCGCCTCGACCGGGCGTTCTTCGTAAACCAGACGCTGGCGCGGCTTGGGCTTGCCCGCGCAGGCGCCGAGCGCCAGGGCCGCCGCTGCGGTCATCAGCAGAAGGACCCCCGTTTTGCGGAGGCCCGTCGTGGTGAGGGAAGCGGTCGAAATGGTGTGAGCCGGCACGGTAGATCCTCATCAGGCCGGACCCGATGGCCGGCGGTCTTAACGATTTATGGAGGATAGCTCTACAACGGTGTGGCGCAAAACGCCAACAGGTTTTAGCCCGCCTGCTGAAGAGACGGAGCGCGGGTCACCACGCGGTAGGCATCCGGCTGCGACAGTAGGGCACGAACCACGGCATTATTAAGGCCGTGTCCGGCGCGGATTCCTTCAAACCTGCCAAGAATGGGCATGCCCAGAACGTACAGGTCGCCGATGGCGTCCAGCGCTTTGTGACGCACGAATTCGTCCACGAAACGCAGGCCTTCGGCGTTCAGAACACGGTCGCCGTCGATGACGATGGCGTTGTCCATCGAACCGCCACGGGCCAGACCCGCCGCGCGCAGAGCCTCGACGCCTTCGACGAAGCCGAAGGTGCGCGCCGCCGCCAGTTCGGTGCGGAAGCTTTCCTCGGTCACCACAAGCTCAACCTCCTGATGGCCGATCACGGCCGTCGGGAAGTCGATTTCGAAGTGCATTTCGAAACGGTCGGCGGGGTAAAGCGCCGCGCGCTTGTCGTCTTCGACGACCACGACGGGCTTAAGGATTTCGATGACCTGTTGCGGTGTCGCCTGACGGCGGAAGCCCGCCTGATCCAGCAGTTGCACGAAGGGCTGAGCCGAGCCGTCCATGATCGGCACTTCCGGGCCGTCCAGCTCGATCGCGGCATTATCGACGCCCAGCGCCGACAGAGCCGCCATGATGTGCTCGATGGTGGAGACCGACACGCCTTCGGCATTGGTGATCACCGTGCCCAGACGGGTCTGGGTGACCAGATCGGCACGCGCCGGGACGCGATTGTCACGATCCGTGACATCGGTGCGCACGAAGACTATACCCGTACCCGCAGACGCCGGACGCACGGACAGGCGCACACGTTGACCGGTGTGCAGACCGATACCGGCGCAGATGGCGGGTACGGCAATCGTATGTTCGTGATGGTCAGGCGACATGATACGCATAAACCCAAAAAATTGACGCGCGGAAAGGTTTCCGCTCACGTCATCTTATACGCCCGTGCCCCCTCAGGCCTCAACTAAACATGGATTACGGTTTGTAACGCCATGATTAATGGGTGCCTCGACCTCTCCTGCCCCGCCATGCGGGCATGAAAAAACCCGCCGTTTCCAGCGGGTTCTCGTTCAGATCAACGGGTTCGATCAGTTGGCCCGATCAGTTGGCAAGACGGCGAAGAAAGGAGGGGATTTCAAGATCATCCTCCGCTTCCATACCCGGCAGAACCTCCGACCTGGCGGCCGGTTGCTGAACCGGCTGAGGTTGCGGGGCCGCGCTGTAGGACGGTGCTGACGGCTGGCGATAGTCGGGCTGAGCCTGCGACACCGGCGCGTCGTGACGCTTGGGGAACAGACCCCGCCACAAGCCGCCCGAACGGTCATCCTCACGCGGAGACTGAGGGGCTGCACGGGCCGGTTCCGGCGCGCGCGTCGTGCCATAGCCGGCGACCGGGCGCTGCGTCAGTTCACGTTGCGCCGGTTGCGGCGCGGGGATATCGAACTCGTCCTCGACCGACGGATCGACGATCTTGGCGATGATGCGCGGCTCTTCCTGCACGACTGGCTGAGGCGCAGGTGCGACCGGAGCCTGCGGCGCGGCGATCACCGGCTCGGGACGCACTTCCGGCTGAACCGGAGCGGGCGTATAGGCCTGTACCGGAGCCTGAACAGGCGCGGGTTGCGGCTGAGCCTGCGGCGCGGGGGCCGAAGCCTGAACCGGAGCCGAAGCGGCCACCGGCTGCGCCTGACCCGGACGGCCCGGCGTGATGTAGATCGACTGACGCGGCGATTGCGACGCGGTCGGCTGCTGAACCGGCGGCTGGGCCTGAGCGGCGGCTGAGTCCATGCCGGTGGCGACGACGGAAACGCGCAGCTTGCCTTCCAGCGACGGATCGAAGGCCGCACCGAAGATGATGTTGGCGTCCGGATCGACTTCCGACGAGATGGTGTTGGCCGCTTCGTCGACTTCCAGCAGGGTCATGTCGAGACCGCCGGTAACGTTGACCAGCACGGCCTTCGCGCCCTTGAGCGAGGTTTCGTCCAGCAGCGGGTTGGCAATGGCGTTTTGCGCCGCCTGAATGGCGCGGTCGTCACCTGCCGCCTCGCCCGTGCCCATCATGGCCTTGCCCATTTCGGACATGACCGAGCGCACATCGGCGAAGTCGAGGTTGATCAGACCCGGCAGCACCATCAGATCGGTGATCGAACGCACACCCGAGTGCAGGACCTGATCGGCCATGCCGAAAGCTTCGGCAAAGGTCGTGCGCTCATTGGCGATACGGAACAGGTTCTGGTTCGGAATGACGATCAGCGTGTCGACATAGCGCTGAAGCTCGGCAATGCCCGCATCGGCCAGACGCATGCGGTGACGGCCTTCGAACATGAAGGGCTTGGTCACGACGCCGACGGTCAGGATGCCGCGCTCACGCGCCGCACGGGCGATGATCGGGGCAGCGCCCGTACCGGTACCACCGCCCATACCGGCAGTGATGAAGACCATATGCGCGCCTTCGAGGTGCTCACCGATTTCATGCGAGGATTCTTCGGCGGCGGTCATGCCGACTTCCGGATGCGCACCCGCGCCCAGCCCTTGCGTCAGCGACACGCCCAGTTGAACACGGCGATCGGTCTTGGCGAACTGAAGCTGCTGAGCGTCGGTGTTGGCGACGACGAATTCGACGCCTTCCAGGCCCGCTTCGATCATGTTGTTGACGGCATTGCCGCCCGCGCCACCGACGCCGAACACGACGATACGAGGCTTTAATTCCGTGGCGCGCGGCGCCGAGAGATGAATAGCCATGTGATCAGACCAACCTTCCGTGACCCTGTCCGGGCGTCAACATTTCCGTCCGTTCCTCGACGTTGGCGCAATACATACGAAGCGCCGCAACCATCAGGGAATGAGACTACGAATATGCTTAATGAATGGTTACCCGATAACTTGAGTCGCGCGGTTTTGAAGGTATTTTTCCGATAAATTTTAACAAAAATTACCAACTGATGAATGCGGTGGCGCGAAAGCCGCTCTCAAATCCCCTGTTCGGCGAAAAGCACAATACATTCCGCCGCTTTATGCACAGAAGATTAACAGGGCGCGGAACGATTTTTACCAAAAGATTAACACGCATCCCTGCACAGCATACCGCACAAACGACAACGGGACGCCCTGAGGCGTCCCGTGAAAATTGTGGATGAATGTCCTGTATACGGGTCAGAGATTCTGTTTCAGCCAGTCGATCACCCGGCTGACCAGATGCCCCTTGCCTGCGCTGGGGGCGTCCTTGGGCGACAGGCGCGCCGTCATGATCTTGCGCGCAGGCACCACATCGCGCGGCCCGTAAAGCGTGCGCAGGATCACGCCTGCACAGGCCGAAAAGGCCGGCCCAGCTGCCGCGTCGGCCAGATGCGGCACGCGCTTGGGCTTACCCAGACGCACCGGACGGTCGAACACGCGGATGGCCAGTTCGCGCACCCCGGCCAGTTGCGACGCTCCGCCGGTCAGGACGATACCCGCGCCCGGATCGATGCTGACACCCGAAGCCTTCAGTTTTTCACGCAACAGCTCAAACGTTTCCTCGACACGCGGCGCGATAATGCCTTTGAGGATCGAGCGCGGCACGGAAATCGGCGCGGCCCCGGCCTCATCGCCGCGCGGCGGCGCTTCGACCATTTCACGATCTTCGTTGGACGAGGCAATGGCCGAACCGTGCAGGGTCTTGACGCGCTCAGCGCCCGCAAGCGTGGTCGACAGGCCACGGGCGATATCGGCGGTCACATGGCTGCCGCCGACATTCAGGCAGTCGACATGGACCAGCGCCCCGCCGCAGAAAACCGCCGCCGTGGTGCACGATGCCCCCATGTCGATGCAGATGCAGCCCAGCTCCTTTTCGTCTTCCTCAAGCGCGGCCACCGCCGCCGCCAGAGGCGCGGACACCACGGCCTGCACCTCAAGGTGCGCCATGGCCACGCACTGCATGATGTTGTTGAAGACGTTCTCGTCGATGGTGACGACCAGCAGTTCAAGCCCCAGCGTCCGGCCGGTCAGGTTGCGCGGATCGCGCACACCGTTCTGTCCGTCGACGGCCCAGCTGACCGGCAAAAGATGGATCGGGCGGCGATTGGGAAAGCGCACCTGCGCAAGCCCCGAAGCGATGGCGCGGTTCAGGTCGTCGTCGGAAATGGGCTTTACACCCAGCGACACCTGAGCGACGACACGATGCGAGGCGGTCTGCGCCCCCGGCACCGAAACGCGCACACCCTGCACCGAGACATTGGCCATGGCCTCGGCGCGTTCAACGGCCTGAGCAATGGCGGTGGCAGCGGCTTCCATGTCGATGATATTGCCGGCGCGGATGCCGCGCGACTGCACGAAGCCGACACCGGCGACGCGGATGGAATTATCGGCGCTGCGCACGCCTTCGGGCTTCATGATGAAGCAACCGATCTTCGATGCCCCCAGATCGAGCGACGCCACAACGCCCGGCGTCACCGCCATCACACTGCCAGGCAGGTTACCCTGACGCGTCGCGCTTTCGGCGAAACGTCCTTCCTTGGCCAGTTTACGATCTTCCAGACGCGACATGGGCGGCGATCCTACGCGGGGGCGTTATCAAAGGGCTTTACGACAAGGGCATTGGGGTCGCGCAGGTCGATGACCGCCAGCCCCTGATCGAGAATACGCTGCTGGCTGATCAGCACGTCGAGACGGCCCAGCGCCTCTTCCTGATCCAGTGCAGGCAGTTTAATGATCGTATTGTTCTTGAGCCGGACGTCCCACCGGCGCGTATCGACGCGGACCAGCGCCCACACCTTCGACATCAGTTCCGGACGCCCCTGCATCAGGCGTACAATATCGGCACTGGCCTCATTGGCACCTTCACCGACAACCAGCGGCAGATCGACAAAATTCGCGGAGCGGGCTTCGGGGATGACCTTACCCGTATCGTCGACGACCATGGCCTTGTTCTGATACTGCCAGACCGCCAGACGCGGGCGCTCGGTCACGGTGATGATCAGCTGATCCGGCAACTGACGGCGCACGACCGCGGATTTAACCCAGCCCACGGCCTCGACATCGGCCTTGACCTTGTCCAGATCCATCAGCGCCAGAGGCTGACCACGCTCGAACTTCATCGCCTTGCGGATATCTTCGCGCGCCACATCGGACACGCCCTGAAGGCGGACATTCTGAAGACTTACGCCCATAGAGGCGATGCGCGCGTCGGCAAAATTGATCACGGAGGTGCGCAGCATCTCCCCACGGCCACCGGTCAGCAGCACAACGGCCATCAGGCCCGCCGCGCCCACAAACCCAAGCCAGGCCGTCAGTTCGTTCGGCATCGGCACGCCACCGATCAGACGAAGCTTGCCCGTCTCGGCCGGACGCGCCCGTCCGCGCGGCGCGGACCGTGGTGCGGCTTTCGATGCCGGGGCGGCCTGACGGCGGCCTCCTCTGACGACGGCTGGCATATTCTGTCCTCGTAATCGCCCGACCCGAAAGGGTCTGCCTACCCCTCAAGCCCCCTTACACGGATACCGCGCTGACGGTTCTTCGAACCGCCGCAACCGACCCCAAAACGCAGAAGCTGAGACCCGTCAGTAAAACCAGAACGCCCTTAACAAGACGCTAACGAAACCGTTTCATCGCAGCTTTTCATCAACCATATTTGCCTGCGCGAAATGTTTTCAGGCTGAGCCGCCGTCCCGCTCTGGTTTTTGAGGGACGCGATATTGATGCCCAAAACCGCTCACACTTTTGGGCATATCGCTTAGGGATGAAACGAAAAGGCCCGCGCATATGCACGGGCCTCAACGGTTTTGAGTTTAGAGCTTAAGCGGTCGTAAGATCAGACGCCTTCTTTTACCTCAGGCACGCCGGAAGTCACCGCCGCCTCAGGCTCGTCCGTCACCGGCACGGCCAGACGCGTGGCGTTTTCGATCAGCACGCCGGTGTCTTCGTCACGAATGATTTCCTCACCGCGCAGAACCTTCTCGATCTCTTCCCCACTCAGGGTTTCGATCTCCAGCAGGGTCTTGGCCAGACGGTGCAGGCCATCGATATTCTCCGTCAGGATGCGCTTGGCCTCATCATAGCCGCCCTTGACCAGACGTTTGACTTCGCTGTCGACCAGTTGCGCGGTCGCCTCGGACGTATCGCGGCCCAAAGCACCGTACTCGTCTTCACCCTGCTTATAATCGACAAAGCCCAGCTCATCCGAATAGCCCCAGCGGGTGACCATGGCCTTGGCCAGACGGGTCGCCTGCTGGATGTCCGACGACGCGCCCGATGTGACCTGATCCTTGCCGAAGATCAGTTCTTCGGCCACGCGACCCGCCATGAGGATGGCCAGACGCGAGGTCATCTGCACGTAGTTTTGCGAATAACGGTCACCGTCCGGCAACTGCATGACCATACCCAGAGCGCGGCCGCGCGGGATGATGGTCGCCTTGTGCACCGGGTCGGCTTCGGGGGTTTTCAGGGCGACGATGGCGTGCCCACCCTCGTGATACGCCGTGTTTTTCTTTTCCTGTTCGGACATGGCCATGGAGCGGCGCTCGGCCCCCATCAGCACCTTATCCTTGGCGTCCTCGAAATCCTTCATGGTGACCAGCTTGCGGTCCTTGCGCGCCGCCATCAGCGCCGCCTCGTTGACGAGGTTGGCGAGATCGGCACCGGAGAAGCCCGGCGTACCGCGCGCGACGACCTTCACATCGACATCGACGGCCAGCGGCACATTGCGCATATGGACGCGCAGGATGGCTTCGCGGCCCGTGAGGTCGGGGTTCGGTACGGTCACCTGACGGTCGAAACGGCCCGGACGCAGAAGCGCGGAATCGAGCACGTCCGGACGGTTAGTGGCCGCCAGAATGATGATGCCTTCCTGCGCTTCAAAGCCGTCCATTTCGACCAGAAGCTGGTTGAGGGTCTGCTCGCGCTCGTCATTGCCGCCGCCATGACCGGCCCCGCGGTGGCGACCGACGGCGTCGATTTCATCGATGAAGATGATGCACGGCGCGTTCTTCTTGGCCTGCTCGAACATGTCGCGGACGCGCGACGCGCCGACGCCGACGAACATTTCCACGAAGTCGGAGCCCGAAATCGAGAAGAAAGGCACGCCCGCTTCACCGGCCACGGCACGGGCCAGCATGGTCTTACCCGTACCCGGAGGACCGACCAGCAGCGCGCCCTTGGGGATCTTACCGCCCAGCTTCTGGAACTTGGTGGGGTCTTTCAGGAAGTCGACGACCTCCTGCAGTTCTTCCTTGGCCTCGTCCACGCCCGCCACATCGCTGAAGGTGACGCGGTTCTTATGCTCGGTCAGAAGGCGGGCCTTCGACTTACCGAAGCCCATGGCCCCGCGCCCGCCGCCCTGCATCTGGCGCATGAAGAACAGCCACACGCCGATGATCAGGATGATCGGCAACAGGCCGGACAGCAGCGACACGATGAACGGCGTCGTGACGGTCTTCATATTGACCTTCACGTTTTTCGAATCGAGCCAGTCGGCAGTGTCGCTGTTCGGATAAGGGATAACCACCTTATACTTGGTCTTGTCCGCCGCTACGACGGTCGCCTGATCGCGGTCGATATCGACAGACGTAATCTGACCCGCATTGACCCGTTCCTTGAGCACCGAATAGCTCATCTCCTTCGGTGCCGCCGAATAGGGGTTGTTCTTGTTGACGACGACATAGCCGACCATCAGCACCGCCAGCAGTATCCCGACAATCGTCAGAGCACGAAAATTCATACGTTTCCTCACAAACGGCCAGAGCGGCCGCAGGCCTTACACGGGCGGCACGAAGCCGCAAGTTCATGAACCTATATAGTAGGCTCTTTAACGCTATGCTACCGGCAGTTCCGGGCAATTTATATCGGCTTCGCAACCGATAAGCCCCAGCGCCGACCGCAAACGGTTGCGCGTCAGGTCCTGCAATTCCCCTGCCGGAAAAAGACGAACGCTTTCGCCTCGTTTCAGCACAGGCAGGGCCGCGCGTACCGCAGGGGGCAAGGGTTTCAGGCGCGCCTGATCCGCCGCAGGCAGACGGGTGAGCCGGCCCTTTGCGGGCAAAATGTCATACGCCATTTCCGCTTCAAACGCATAAGAAGGCAATCGGAAACGTCCGTCCCAGATATCGCCGCACAGAAGCGGCCCCGCCCCTTTGCGCATCATATCCCCCGGTTCGCGGCAGATCAGCCAGCCGTCACCGGCCGCAGCGATTCGCGCCCCGCACAGGGTAAAGCGCGTCACCCCCCGCCCCGCGCCGTCGAGGATTCGCACCACCTCGGCCTGACGCGGCAATTTTTCGCCGCCCCCCGCACAGACGATCAGGGCAGAGAGAATATCGGCGGGCGGCAAGGTAGCGACGCGGAAAAACGCCCCCTCCGGCGGAGCTTCGCCCGCCACCTCCCTCGTTTCGCTCGGCTCACAAGGGAGGACGTAAGGCGCAGACTCCTCCGCGTTAACTGCGGGGATGGGGGCCGAGGGGACAACGCCTTGCTGGCGCACCCTCGCCCTCAGATAGGCCGGGTTTTCATTGGCCGGATCATCGACATAGGTTACGCCCGCCACTCTTAACCAGTCGCGCAGGCGCTGACGCCGCACAGCCATCAGGGGTCGGAAGTAAAACACCCCCGCCCCCTCGGGCCACAGCGGTGCCGGCGACCACAGCCTCGGATCACCGACGCTTGAGCCTTCGGCGCGCATGGCGGCGGCCTCCGCAGCGTCGTCGGCATTGTGCCCCAGACAGACGACGCGAATATCCGCTGTCCGCGCCAACCGCAGAATGAGCCCGTGCCGCGCGCGGCGCGCCGCCGCCTGCACGCCGCGTGACGGCTTTTCACCGGTCCAGTGCAGGACACTGGCCGCCAAACCCAGCCGCTCGCTGAGATCGCGGACGCCTTGCGCCCAGTCGGCGCTCATCGGGTTGATGCCATGATCGACGGTGAAGACATGCAGAGGCCGCCGTCCCCACAGCCACAGCAGCAGCAGCAGGGCCACGGAGTCGCCCCCGCCCGACACCGCCACGCCAACGGGCCGGTTTGCCGAACCGTTCAGGTAGTTCGGAAAAAGCGAAAGGCTTGCGACGATGTCCGGAAAATTGTCCAGAGCCGCCACAAGCCTCGATTTCAGATCGTCGGAAATTACGCGCACTTGCCCTTGGTCGACAGGGCCTTGGCCTGAGACTTGATGGCCGCCGAAGCGCCCGTGGCATAGCGTTTGTTGAACTCGGTCAGAGCCACGCAGGACTTGGCCGGATCGGAGGCCGACAGCGCATTGGCCAGCTTCACCGTCGCTTCCGGTGCCCAGGTCGTCTTGGGCCAGCCCTTGAGCGAGGTGGCGTAGGCCGCGACCGATCCGGAAATATCGCCCTTCACCGTGCGGATCTGCCCCAGACGGAACCACGCCTCGGCGGCCTGCGGCGCAGACGCCCACTTGCTCGTAAACTCGTCGAACGCCCGTTCGGCGTCGTCCATATTGCCGTTGGTCAGAAGGTCGTAGGCCTGATTGAAGTCGCCTTCGGCGGTCCCCGTGGTCGGCGGCGGCGGCGGCGGACCGGCCAGAGCCGCGTCGACATCCTTAAGATGCGCCTCGGTCAGGTCCAGACGCTGCACCAGCGTACCGATACGCGCCTCAAGCCCGGCGTTCTTTTCCCCCAGTTGACGATTGGCGTAGCTGGCTTCTTCGAGCTGACGCGTCAGGGCGGTGATCTGCTGTGACTGCTCTTCCTGCTTGCGCGACAGAAGCTCGACCGTCGCCTGAAGCGCCACGACCTCCGGATCGGGCTCGATCAGGATCGGCGGACCGGCATTCTTACCCGTCTTGTTCTCATAGCCGGCAATCGTGCGCTCAAGCTTGCGGACATTGCGGTCCAGACGCTCAAGGCGCTTCTTGTCCCACTCGGTCGGCGGCGTCTTGTCGTCGGCCTCGTCCTGATCGATGGAAAACAGCTGGGCATGCGCGGGCGCGACCGCAAACGTACCCAGAGACGCCGATGCGGCAAGGGTGATCGCCAGTGCGGAAAGAGTGGCCTTGAGACGAAAACGGGTCATGCGTGTCCTGATACTCTGCTGTACCTGCTGAAACTAGCCGACAGGACACCCTGTCTTGTCAACCGTTTTATCGCATGCCTCAGCTTAGTGACGCAGTCCGGCGAAAATAAGACACCGGATGTGGCGAAACCGCCGCGTGACATGCGAAAGCCCCCGCCGCAAGGCGAGGGCTTTGCAAATAAAGTCCCGAAAGACGCTTACTTCGCGCCTTCGGTGATGGCGGTGTGGGCGTTACGGTTTTGCGACCAGGCCTCTTCGTCCGTGCCGGTGGAAATCGGGTTTTCCTTACCGTAGGAGATGGTGGCGATACGCGACGGCACCACGCCCTTCGAGGTCAGGTATTGCGAAACGGCTTCGGCGCGGCGCGCACCCAGAGCGAAGTTGTATTCGCGGGTGCCGCGTTCGTCGGCATTGCCTTCGATGCGGATCTTCACCGACGGGTAACGAACCAGCCAGGCCGCCTGCTTGTCGAGGATAGCCTTGGCGTCTTCACGAACCGACGACTGATCCAGATCGAAGAACACGCGGTCGCCGACATTGACCACAAAGTCCTGCTGCGAACCCGGCACGATGGACGGCGGCGGCGGCAGGTCGTTGGTCTTCGGCGGAACGTAGGTGTCTTTCTTGGGCTGCTCAACCACCGGCGGCGTCACCGGAGGCGTTACGACCTCTTCCGTCTTCTTGCCAGCACAGGCGGCCACGGACAGGGTGACAAACGTCACCAGAGCGAGCTTAAGGACGGATTTGGTCATCGATAACCCCTTTTCAGATATTTAATGACGAAAGGAAACGGCAGGCCATTTCCATAAATTGAAGAATAATGTCTACAATTCCGTGCGAAGCCGGATTTGTCAAACCATAAAGCCACACATAGTTACAAAATGTAACAAAGATGTGGCACTGATGTTGCGCTGCAACTTAATGATCCAGAAAGACCATTGTTACGGCCAAAAGCCAAGGTCAAAATTCAAAGACATGGCCCGGATAGGTATGTTTTTTGATAGAAACATACCTATCCGGCGTCTTTAAGTCCCTCGCCGGGCGGTGGCTCCGCCACCTTGGCCGCCGCCTCAATGGCGGCCTGAACTGAATGAAATCATTCTGCTCTAAAAAATCATTCCGGCCATTGCCCTCAGACATAAAAAACGGGTTCTGAGGGAAGGCGAAACGCCACAGGAATACGGCCCCCTGCCCTTTACGGGCTGAGCCGCATTCCGTGATGCTATGACTTCAAGCGCTATTTAAGGCGTGGCGACCACGCCGGATCGGAAGCGCCGCCTGAATACGGCCCATTCTCACTTAAGACTCTGTGCCGTATTCAGACGCTATTTAAGACGGGGCGACCACGCCGGGTCGGAAGCGCCGCCTGAATACGGCACGGCGCGCTCGATGCGTCCCGATGCCTCGACCATCCACAGGGACGGCATGGCTCCCGGCGGCTCACGGAAGAACATGATATAGCGACCATTGGGTGCCCAGGTCGGCCCCTCTTCAAGGTAGGAAGAGGTCAGCAGCTTTTCATTGCCGCCCCCCGCATCCATGACGCCGATGGAGAAGCGCCCGCCCGACTGTTTGGTGAAGGCGATGCGGTCGCCCTTGGGGCTGAACACCGGCGTCGAATAGATGCCCCCGCCGAACGACAGGCGACGCACGCCCGACCCATCGGCATTCATGGCATAGATTTGCGGCGAGCCACCCCGGTCGGAGTTGAACACGATGGTCGAGCCGTCCGGAGAGAAGGACGGCGAAGTGTCGATGCCCGGATCGCTGGTCAGACGGCGCGTGGCGCGCGAACGCAGATCCATCACATAGATGTCGGTATTGCCACCCTGCGCCACCGAATAGGCGAGCTTTGAACCATCGGGCGAAAAGCGCGGTGCAAAGACCATGCCGTTGATCTGGCCCACAGACTCCTGACGGCCGGTTTCGATGTTGAAGACGTAGATGCGCGCCGAATCCTCACGCAGGACCATATAGGCCACTTCCTGAGAGTCGGCCGAGAAGCGCGGCGTCATCACCTTGTACGACCCGTCGGTCAGGTAGGAGGGGTTGGCCCCGTCCTGATCCATGATGGCCAGACGCTTGACCCGCTTGCCGCGCGCGCCGCTTTCGGCCACGAACACAATACGGGTATCGAAATAGCCCTCTTCGCCGGTCAGCTTCTCATAGATGGCGTCGGCGATCTTGTGCGCGATGCGCCGCCAGTTCTCCTGCGTGGCGGTCATGGACTGCCCCAGAAGCTGCTTTTCCGAGAAGACATCCCACAGGCGGAAATCGACCTGAAGCCGCCCGTCGGCGTCGACGCGCGCCACGCCGTTGGCCAGAGCCTGCGCGTTGATCGTCTTCCAGCTGGCGAAGGTCGGATTGGCATTGATGCCGACGCTCTGCTCGATAAAGGCGTTCGGATCGATCGGCTTGAAGAAGCCCGACCGCTCAAGGTCGGCCATAACCACTTTGGTGATCTTGTCGCCCAGATCGGACCCGCTCGATTCGATGTCGATAGCGATCGGCATAGGCGCGATAACGCCTTCATTGACTTCGGCGCGGATCGGCGCCTGCGCGAAAGCGGCCAGAGGCGCACCCGCCACGGCCAGCAACGTTCCCAGCACAACGGACAGCGTTTTAAGCGATCGCATGGTTGGCTTCCTCTTCTTCTTATGCACCCGCGCAGGCCTTTTGCGCGTTGAAGGTGATTTCAATAGGCACATTGTACAGGCCTTGTGGCAAATCTGTGTAAGGGACGCCTTTCCTGAATGCAGCCTTGGCCGAATTGGCGACACTTACTGAGACACCGTCAGCCTTCGGCTCAATCCACTCCGGCCCCTCGCCTATAAGGCCGTCGGAAGTCAGGGTAAATTTCAGTACGACCCTGACGTCCCTTACACCGGGTTCTTTACAGTCTGGCTTCCAGTTCGCCTGAACCTTATTGACAAGGCGGTTCACCCCCGCCCCCAAAGGCTCAGCCTGCACCGACCCATTCAGGGACAAACCCGCCAGCAAAGCCGCACTTGCTATGGCCAATCGTGACTTCATGCGCCTGCACAAGCCTTCTGCGCATTGAAGGTGATTTCCAGCGGCTGATTATAGAGCCCGTCGGGCAGGTTGTCGTAAAGCTCGCCCTTTTTGACGGCGGCCTGCGCGCGCCCGGCGGCGGCCTGCCACACAGGGTCGTTGCGCGGATTTTCCCACTCAGGCCCGCGGATCACACGGCCATTGGGTGAAATGGTGAAGCCGATAACGGCCTTGACCTGATCGCCGCCCGGCACATCGCAGTTGGGCGACCACAGACGCTGCAGCTTGGCCGTCAGGGCATTGAGCGCCGGGCCGGTATCGGCGGCCGCCGAACCGCGCTGAGACGAACCATCGGTCGGCTTGGTCGTCGGACGTGCCGGGGCGCGGGTGTTCGACTTGGGCGGTGACGATTTCGTCTGCGACAGGGCGTCAAGGTCAAGCGTCTGAGGCTTGGGCTTTTGCACGCCCTTCGGATCGGCCTTTTTCGGCGGCGTCTTGACCGGCTCGATCTTCTTGGGCTCCGGCTTCTTCGTGCCTTTCTTCACCTCCGGCACCGGCTGCTTCGGCGCGGGAGGCGCAGGCACGGGGTCCGGCTCAGGCTGAGGCAGCGGTTCTTCGGGCGCAGGCTCCGGCACGGGTTCAAGCACCGCCTGCTCGTCCACGGGGGCAGCGGCCATCGATTTTTCCGGTATCTGCGCCACGATTTCGACCGGCACCGACACGACCGTCTTGGCTTCCGGCAGGTGATGCCAGTTCAAAAAGGCAAGCGCCAGCACGCCCGCGTGCAGGAGAAGCGAACCGATAAGGGCGCGACCCATCCTCATCTAGGGCGTCGCCTCCCTGGCCGGGGCTTCGGTCTTGCCCAGGCTTTCGGTCAGGAGGTTGATCTTGGTGAAGCCCGAGGTCGACAGGCGCGCCATCACCTTGGCCACCGTCTCATAGGGCGCGGCACCTTCGGCGCGGACATAGATCGGCTTGGAGGTGTCGTTGTCGGTCATGGCCAGCAGGCGCGGCGTCAACTGCTCGAACGAGGCTGCATCGTCCATGACATAGAGCGCGCCGTCCTTCTGGATCGACACGGTGATCGGATCGCCCTCGTCCTTCAGCGCAGCGGCCTCGGTCTTGGGCAGTTGAATCTTGATGCCGGAGGTCAGAAGCGGGGCCGAGATCATAAAGATGATCAGCAGCACCAGCATGACGTCGACCATCGGCGTGACGTTGATTTCGGCCAGAGCGCCTCTGCGGCCACGACGTCTGCCGCGGCGGCGTCCACCGCCCGAACCTGTGCTTCCCATTGCCATGTGCGCCCCCTTACCGGCCGCCGATCTTACCGCCGAGGCGGTCGGTCACCGACACCATCAGCTCATCGGCAAAGCCTTCCAGACGACCGACAAAGCGCGCCACCTTGGCATTATAGAGGTTGTAGAAGATGTAGGCGGGGATGGCCGCGCCCAGACCGATGGCCGTGGCAAACAGGGCTTCGGAAATGGCCGGGGCGACGGTGGCCAGATTGGTGTCGCCCTGAGAGGCGATGGCCGAAAAGGCGTTCATGATGCCCCAAACCGTCCCGAACAGACCAATGAACGGCGCGGCGGTGGCGACCACGGCCAGCAGGCTGAGACCGTCTTCCATCACATCGGCCTCTGTGGCGATGACGTGATTCAGTTCGCGGTCGATGCGCGACAAAAGCAGTTCGCCTTCGGGCGGGGTGATATTGCGGCCCTTATAGGCGCCCCACGCGGCGGTGACCGCCACCAGAAGCTTAGGGAAGGGCGCGGTCGGCTGCGTGCCGTGCTTGGCGGAAATGTCTTCCAGAGCCCGGCCCGAAGACAGCTCGGCCTCGAAACCGGCGGCCTCCTTGTTCAGCTTCGACAGCTTAAAGCCCTTTTCGATAATGATGGCCCACGACCAGAGCGAACCAATGGCCAGCAGGATCATCACCACCTTGACCACCCAGTCGGCCCGGATGAACAGGTCGATAAAGCTGAGCGACTCGGCGACAGGGGCGGCTTCCATGGACGACTCCTAGGGCAATTTCATCGATGGCGCGGCCCACAAAGGCGATCCGCGCGCTTACGGAACCTTAGCTTAACCATGCCCTCAGATTTTTAAAGGCGCAAAATGGGCGTTTTTGGGCCAGCGTGACCGCTCGCCCACAGGCTTTGCATCCTGGCATGGCTTTGGCGACATTAATGTGGCGAGGCGCACACAAATTTCCGGAAAAGCTGTATTGGCGGCCCCGTGCCTATTCGGGGCCTATTCGGGCGCGGAGGCGGAGGCCTGAGCCCCATCGGCAGCCGGAAACTCGACCCGGATGCTGACCGTGGCCAGCGCCGGCACTACAAAGGTCAAAGCCACCCACACCATAAACCACCGCAACGCCTTCGCGTCACTACGGTTGCGCAGGTGAAAGTAAATACCGCCCGCCGCAATCAGATAGGCCCCGAAGGCTAGCGCCAGCGGATAATCACCACCTGTAAACGCCTGCCCGATCAGGCCACACAGGCCCGCGACCGCAACCGCGCCCAGATTGAATATGAAGGCCAGCACTAAAGGCGGCAGGGACATCTTCACAGCCTATTCGAACAGATCGCCGGTAGACGGCGCGATCGAGCCATTGGCCGGCGGGTTCAGCCCCAGATGCGTATAGGCACGCGCGCAGGCCATGCGTCCACGCTGCGTACGCTGGATAAAGCCCTGCTGCATCAGATAGGGTTCGATCATGTCTTCGACCGCGTCCCGTGCCTCGGCAATGGCGGCAGCGATGGTTTCGAGCCCCACCGGCCCGCCATTATAGTTCTCGATCATGGCCGCGAGGTAGCGGCGGTCGAGCTGATCGAGGCCCGACGGATCGACCTCCAGCCGCGCCAGCGCGCGCGACGCGACCTTTTTGTCGATAATCTCCGCCCCTTCGGCCATGGCGAAATCGCGCACCCGTCGTAAAAGACGGCCCGCCACACGCGGCGTTCCGCGCGAGCGTGAGGCGATTTCGAACGCCCCGTCCTCGCTCATCACCGCCCCCATTTTGCGTCCGGTGCCCATCACCACACGCACCAGTTCTTCGGGGGTATAGAATTCCAGCCGCAGCGGAATGCCGAAGCGGTCGCGCAGGGGCTGCGACAGCAGACCCGCCCGCGTCGTCGCCCCGACCAGCGTGAACGGCACCAGATCGATGCGCACCGTACGCGCCGCCGGGCCTTCGCCGATGATCAGGTCCAGCACATAGTCTTCCATGGCCGGATAGAGGATTTCCTCGACCTGAGGGCTCAGGCGGTGGATTTCGTCGATAAACAGGACGTCATTGGGTTCAAGATTGGACAGGATGGCCGCCAGATCGCCCGCCTTGGCCAGCATCGGTCCGGACGTGGCGCGAAAACCGACCCTCAGTTCCTTGGCAACAATCTGAGCCAGAGTCGTCTTGCCCAGCCCCGGCGGCCCGTAAAAAAGAACATGGTCCAGCGCCTCCTTGCGGGCGGCGGCGGCCTGCACGAAGACCTTGAGATTGGCCTTGAGCGGCCCCTGCCCCACAAAATCATCGAAGCTTTGCGGTCGCAGCGCGCGGTCGGCGGCGAAGGCTTCGACGTCGTCGTCGGTTGGCTCACCGGAAATGATACGTGCCATCTTTGTTACTTACCGATCAGCTTCAGCGACGCACGGATCACCGCCGCCAGCTCCGCCTCAGGCCCCAGTTCCTTCACGGCGGAGTCCACCGCCTGACGCGACTGCGCCTCCGGTATGCCGAGCCCCATCAGGGCGGCGACGCTTTCGCCATTGACGCTGACCGGCGTGGCGGTCGCCCCCACGCCCGCCGTCGGCAGCGGCGCAAAACCTTCGGTCACCGACAGGGCCTTGCCCTTAAGCTCGATGACGATGCGCTGCGCCAGCTTCGGCCCGACGCCATTGGCCTTGTTGATGCGAGTCTTGTCCTCGCTGGCCACCGCCTGAGCCAGTTCGGACGGCGTCAGTATATCCAGAACCGCCAGCGCCGCCTTCGGCCCCACCCCCTGAACCGTCAGAAGCTGCTGGAAGGTGCGGCGTTCATCCTTCGACACAAACCCATAGAGGCGCGTGCCGTCCTCGCGCGTCTGGCTTTCGATGTGCAGAATGGCCTCCTGCCCGTTGCCGGGCAGGTTGGCCAGGGTGCGCACACCGCATTTGACGATATAGCCGACGCCCTGAACCTCGATCAGCGCCTCATCGTCTTCGATATCGATCAGCGATCCGCGTAGTCTTCCGATCATGCCGCCCCCCGGACCATATTCCTGTGCTTACGCTTATGCGCATGGGTAATCGCCACGGCCAGCGCATCGGCCATATCCGCCGTCAGCTTAGGACTTTGGCCGTTTTCAGCCGTCGCCGCCCGCGGCAAAAGGCGCTTGATCATGAACAATATCTGATCCTTATCGGCGCGCCCAGCGCCCACCACCGACTTCTTGACCTCAAGGGCGGCGTATTCGGCAACGCTCAGGCCCAGACGCGCGGGGGCCAGCATGGCAGCGGCACGCGCATGGCCCAGCTTAAGCGTCGACGACGGGTTCATATTGACGAAGGTTTCCTCGATCGCCGCTTCGTGCGGGTTATAGGCCTCGATCACCTTACCCAGTTCCTCGAACAGATAAAGCAGCCGCACCGACAGTTCGGCCTTCTCATCGGGCAGGATGACGCCATGCGCCACCCAGTTCAGCCGCGCGCCCTCGGCGTCGACCACCCCCCAGCCGAGGCGGCGCAGGCCGGGATCGAGTCCGATAATGCGAATCCTGTTGTTCTGCATTCGTTCAGCTTTACCCGTTCGATGCAGACGGCGCAATCGGCAATTCTTGCCGTCCGTAAGGGCATTGAGCGTGGCCCGAAATCTGCACCTGTCGTGTCAATTGTGACCAAAAGGGGGCCAAAGCCCGCCATATGGCGCAAAGCGGCACAGGAACCGATTGTCAATGCCGCGCGCTTGGGGTTAAGGTCTGCTGATCTTTACGGTCCGGGCAGAGCGGTTATTTTAGGGGGCTAAAGGACATGGCGGCATCACAGGGGGCGGCATCACAGGGGCATTCCCGCGCCAATGCAGGCCTGTTCATCGGCATCGTCATCGCCGGGGCAGCCGTCATCGCACTGGCCCTGATCGGCGGCGGCGCTCCGATCAGCGCGGGCATCTACCTTAACGACTGGATCGACTGGGCACGGATTTCGCCGTCCATGTCCGGGCTTTTGGTGCTGGGCGTAGTCATGGTGCTGATCGGTATCGTCGGCACGCTGGTCAGCCTGATGGCCCCCAAGCCTCAGTCGCGCAAACTTACCACGCAAAAGCCTGCCCCGCCCATCGCCCGCAAAGTGGCCGAGGCGAGCGCCGCTCCTGTGGCTCTGGCCGCCGCCGTCGCGGCTGAAGCGGTCGCAACCGAAACCCCGCCCCTCCCGCAACTTGTCGCCGATAATACGCGCAAGGCATCGCTGCGCTTCGAAGCCGCCCCGACACCGGCTCCCGCCTCAGAGCTTGAAGCTGCGGTTGAGACTGAAGTTGAGGCCGCGCCAGTGATCAGCGCGGAAATCATCCCCTTCCGCACCGATACCGTGCACGCGGAACCGCAGGCAGACGCCGCTACCTCAGAAGCCCCGGCTGAAACTCAGCCCGAAACTCTGGCCGAAACTGTGGACAGCGTCGCTGAGGCCGCAGCCGCCGATCCGATCGCTGCGGCCCTGCTTCAGGATGGCCCCGAAGCCAGAACTGCCCCCGAAGCGACCGCCGACATCAATGCGGTCATTA
>JASGGL010000020.1:0-23813 GCA_047605065.1 Asticcacaulis sp.
CGTGGCGCGCGGCATACTTTTCAGCGCCGTCGTAATGATGGTCGCGTCATCAGCACGGTGGGCGGCCCCATGCCCGGCGGGGGCTATGTCATGTGCTTCACCGATGTGACGGGGGAGGCCAATGCGCTGGCTGAACTTGAAACGGCGCGCATTGAGCTGGAAAACCGCGTGGAGCGCCGCACCGCCGAACTGAGGGCCGCCAATGCGGCGCTGGCGCGGGCGACCGAAGAGAAGACCCGCTTTCTGGCCGCTGCCAGCCACGATCTGCTACAGCCCCTGCACGCGGCGAGGCTGTTTACGGCGGCGCTGTCCGAAGAGGTCGAATGGCCGGCCAGAGGTCTGGTCGGCAATGTCGAGCGTTCCATCGAAGCCGCGGATGCTCTGCTGAAGGCGTTGCTGGATATTTCGCGGCTGGATGCCGGAGGGGTGACGCCGCGCCCTGCGCGTTTTGACCTGTCCTTGCTGGCGCAGGATCTGGGCGTGATCTTTGCACCGTTAGCGGCGGAAAAGGGGCTATCGCTGAGAATGGTCGCGCCGTCTGTCTGGGTTGAGACCGATCGCGCACTGCTGCGATCCATCCTGCAAAATTTCATCTCGAATGCCGTGCGTTACACGTCCTCAGGCGGCGTTCTGCTGGCGCTGCGCCCACGCGGCGACAGTGTCCGCGTCGAGGTCTATGACACCGGCGTCGGCATTGATGAAGCGCATCAGACTGTTATTTTCCGCGAGTTCGAGCGGCTGGGGACATCGGGTGAAGCCGGGGTGGGTCTCGGGCTGGCGATTGTCGAGAGGACGGCGCGTCTGTTGGGCTTAAGCGTGGATGTCAGATCGCGTCCGGGACGCGGCAGCCGCTTTGCGCTGACCTTGCCCCGGATTATACCGGAAGACGTGTCCGCTTCGGAAACCTTGATCTCGCAGGGGCAGTCCGTGCGGACGGTGCTGGTTGTCGATGACGAACCGGCTGTGCGTCAAGCCATGGCGGCCCTTCTGCAGCAATGGGGATGCAGGGTCTTACCCGCCGCCGGGATGCAGGAGGCTCTGTCGCTGGCGGGGGAAGCCGATTGCGGGCTGATCGACTTCAATCTGGGGCAGGGAGAGGATGGTCTGAACCTGATCGGGCGCCTGCGCCAGAGCCGCCCGGAACTCCGGGTCGCCCTGATTACAGCTGACCGCAGCCCTGCCACCGAGACGGCTTGCGAGGCGCAGCATATCGCCCTGTTCGCCAAGCCGGCAGACCCCAAAATTCTGAGGCAGTGGCTGGGTGCGTAGGGATAAGCTCAATTAAAATAGAAGATTAGGCGCACCTGTTGATTCGATTTGAACGCCGTTCGCCTTAGACTTCGGCACCGATGCCTAAGGCCCGTGCCGCCAGAACGGCCTGCGTGCGGTTATGCACATCCAGCTTGCGCATGATGGCGGTCATGTGAGCCTTTACGGTGGCCTCGGAAATGCTGAGGTCGAAGGCGATCTGTTTGTTGAGACGACCGGCCAGCACCCCCAGAAGAACCCGCAATTGCGTGGGCGTCAGGTCGGCGACTCTGGCGGCCACGGTATCGACCTCATCGTCGGCCGGGGCGGTTTCGATAATGCGGCCTTCAAGGGCATCGGAAATGGCCTGCTGCATCTGAGGCAGGGCCTGATCCTTACCGATAAAGCCCACGGCTCCGAAGCGTCGCGCTTCGCGGGCAGTCCTTTCGGCCTCGGCGGCGGAGACGACCAGTATCGGGGTGTCCGGGACTTCGGCGTGGATCAGGGCGACGCCGGAAAAGCCTTCGGCACCCGGCATTCTGAGATCGAGAAGGATAAGCTTCAGGTTTTTTGCCGTCTCCGCGGCCCTGAGTGCGGCCTCAAGCGTTCCGGCTTCGAGAATGTCCGCCTGAGGGCGAACCTTGCGCGCGGCCAGTATCAGGGCCTGACGAAACAGGGGGTGATCGTCGGCAATCAGTATGCTTTCGCTGGTACTCACGTTTACCTCCAGCCGCGCCGCTTATTCTTATGAGGTCAGGCGCTGGCCTGTCCAATGTGAACCCGTCAGGCCATGAAGTCCATAAGCGCCGCCGGGAAATAGGGCTTCTGACGGCTCCAATCGACCAAGGTCTAGGGCGGTGTCGACCAAGGTATGGCTTCTGAAAACCCTGTCCCGGCGCGATCCTCCGTTCACCGTATAGCCCCACCCACCAAAAAAGAAGGGGCAAACAAGCGGGGAGAACGACATGAGGTACAATTTAACGGGTCTGGCCGCTGTGGCTGGACTGGCGCTGGCGGGGACCGCCAGTGCACAGGATACGTCTGTCCTGGAAAAACGGCTGGCGGCCATGGAAGGCGAGATGACCGCCATGCGGGCAGAGCTCGTGCAACTGCGGGCCGATAAGGCTGCGGCTGACAGCAAGGCTCAGGCCGCAAAACCGGACATCACGCCTAAACCGGCTGACGGGTTTAAAACCGGCGATACGACGGTGAAGATCGGCGGGTTCATCAAAACCTCCGCCCTGTTCAGCCGGTACGATTCCGGCGATCTGAGCACGGGTTCGCTGGGGCGCGACTTTTATTTGCCGTCGCAGATCCCCGTCGGCGGGGTGAGTGAACACAGCGATGCCGATCTAATCGCCAAGCAGACTCGGCTGACCCTGTCGTTCAATGGTGCATCGGGTGTCGGTGGTTATATAGAGGCGGATTTTCAGACGACACCGGGTTCAGGTTCGGAACGCACGACGAACGGCTATAACTTCGCCCTGCGCCGCGCCTATGTCACCTATGGCAACTGGCTGTTCGGGCAGGACTGGACCACTTTTCAGAACGTCGCGGCCCTGCCGGAATCGACGGACTTCATCGGTCCCACCGAAGGTACGGTCTTCGTACGTCAGCCGCAGGTCCGTTATACGTGGGCGTTCAAAAACGGCCTGAGTCTGGCGATGGCGGCGGAAAACCCTGAAACGGCATCCATCACGCCTGCATCGACGACAATGGTTGAAAACGACGATGACCGCGTGCCGGATGTGACGGCGCGCCTTAGCCTGCGCAAACCTTACGGCGATTTTGCCGTGGCGGTGCTGGCGCGGCAATTGTCTGTCGATAATGGCGCGGTTGGCGACACGGCCACGGGCTATGGCCTCAGCCTGTCGGGCAAGGTGCCGTTCGGTGTGGGCAAAAAGAACGATGTGCGCTTCATGCTGACCGGCGGTGAGGGGATCGGGCGTTATGTCGGGCTGAACTTCGCGCCGGACGTGGTCTATGCCGGAACGGCGGGATCGAAGATGGAAACGGTGGAGGTCCTGTCCGGGTTTGTGGCCATAAAGGCAAGCTGGTCGGCGCGGTTACGCTCGACCTTCACGGCTTCGGCCCTTGAGGCGGACTATCCTGCGGCGTCGCCCGCAACCGCGTCGAAGTCGGCCCGCAGTCTGGCGGCCAACCTCTTCTTCACGCCTGCCAAAGGCCTCGACCTGGGGGTTGAAATCCGTACAGGTGAGCGGGAACTGGTCAATGGCCAGACGGGACGGCTGGACCGCATCGAACTGGCGGCGAAATACGCCTATTGACGTCAATCGATTGACCTGACCGAGGCTCGGTGTTTAGGCTGCGTCCTTTGCGCCCGGAACCGTGACAGGTTCCGGGTAACCCGCACCGGATGTTTCCATGACCGCATCGCCTGCCGCCGCCGTAGAGGCCGTCGCCCATTCCCTTTCCGGCAGCAACTGGGCCATAGGCATAGGCGGCATGGTGACGCTTCTGGCCATTGCCGTTCTGGTCTCCAGCGATCGTAAGGCTATCCGCATCCGTATGGTGCTGTGCGCTTTCGCGCTTCAGGTGCTGATCGGCGTGCTGGTCCTGCATACGGACTGGGGCAAGATTGGTGTGCAGGCCATCGCCCATGGGGTCGAGGCCCTGATGAGCTATTCCAAGGGTGCCATCGAAATGCTGTTCGGTGGGCTGCTCAATGTGCAGGGCGGGGCGGGTTTCGCCATCAATGTGCTGCCGGTGATCGTCTTCTTCGCGGCTCTGGCCTCGGTGCTCTACTATCTCAAGATCATGCAACTGATCATCAAGGTGATCGGCGGGGGCTTAGGCTTTATCATCGGCATCAGCCGCGTCGAGGCGCTGGCGGCAGCGGCGAACGTGCTGGTGGGCCAGAGCGAGTCGCCTCTGGTCGTGCGGCCCTATCTGGCCGGTCTGACCAAGGCGCAGTTGTTTGCCATCATGGCGTCGGGCATGGCGGGTGTGGCGGGGACCATTCTTGCCGCCTACGCTCAGATCGGCATCAAGATTGACTATCTTCTGGCCGCCAGCTTCATGTCGGCTCCGGGCGGACTTCTAATGGCCAAGATCATTATCCCGGACGCCAGGGGTGCGGCCATCCATTCGCCCGAACCCATTATGGAAGACGCCGACCATCACCCCAAAAGCCTGCTGGGGGCCATTTCCGAAGGCGTTCAGGACGGTCTGAAGATCGCCATATCCGTCGGCGGCATGATCCTCGCCTTCGTCGCCCTGATCGCGCTGGTCAACGGTATACTGGGCGGTATCGGCGGTCTGTTCGGTTATCCGGACCTGACGCTTCAGGGGATGCTGGGCTTCGTCTTTGCGCCGATCATGTACCTGATCAACATCCCGTGGGAGGAGGCGGTTACGGCCGGCGGCCTGTTCGGGGAAAAGCTGATCATGAACGAGTTCGTCGCCTATCTGCACCTGATGAATGAAGGCGGGCAGTTGTCGCCGCGTTCCACCGCCATCATGAGCTTTGCCCTGTGCGGCTTCGCCAACCTGTCGTCGATTGCCATACAACTGGCCGTGATCGGCGGCCTTGCGCCCAATCAACGCGAGATGATCGTCAAGCTGGGGCCGCGGGCGCTGCTGGCGGCGACTTTGGCCAATCTGATGAACGCGGCGATTGCGGGTCTGCTGATCGGCTAAGCAATCCCTTACAGGGAAGGAACCTAATCGTTTCACTAAATGTGAAACTTTTCTGTTGCGCATGCGAATAATGCCTGATTAGCTCGTCTTTTAATCGCCTCTCATGCACCGGGGTGGCCAGATGAGCGAACTGACCAGCGTTTTTGAACTGCCTGCACGGCCTGAACCCATGGTGTTCAAGGCCGCCGAAACGGCGGTTATCGTCATCGATATGCAGAACGCCTATGCGTCGTTGGGGGGGTATGTCGATCTGGCCGGATTTGATATTTCCGGCGCGCAATCAACGATTGAAAATATTTCCCGTACGCTTACGGCGGCGCGTCAGGCGGGCATTCAGGTCGTCTATCTGCAAAACGGCTGGGATCAGGACTACGTCGAGGCCGGGACGCCTCTGTCGCCCAACTGGCATAAGTCGAACGCGCTGAAGACCATGCGGCGCAACCCCAACCTCAAAGGGCAGTTGCTGGCGCGCGGAACGTGGGATTACGACATTGTCGATGCCCTGATGCCGCAGGAAGGCGATATCCGCGTGCATAAGCCGCGCTATTCGGCCTTCTTCAATTCTCAGCTCGACACCATCCTGCGCTCGCGCGGTATTCGCAATCTGGTCTTTGTCGGCATTGCCACCAATGTCTGCGTCGAAAGCACGCTGCGCGACGGCTTCCACCTCGAATATTTCGGTGTCATGCTCGAAGACGCCACGCACCAGCTGGGGCCGGACTTCATTCAGAAGGCGACGGTCTATAATGTCGAGACCTTCTTTGGCTGGGTGGCGCGTGTGGACGATTTTTGTAACGCGATCAAACATCTGCAACCCTAAGCTCAGGTGAAGACATGCCCAAGGAAGCCATCAACCCGCCCGGATTCCCTAAACCGCTCGCGCCCTATTCGTCGGGGACGAAGGCGGACGGTGTGATCTATGTTTCCGGCACACTGGCCATCGATCCGGACGGTTCGATCCACGCGCCGGACGATGCGACGGCCCAGACCCGGCACATTCTCGAAACCATCAAAAAGGTGGTCGAAGCCGGTGGCGGTACGATGGACGACATCACTTTCAACCACATCTTCCTGACCGACTGGGCGCACTATGCGGCGATGAACGCCGTCTATGCCGAATATTTTCCCGGCGAAAAGCCCGCGCGTTTCTGCATTCAGTGCGGTCTGGTCAAGCCGGGTCTGGTGGTGGAAATCGCCAGCGTTGCTCACGTTAAATAAGCTATGGCGACCACGATAGCCTCTTCTGATCCGGCGCTTCCCGATGCCGAGACCGTGCTGATTTCCGGCCTGTCGGTGACGCTTTATGGGCGCAAGGCGGGCATACCCATCATCCTGTCGCCGGGACTTGGCGGGCAGGGGGGCTATTGGGCGCCGCAGATCGAACTGCTGGCCAAACGGTATCGCGTGATCCTCTACGATCATCGCGGCACGGGCCGCAGCGACCGCGAGGAGTTGTCGGCGCACTATCAGGTCCGCCACATGGCCGAGGATATCGCCCTGATCCTTGACGGGCTTGATTACGAAGGGGCGCATATCATCGGCCACGCCGCCGGGGCCATTGCCGGTCTGCAACTGGCGCTGGATCAGCCGAACCGGGTCATGAGCGTCACCAGCGTCAATGGCTGGGCCTTTGCCGATCCCTATTTTCGACGCTGTTTCGACATCCGCCTCGGCATCTACGCGGCGGGCGGCCCTGAGGCCTATCTGAAGGCGCAGCCGGTGTTTCTCTATCCGGCGGAATGGATCGCCGATCACCTCGAAGACCTGGATGCGCAGGCCGAACACCATGCGCCGGGCTTCCAGAGCGAAGTGAACCTGCGTGCCCGTATCCATGCGCTGAGCACCTTCGATATCCGTGAAGAGATCGGCGCGATCACCTGTCCGGTGCTGGTGGTCGGGACGCTGGATGACATGCTGGTGCCGGTGCGCTCATCGGCCTTTCTGGCGGAAAACCTGCCCAATGCCCAATGCCGTATTCTGGGCTGGGGCGGTCATGCGGTGAACATCACCGTGCCGGATGAATTCAATACTGTACTGACGCAATTTCTGGAGGGGCTTTAAACATGGCTGATAATTTCGAAATCGGCGTCTTCATTCCGATCGGCAATAATGGCTGGCTCATTTCCGAAAACGCGCCGCAGTACATGCCGAGCTTCGACCTCAACAAGGAGATCGTGCTCAAGGCCGAGTCCTATGGTCTCGACTTCGCCCTGTCGATGATCAAACTGCGCGGCTTTGGCGGCAAGACGCAGTTCTGGGAGCACAATCTCGAAAGCTTTACCCTGATGGCCGGACTGGCGGCGATCACCTCGAAAATCAAGATTTTCGCCACCGCGCCGACCCTGCTGTTCCCGCCGGCCATGGTGGCGCGCATGGCCTCGACGATCGATTCGATCAGCAATGGCCGTTTCGGTATCAATCTGGTGACCGGCTGGCAAAAGGCCGAATACGATCAGATGGGCATGTGGCCGGGTGAGCAGCACTACCTCAAGCGCTATGACATGCTGTCGGAATACGCTCAGATTCTGCGCGACCTGTTCGATACGGGCGTGTCGGACTTCAAGGGCGAGTATTTCGAGATGACCGACTGCCGCGTCAGTCCGAAGCCTGCGGTGCCGCCCAAGATCATCTGCGCCGGGTCGTCGGATGACGGGCTGGCCTTTTCGGCCAAATACGCTGACTACGCCTTCTGTCTGGGCGTTGGCGTCAATACGCCCAAGGCCTTTGCCTTCAACAATACGCGTCTGAAAGCGGCGACCGACAAGACGGGCCGCGACGTGAAGACCTTCGTGCTGATGATGGTCATCGCCGACGAGACGGACGCGGCCGCCGAAGCCAAGTGGCAGTCCTACCGCGATGGCGTGGACGAGGATGCCGTCAAGTGGCTGAAAAACCAGTCGGCGCCCAACGCGGTCAATAAAACCACCAATGTCGTGCAGTTGTCGGACACGGTGTCGGCGGTGAACATCAATATGGGCACGCTGGTCGGTTCCTATGCGAAGATCGCCGCCATGCTGGATGAGATGGCCGAGGTCGAAGGCACAGGCGGCGTCCTTCTGACCTTCGATGATTTCGTCAAGGGCATGGACGATTTCGGCACGAAAATTCAACCGCTTATGAAGACGCGCTCACATATTCAGGGCGTGTAATAGGCTTCCCACAGGCGATTCCTGAACTTGTACTCCGGGTCCAGACGGCGCTTAAGGGCGAAAAAGGCCTCGGCGCGCGGGTAGGCGGCGTGGAACTGCGCCGGAGTGGCATGGATCTGGTAGGGCAGGTAGTAGCTGCCCCCTTCCTGTATGGCCGCGTCGATCAGTTCGCGCGTCCACACCCCTGTGACGTCGCGGTCCGCAGGCGTCACACCCTGTTCGTAATAGAGAACGAAGGAAAACACGTCGCTGCGCGCCCAGTTCAGCAGGGTGTCCGGATCGGCGTGCGTATGGCGGATCGAGACGTTCAGGACGTTGACGTGATGGCGACGCAGGATGTCGCGCAGACGGGGCAGGAAGTCATCGAACCGATCTTCGGGTACGAAATACTCCTGAAGCACATAGGTGCTGCGGGTGCGTGAGGCGGGTTCAATGCTGGCGACATCGAAGCTGGCGTCGTAATTGCGCCAGGCGACGTGGCGTGACCCATTGACCAGCGGTTCGTAGACATATTCCTTGATCTGCTTGCCAAAGGGGCCGTGGGTGGCCCAGTCGATCAGGAACCGGCGACCGCTGCCCGCCGGATTGCGCGGGGCGAGGCGATCGGTAATGGTCAGTGGCTTTTCAGTGCGGCTGAAGGTCAGGGCGCTGACGCTTTTGTATTCCGGCGGAAACAGGGTGGCGTTATGAAACACCGCCTCCGTCGAGGGTTTGATATGGCTTTCGAAAAAGGCCTTATAGTCGTTGGTGTTCATCCGCTTTGAGGTGCGTTCCACCCGAACATTGTCGGTTAGGTTCAGCGTCACGTCGGTAATCACCCCCAGCCCGCCATAGCCGCCGATCGCGCCGAAAAACAGTTCGCGGTTCTCGTTGCGGCTGGCGGTCATCAGACGCCCGTCGGCCAGCACAATGCGAAATGACTCGACCGACTGGACGATGGGGCCTTCGCCGACATAGCGGCCATGGGCGTTGACGCTTAAAGAGCCACCTACGGTGAAGTTCGAGAAGCTCTGCATGACCCGAAGCGATAGGTTTTCGCGGTCGACGGCCTCCTGAACGGCGCGCCAGCTTATGCCGGCCTGAACGGTGATTTGCTTTTTGTCGGGCTCAAACCCGAGGACGCGGTCCATGCCACGCATATCGATGAACAGGCAGCCCGTGCAAGCCGTCTGACCGCCCTGACTGTAGCGGCCGCCCCCGATAGAGATCGGGCCTTTGTGCGCCCGGATCAGCGCGCTGACCTCTTCGGCGCTTGTGGGCGTCACGACCCGCTCGACGGTGATGGGATTGATCTGGGTGATATCGTTGACCACGTCCACAGCATAGGCTTCAGGCGTGGTGATGGTCAGGGAAAGGCCTAGGCCGGCGATTATCGCAGCTTTATAAAACAGGCGTAACAGAGGTATCACGGCGCGCGCCCCGGTGTTTTATCATCCCCATTTTATTCTTAGCACATAACCGTGCCGTAGCTATTGGACGATACATGATCAGACCCGTTCTTTTTCTCGTTCCGATGTTTGCCCTTATCGCCTGCTCCCCGCGCGAGGAAGACCCGCCGACCGAGGCCGAAAGCCGTGCCTCGACATCGGCCTCAGTCAGTGCGTCGCGGGCGGCCGATGTGGCGGCGGGTTATGTCGGCCGCTGGACCGGCCCGGAAGGCAGCTCGCTGGAAGTCGTCGCGCGTCAGCACGATTACGAGGTCAGTATTTCAGGCGTACAGGTAGGGCCGGGCGTATTTACCGGCACAGTGGAGGGCGACGCTTTGCGCATCGAGCGTAACGGAGAGGCGCAGACGATCCGCCATACCACCGGTCCCCGCACGGGTATCAAATATCTGGCGGATAAGAAGGACTGCGTGCTGATTTCTTCGGGTGAGGGCTTCTGCCGCGATTAATTTCCGCAAATATATTGTGGAATTGCCCGCTATCGGTTAGGCAGGCCGCCATTATGATTTCTGCATGTCTTCGGGGATAGCCAAATGGCGGACGATGAGCTGATTGTAAAAGACGCCAATGGCGCGCGTTTGTCGGACGGCGACAATGTGACCCTGATCAAGGACCTCAAGGTCAAGGGATCGGGCGGGGTGACGCTGAAGCGCGGTACGCTGATCAAGAATATCCGTCTGACCTATGACGAAGACGAGATCGAGTGCAATCACGAGAAGGTCCGCGGGCTGGTGCTGCGTACCGAGTTCGTGAAAAAAGCCTGATACGTCTTTTATAGATACGCCTTTTATAATCAGGGCAGGGATTTGTATCTCATTTCCCGAACCGGAGGCGCACTCTGACGGGTCTGAACCGAAAGGACGGACCCATGGCTTTGACAACGACCACATCCGAACCGCTGTCTCACGATCGCCACTCTTCGACAGGGTGGTGGATGCTGGCGCTGGGGGTGGCCCAGATCGTCACCTCTCAGTCGCCTGAGTGGTTCGGTATCGGCCGCAGCGTGGTCGAGCGATCGGCGGAAACCTCTCATCCTCTGGTGCCGCTGGGGCCGGCCTTCGCCATATGGGGCGTGATCTATGTCTACGCGCTGGTGTCGGCGGTGTGGGCCATCCGCCACCCGGACAACAGGGTCTTGAAAACCGCAGGCGGTCCGATGGCGATCATCTGGGCCATGAACGCCCTTTGGTCGCTGTGGGTGCCGCTGAACGGTATCGACGGCGTTAGTGTCATCCTCATCGCTATATCGGTGATCACCGGTCTTTACGCGCTTGTGCGGCTTAAGCACATGGCGACGGACCGCAGCGAGCAGGGCTTTGTGATCGCTCCTCTGGCGCTGGTGACGGGGTGGGTGTCGGCCGCCATGGTGGTCAATCTGACCTCGGCTCTGGTGCAGATGAATGCCATGCCTGACCCGCGCATAATGATGGTGTCTTTGTGCTTCCTTCTGGTCCTGATCGCGTTCGGCGGGGTCATGACGCGCCTGACGCACAGCCTTGTCTACGCCACGCCTCTGATCTGGGCTTTGGGCTGGATTGCCGCCGCCAATATGCTGCGCCAGAACGAACCCCTGATGGCGTTCACCGCCCTGATGGGCATGGGGCTCATTCTGGTGCTGATGCTGACGATCAAACGTCGCGCCGCCTGAGCCTCAGGCCGAATAAGGGGCGCAGCGGTGGTATGGCCCGAACGATCAGATAGGTTATGACGCACCCTCCGGTCGTAAGGGTGACCAGCAGGCTGAACTCAAGCCCGATAGGCAGGTTCAGTTGCGCCAGATGATAGGCGGCGACCACGATGATCGTCTGATGGACAATATAGAAGGGAAAGACCGCCTCGGTCATCGTCCGTCGTAGAGGCCCGTCCTTATCCGACAGGTGCTGACGTGCGAAGCCGAGCAGGGCAAGGATGGCGAACCATGCCTGCGCTTCGCGCGCGCCGCGCAAACCCATCAGGGCTACAGGGCTCAGATCGCCATCGGACCATAAAGCCATGGGCATGAAGATAGCGTAGGCCAGCGCCGCAAGGCACAGCCATATCCAGCGCCCTTTGCGTACGGCTTCGAAAAGTCGCTCCGATCTGGCGATCAACGCTCCCAACACGAACAAAAACCCGTAGAGCGCATGAAGATAGAAGTCGTCGGTAAGGCCGTGGGTGTCGCCGAAGATCGGGAAGAGGGTGACGCGCAAGGCCCACATGACCAGCCATGGCCCGATAATGAAGGTCCAGACGGGCCATGCGCCCCTCAATCGCTTCAGCAACGGCCATAACAGGGCCAGTCCCAGCGAATAGACCAGAAGATAGGCGACGAACCACATATGGTTCCACGTCGGCACGCTGAGGCAGCCTTCGGCGTCGCACCAGCCCTTATAGGCGCTGACATACTTCATGTAAAAAGCGCCGTAGCTGTCTGGGAAGGCGGTGATTTGACCCAACCGAACGGCATCGATCAGTTCATAATAGGCCTGCGGCGGCACGATAACGAACATGGCGAAAATCAGAGGCCAGAACAGGCGATGAAAGCGCAGGCCCGCAAAGGTGGGCAGGGGCATCCTGTCCAGCATGAAGCCCGCGCCGACGCCTGAAATCAGAAACAGCAGGTCCAGCCGCCACGGATTGGTGATCAGCATCAGCGGTTCGGCCCAACCGGACGCGCGCGGGCTTTTGACGTGCCAGTCCCACGTCACGTAGAACATGCCGATATGATAAAAGATCAGCAGCCCGAAGGCGATGATGCGCAGCCAGTCGAGATCGTACCGGCGGCTGGGAAGGTTTTGTGTCATGTGGTGTTTCCCCGAAAACTGTGCCACTGTTAGGCAGGCGGGCTTATCAGGCGCCATGCAAAAGCCTTGAGTGGACAATCGGTTGGGACGAACGGGGAATGACCTGTGACAAGCGGTGAAAGGGCAGGGACGAGCGGGGATTGGTTTTGCGGCTTGAGTCGGCTGGCCCGGATTTATCTGGCGGTCGGCCTTTTGGTGAGCCTGAGTTGCGTCATCAATATCGGGTCGGTTCTGATCGAACATCCGCCGGGGGAGCGGCATTTCGAGTTATGGGAGCCGGTCGTTTGGGAGACCAGCAGCACGGTGGCGACCCTTTCGGGACTGTGGCTCTGGGCGCTTATCTATCATCGCTTTCCGTTGCAGCGCGTGGGCCGCCTGCGCTTTGCCGCCGTGCAACTGGGCGGCTATCTGGCCTATACGATATCGCACGTCAGCGGCATGGTGGCCTTACGGGCTCTGGCCTACTGGATCGACGGCAGCCACTATGATTTCAGCCAGGGCGACCTCTGGCTGCGTTTTATCTATGAAGCCCGTAAAGATGCGCTGGGCTATCTGCTCATGCTGGCGATTATCTGGGCGGAGGACCGCTTCCGTCGTGCGCCGGACCTGATGCCGCGCACCCACCGCAGACTGGAAATCCGCGATGGCGGGCGCACGGTTTTCGTAGACCCTCAGGAGGTGTTGTGGGTCGAAGCGGCGGGCAACTATGTTGAGGTGTATACCGCGGAAAAAAGCTGGCTGACGCGCGGGGTATTATCGACGTGGGAAGAGCGTCTCGCCGAAGACGGCTTTGTACGTGTACACCGCTCGCGGCTGGTCAATCGCCGCCATATCCGCGCCATAGAGCCGGTCCCGTCCGGTGATGTTACTATTCGTCTGGCGGATGGTCGCAGCCTTGGCGGCAGTCGTCGTTACAAGGATGCGCTCTGAAAAAAAGCCCCGCACCTTTGGGGCACGGGGCAGGTATCCGGGCGGCGGGTGTGCCGCATCGGGGAAGTGGGTCAGTCGGCTTTTAGCGCAGCGCGAATACCGTCAGCATAGTCCGGGTGTATGCGCTCGAAATGCCCCAGCGCGCGCTCGACGATAAAGTCGGGAACGCCCGCCATCGAGGCGGCGATATTGGCGAACAGCCGCGATTTCTGCGCGTCATCGAACAGGTTGAACAGGGCGCGCGGCTGGCTGTAGTCGTCATTGCCGTCACGATGGTCAAAGCGGTCGGCATCGCCCGAAATACGCAGCGGCGGTTCGCGGTATTGCGGAGCCTGTTGGGGGCCGCCGAAGCTGTTCGGTTCGTAATAGGCGTCGGGGTTCGACTGAAGGTTGTCGAAGAAGCGCATCGAACCATCGTGGTGATAGTGGTTCACCGGGCATTTCGGCGCGTTGACGGGCAGGGCTTCGTAGTGGGTCCCCAGACGGTAACGGTGTGCATCGGCATAGGAGAAGATACGCGCCTGAAGCACCTTGTCGGGCGAGAAGCCGATGCCGGGCACGATGTTCGACGGCGAGAATGCCGCCTGTTCGATCTCGGCGAAGTAGTTCGAGGCATTACGGTTCAGTTCGATCACACCGACATCGATCAGCGGATAGTCCGCGTGCGGCCAGACCTTGGTGAGATCGAACGGATTGTAAGGCGTCGTGTCGGCCTCCAGCTCCGGCATGATCTGCACCTTCACGTCCCATTTCGGATAGTCGCCGCGTTCGATACCGCCGAACAGGGCCTCCTGATAGGTTTCGCGCGATTGTCCGATAACGCCCGCAGCCTCGGCATTGGTGTAATGGGCGTGGCCCTGACGGGTTTTGAAATGGAACTTGACCCAGAAACGCTCATTGTCGGCATTGATAAAGCTGTAGGTATGCGAACCGAAGCCATCCATGTGCATCGGGTCGGTGGGGATGCCGCGATCCGACATCAGGATGGTCACCTGATGCAGGGCTTCGGGGCTGAGCGACCAGAAATCCCAGGCGGCGGTCGATGAGCGCAGATGGGTGCGCGGGTGGCGCTTCTGAGTATGGATGAAGTCCGGAAACTTGAGCGGGTCACGGATGAAGAAGACCGGCGTATTGTTACCGACCAGATCCCAGTTGCCCTCACTTGTGTAGAACTTCAGCGCGAAACCGCGCACGTCGCGCTCGGCGTCGGCGGCTCCCAGTTCACCGGCGACGGTCGAAAACCGCGCCAGCATAGGCGTCGTCATGCCGCGTTCAAACACTCTGGCGCGGGTATATTTTGAAATGTCGTGGGTAACGGTGAAGGTGCCGAACGCGCCCCAGCCCTTGGCGTGGACGACGCGCTCAGGGATACGCTCGCGGTTCTGATGCGCCAGCTTTTCAATCAGTTGCCAGTCCTGCATCAGAACCGGTCCACGCGGCCCGGCGGTCAGGCTGTTCTGATTGTCGGCTATGGGGGCGCCGGCGGTGGTGGTCATGTTCGTGCCGTGCATGACCGGACATTTGGCGTCGCTCATCATCGTCTCTCCGTTACGTCTCTGATGGAGCGACTATGGCGGGGCGCGCTGTATAATAAAAATAGATAGTATTTGATTTTTGGATAAATAAATTTTTCCATTCTGCTGACGTCGGCTGGCAGGATAGATGCGGTGAATGGCATGTCCGCCGCTGGACACAGATCGGTTTGCGGCGCAGGAAACGGGATGTCTCGCTACCGTCTTTTGGTGTAGGAGGCGAGAAATACGTAAGGGTTTACATGTCTGCCGCCAGTCTTTTCCGCCTGTTGTCGCTCGCCGCCGTGTGGGGTGGCTCCTTCCTGTTCATGCGCCTCAGCGTTCCGGCACTGGGGCCGGTGTGGCTGATCGGGATGCGCGTCCTGCTGGCGGCGCTGTTTTTGACCGGTCTGGCGGTGGCGACGCGCAAGGCTTTGCAGATCAAAGGCTTCTATAAATATTATCTGATCATCGGCCTGTTCAATTCGGCCATTCCCTTCCTGTTGTTCGCCTTCGCCGCCAAGACACTGTCGGCGTCCATGCTGTCGATCCTCAACGCGCAGGCCCCTCTGTTCGGTGTCATCCTGTCGGCTATCGTGTCGCGGCGTCTGCCCTCCCTGCAGGTTATCGGCGGTCTGGCGCTGGGGGTGATCGGTGTGGCCGTACTGGTCGGGCTTGATGCGGCTCATCTCAGCCCGGAAAGCCTGCTGGCCATTGCGGCGGCCATCACAGCGGCTCTGTGTTATGCCATCGCCTCGGTCTGGGCGCGCCATGCGCCGCGCACGCCCGACCCCTTGTCCAACGCGCATGGCAGCATGTGGGCCTCTGTTCTGTTGATTGCGCCTGCCATGCCCTTTTTCGTGCCGCAGGCCGATCAGCTTGTCCTTCTGACGCCATGGGTGGCCCTCAGCATCATCGCGCTGGGGGTGGTATCGAGCGGCGTGGCCTATATCCTCTATTTCCGCCTGATCGATGACATAGGCGCGGCTCCGGCCCTGACCGTGACCTTTCTGATCCCGGTTTTCGGTACACTGTGGGGATTTCTGTTCCTGCACGAAACGGTCGGCTGGGCCACGCTCATTGGTGGGGCGCTGGTTCTGTGGGGGACGGCGCTGGTGGTCGGCTTCGATCCGCGCGCCGTCTTCCGTAAACCTCAGGCGACTCTGGAATAGCGGTTCTGCGCGTCGGATTGCCGGGCATAGGTATCGAAGGCGCAGGCCACATTGCGGACCAGCATCTTCAGTGGTGAATGAAAGCGCACGTGGCGGTCATCGACCGTCACCAGACCGGCGTCGATAAAGTCGCTCAGTCCGGCGATATCGCTATCCAGATAATCCTCGGCATAGCCATGACGGGCAAGAAGGGTGGGGATATCGGCTTCGAAATAGCACATCAGGTCGCTGATCACCGCCTTGCGCAGCTTGTCATCGGCCTGATAGGTCCAGCCGCGCACTGTCGCCCAGCCGGTTTCAGAGATATGGTTCTGATAGGTGGTCGATTGCGGGATATTCTGGATGATGCCCGCCTCCAGCTCGCCGATGGATGACGCCCCCAGCCCGAGCAGATAGTCGTTGGGCAGGGTGGAATAGCCCATGAAGTTGCGGCGCATGGTCCGGTCCTGAAACGCCTGCCACAGGGCGTCGTCGGGCTTGGCGAAGTGGTCGATACCGATGGCCTCATAGCCATGGGCCGTCAGCCAGGACGACAGGCTGAGGAACATCGCCACCTTGTCTTCCATGCCGGGCAGGGTGTCGGTATCGATCAGGGTCTGGTGTTTTTTGACCCACGGTACGTGAGCGTAGGAAAAGGCCGAGATGCGATCGGGATCGAGATCCAGTACATGCCGGAGCGTGGTTTGCAGGCTTTGCAGGGTCTGCCCCGGCAGGCCATAGACCAGATCGATGCCGATGTGGTTCAGGCCGTTCTGACGAAGCAGGGCCATGACCGAGCGGATATGTTCGACCGGCTGGACGCGGTTGATGGCCTGCTGCACATCGGGGTCGGTGTCCTGTACCCCCAGAGAGACGCGGTTGAAGCCCAGCGCGCGATAGGCATGGACCTTGTGCAGGGTGATCCGGCGCGGGTCCAGCTCTATGGCGATTTCGGCGTCGGGTAAAAGGTCGAAGCGCTTATGCAGGGCGTCGAAGATGCGGCCCATATCGGCGGGTATAAGCATGGAGGGCGAACCGCCGCCGAAATGCACGCTATGGACCTTCGGGCGGAACCCCAGATGCGCGCCGACGGTTTCGATCTCGGCCACCAGAGCCCCGACATAGGCCTCGACGGGGGCGTATTTCAGCGTTGCGCGGGTATTGCAGCCGCAGAAGTGGCACATCTGCTCGCAGAAGGGGATGTGCAGATAGAGCGCGATGGGTTGCTCAGGATTAAGGGACGACAGCCAGCCGCGGTAGGTGTCCGCCTCGACCGCGCCGAAGTGGTGCGCCGACGGGTAGGAGGTGTAGCGCGGGGCTTCGCGGCCCATGAAGCGCATGATGTCGTGGTCCTGCCAGGATTTCCGGTCTTCGGTGGCGGCAGGGCTGAGGGCTGAGGTTTGGGCGGGCATGGGACTGCTCCTTCGGCGGGTGTCTGTCTATAGCGCTTATTGTCCCTTGCTTTTATGTGGTCATTCGCCGCAGGCCGTGTGTCGTATATGGTTGTATTCTGTTGTATTCTAAGGAAGGCGAGGGCGCGCATATTGGGCCTTAGGCGGGAATGCGGGACATTCTGTCGCAGAAACGACGGAGGCATTCATGCACAGGTATGCGATAAACAGTGGCGTAGCGGCGGCGGTATGGCTGATCGCGGGGGCTGCACAGGCGGCCCCGCCGGTGGCGGTGATCGATGCGCCGTCCGGCATGGGCGTCAAGACGCGCTTCACCATCATGGCCAATCGTTCAAGTGACCCGGACGGTCAGATCATCGGCTATCTCTGGCGCGTCGGCGGTGGTGCCGAGGTGTTCACCGAAGGCCCCTCGATCGATGTGCGCATCCCCGCGCCGGGCGCGGTGGAATTCAGCCTGATCGCCATCGATAACCAGTGGCAGTTGTCAGCGCCGGTCACCGCGCGGGTCATTGCCCGCGATCAGACGTCACCCGTGGCCGTGCTGGACCTGCCCGCAAGCGGTCGTGTGGGTGAGGCCGTCACGCTGGATGCGCGTCGTTCTACCGATGAAGGCCGTATCGTGCGCTATCAATGGACGATCGGCACCGCGGCCCCCATTGCGACCGATCAGCCGCAATTGCGGCACAGCTTTACGGCGGGGGGAAATCAGACCGTGCGTCTTATCGTTATGGACGAGGCCGGCAACACGTCCGCACCGGTCGAAGGCACGCTGAACATCATCAATCCTCCGGTGGCTGTGGTGCAGGTGCCCTCGCTGGTGGCCTTCGGTCAGGCCATAAGTCTGGATGGGCGCAATTCGTCTTCGGCGGGTGGGCGTATCGTGGCCTATCGCTGGCAGATCAATGGCGGTACCCCGCAGGTGAGCGCCGATCCAATACGGGTCCAGCCGGCCTTACCGATGGGGCGCTATACGGTCAGCCTGAGCGTCGACGACGACAGCGGCGCAAGATCGGCCGCCGCTACGGCGGTGTTTGTCGTCGCGGATCAGACGGCGCCGGTGGCGGTCATTCAGGGGCCGATCATGGCTCAGGTGGGGACGCCGGTCGAATTTTCGGCGCAGGCGTCTTCGGATGTGGGGGGAAGACTGCGGGAATACAGGTGGCAAATCGGCGGAGAAACCTTCGCCTCCGACCAGCCGATCCTGAAACACACCTTCGCCGCCACCGGGGTTCAGTCGGTGGTCCTGACGGTCATGGATGAGTCAGGCAATACCTCTGCTCCGGTGACGCAGCGCGTCACGGTGCAAAGCTCTGTTTCGATACGCCTGCCGGTGCTGACGAAATAGCCGAAGGAGGGCTTAGAAGATTTAGAGCGGAATGATTTCCAGGAATCATTCCGTTCAAGCCGCCATTGAGGCGGCGGCCAAGGTGGCGGAGCCACCGCCCGGCGAGGGCTAAAAAACCTGGATCATTATGTTTTCTGATAGAAACATAATGATCTAGGGCAGCTTGGCGCTGTCCATGGTGGCGGTAGCGTCATTCAGGCTCAGCCCGTAATAGTGTTCTTCGGGGGCCAGATAGATGATGTAATAGCCGTGGCCGCCCTTCGATGCCGCCTGCGCCAGTCCCTTGATGTTCAGACCTTCGGGAGTCTTGGCGGTGATGTCGAAGCGCACGGCACGCGTGCCGTTGAGATCGACCGGGCGCGGCGTCGAGGTCTCGATCTTCTGATAGTCGAGCGCGGACAAAGACGTGGAGACGAATTCGATCTGCTCCGAATAGGACATGTTGGCCTTGCCGCGCGGGGCGGGGGCGTTCTTGTTGTCGCCCTTCTGCGGATGCACCATCAGCGGGTCGGCGGCGGTCAGCCCCTCTGAGACGAACAGGCGGTTCAGCCCCGGCCCGTCGATGGACAGGATTTTCACCTTCTTGGCGCGGTTATAATAGAAGGTCGAAATATCGGACCAGTCGCGGCTCAGATTGACGCTGTAGCCCGTTCCGACCGCCAGCGCGCCCTTAGGGGCCAGCGTTGCGCCACCGCAGGCGCTAAGCAGGACCGCCGAAAGCGCGGTGACGGCGAAGGTTTTCAGAAATGTCGATTTACGCATGATCATCCCCCGTTGGATTCATTTTTGCCAGATTCGGTTTCGGCAGAGTCGGCTTTAACCGGCCCGTCTTTGACAGGTTCCGTCGCCGGTGTGGCGGGTGCGGCCTTCAGGCCCTTAAGCAGGTCTTCGACCATCCAGGCATCGTCGGCCTGCGGATTTGCGGTCAGATAGGCTTCATAAGCCATGATGGCGTCCTGAGTGCGGCCCATGCGGCGATAGGTTTCACCCAGTTGCCGCCGGGTCTGGGCAGGCGCATCGGCGAAGGTGGCCGCTTCCGTATAGGCATTGGCGGCGGCCAGCAGGTCCTGAGAGCCGACATTGTCCTTGGCGCGCAGGCGATAGGCCTCGCCCGCATAGAAGCTGAGGACGCCCTGATCGAGCCCGTCCTGTTTCAGGCGGCCGATCAGGAAAAGAGTCTGCCCGTAATCCTGACGGCGCAGGTCGTCCTTCAGCCATTTGCCGAGGTGCGGGCGGATGTGTGCGCGGTAGGCGGCACGCTTCTGCTTTTCGGCCTCGACCGTATCGGGCGCGTCCTTAAAGGCGTCGGCCTGAGCATCGAGGGCGGCGACGCGCTCCTTTTCCAGCGGGTGCGAACCAAAGACATTGATGCGTCCGCCGCGATTGCGCGTGCGCTCGTAATCCGAAGCGGCATTTTCGTCGATAATATAGGTCCAGACGCGCGCCGCAGCGTGAGCATCATAGCCGGCCTGATGGGCGAAGACGTTGCCGCGATTGTCGGCTTCGGTTTCGTTGTCGCGCGAATAGGCGAAATAGGCGGCAATCGACCCCAAATAGACGGCGTCGATCAGGCCGCGCGTCAGGTTGGAAATGTCGCGTGCCGCCGAATAGGTACCGGCATTGGCCGCCGCACCGGCACCCAGCACGGCGATGACCACCGTGGCGGCGGTGGCGGCGTTCTGGTTCGACTTGACGTTTTCGAACGCCTTGACCGAGTGGTTGAGGCGATAGTGGGCGAATTCATGCCCCATGACGAAGGCCAGTTCGTCTTCGGTCTGGGCGCGCAGCAGCAGGCCCGTCCACACCTCGGTATAGCCATTGGGGGCCATGGAGGCGTTGAAGAAGGGGCGGTCCATGACATAGAGGCGCAGATCGCCCTTATAGTCGCCGCCAACCTTATCCAGTACGCTGCGCACATAGGCGTTGAGTTCCGGATCGTGATTGCGCTCGCCTGAGGTGCGCGCGTCGCGCTCGGCCTTTTTGGTTTCTTCCCAGATGGAAAATTCCAGCGTTCCGGTGGTGGGCGTCTGACCCGGCGCGCGCTCGGTCAGCCATGCCTTTTCCGCCGCAACGGCAGGCAGGCCCGCACCGAGTAAGGCCGTGCTGATCAGGGCCGGTGTAACAAGGCGGCGCATCAGAGCGGCAGGTCCTTGAACAGCTTTTCGACCGCGGCCGTGGCGCCTTCGGCCTCGCGGATATCGGTGCCGGAGGCGACCATGCTGAACTGATACCAGACGACCTGACCGGTACGCAGATCGACCAGAGTGGCCTGAAGGCCCTGACCGCCAAACTGCATCGGGCCGCCCAGAAGCGCCATGCCGACATTGAGCGCGGCCTTGGCCGAGCTTTGATAGCTGCCCTTGCAGTGGAGGAAGAGGGCGTAATGCGGCGCGTTGGCGCTCATGCTGGCGGGCACGAGGACCTGCACGCCGTCACCCAGCGTCCAGTCGAAGGTGGTCTTGGTCGGCAGGCGCAGGGCGGGCATGCTCTGCATGACGATGGCCGAAACGACCTCATCGTTGAGCTTGAGCATCTGAAGCGCGCGCGGATCGTCATAGGTGTCGAGTGCGACTTCGCTGACGGCGTATTTTTTGCCCTTGAGCGCCGTGGTCATGGCCGTCGACAAATGCCCTTGCGCTGCCTTGGACCAGTCCGAGCGCGGCTCCTGAATGCCGCCGGCGGTCAGAAGGCTCAGGCTGACTTCGGGGGTGACGATGAGAAGTGGCGCGCCCTCGGCGGGCTTTTCGATGGCGACGAAGGTCTTGAGCGCCTGTGCCTGTGTCACGGTGGGCGCAAGAGCGCACAGCATCAGAGCGGCAGCCGCGGCTGCCGGGAAAAATTGGCGTTTCATCTGAAATTCCCTCCCCCGAAGGTAAAAAGTCCTTGCGCACCAATATGTCAGGCGCGCCACAATCCATATGCTATGGATTGTACTCATCGACGCTAACTGAAAACGGACCGGTCCGCAAGAGGGCCGATCCGCTGTCAAAAAATATTCAACTACAATTGGTTGCGCGTGTATTCTTATTGCAGCGCGGCATCGAGGGCTGCCGCAAAGACCTGAGGCTGATCGTACATGATGAAGTGGCGGCTGTCGGCAATAGGGAGCAGTCTGAGTTGCTTCGTCCCGCTGTACTGATAGCCATAGAAGGCCGTCGTCTGCTCAGCCGTATAGGGCATGGTGGCGTGGTGAGGAACGAATACCACCACCGGGACCGTGATCTTTGCGAGGTCGGGGCGCAGATCCATCAGCATGTCGTCATAGAAGGCCTGCGCCGAGACGTAGCGGTCGCTGGTCAGCATCCAGCGGGTGATGCGTTGCGTATTGCGCTCGGCCTCGGTTTTGGGTTCGGGCAGGGCTTTGAGGCTTTCGCTGACGCGGGCGGCATGGGCGGCGTCATCCCCGGCCAGCATGGCGTCGCGCATCTGGTTGGCGCGCGGAACAATCGTCTGCGCATCGGCGGCAGGGTCGAACAGGACGCCGATGAACGGCAGGGCATCGACGATGATGAGCTTCGACAGGCTTGACGGATGGCGGGTGGCCAGCCGCAGGCCGGTCAGGCCGCCGAGCGAATGGCCGATGATGATCGGGTCTTTCAGCCTGTTCTGCCGGATATAGGCATCGAGCGCTTCGACCACCGGGTCGATCACCGGGCCGGTACGGTTGGCGGCCGCAGGCTCTCCGGCAAAGCCCGACAGGTTGAGGATGTGCAGGCGGTAACGGCTCTTGAGCTGTTCGGCGGTGGCATCCCATACCTCACGCGAGGAATTGAGACCGGGGATCAGGATGAGGTCAGGGGCTTTCCCAGCGTCCTGCCCCACAACTTCGACGGAGAAGCGCGCCTGTTCGGCATTGGGGAAGGGCGTGGCCGATTTTGCGCCGGAGGTGCAGGCAACGAATACGGCGACCGCGATGGCCACCCATATGGCAAAGTGGTAGCGCGAAGGCTTTGCAACAAAGCGCTTTGACATGGGATATTCCTTTGAGAAGAAAAGTTTAGTCGCCGGATGTCAGGCGATGAGGGTTTTCGAAGATCGCTTCCACGGGCCGCTCGAAGATGGCGGCAATACGGAAGGCGAGGTCCAGAGACGGATCGTGCTTATCGGATTCGATGGCGATGACGGCCTGACGCGAGACGTTGAGCCGTGCCGCCAGATCGGCCTGAGTGAGACCGGCTTCGGACCGCAGGTCTTTCAGGGTGTTCTTCATTTGCTGCCCCGGATGAAGGGCGACACCAGACCGAAGGCGGCCCAGAACATGGGGTAGGCCAGATAACGCTCGATCAGCTGCGTCTCGGTGAAATTTTCGAGAAAGCCGATGGCGGTGCTGAGGAAGAGGGTGATGCCGGTGGCGATCAGGAAGCGTTTGACCATGATGGCGCGGATGAATTCGTCCGAGCGCTCGATATAGCGCAGGAAGGTGACGATGGTGCCGCCAATGGGCAGGGCGGGCAGCACGGCCAGGGCGTAGAGCAGGGGGCCGGTGGGGTGGCTGGTCTTGATGAAGGTGATGGCGCCGGTCAGGAAGGCGACATAGAGCGCCATCCAGACAATCATCTGTACCGTGTAGGCCGCTCCGGGGGATTTCGTATCGATGTTCATGCGGGCGTCTCCTGTGCAGGGAGTGGGATGGGCATCTGGCCGGATGTAAGGTCAAGCTTACATCGCAAAAATGTAATGTCAACCTGACATCGTGAAAAAATGTAAGGTTGACGTTACATGGCGGGTGGGGTCTTAGAGCGGAATGATTTCTAATGGAATCCTTCCGCTTTAGGCCGCTCAAGCCGCCATTGAGGCGGTGGCTTGCGGGGTAATCGGAGATATGATATTCGGTACTGACCAGTCAGTCAGTAAATGATATGTCCGCGATCCTTCCGAAAAAACGTCTGCGCCTGTCGCCCGATGTCCGCCGGGACGCCTTGCTTGAGGCCGCCTATGCCCTGTTCAGTGCCAACGGCTATGCCGACACGCGTATGGAGGACATAGCGAAGGCGGCGGGGGCCTCAAAGGGGACGATCTATCTCTATTTCCCCACCAAGGAAGCCTTGTTCGAGGCCTTGCTGAGACGCGATGTCCTGCCGCGCATATCTAAGGTGCTTCTGGTGCTGAACCACTATAATGGCCCGGTTGGCTGGCTGCTGATGCGGCTGGCCGGGTTTGTCGGCAACAAGATCGACAG
>JASGGL010000021.1:0-23166 GCA_047605065.1 Asticcacaulis sp.
TAGCGCACCGTCTCGACACCCACGTCACCCTTGCGCGCCAGCATCCCGATTGTCATCGTATCCACAGGGTTGACTCCGTACCATGGTACGGAGGCTATATCAGCATTTTCAGGCGAAGAGGAAGCCGTTTCGCCGTTCGAAAATGCGCTCCAAAAATCGGCAATCGAAAGGATTGCACCATGACCAACCCGCCGAAAACCGCCACGCTTTACCGCATGGTCATGCCGACCCACACCTGCCCTTACGGTTTGAAAGCCCTGCACCTGCTGAAATCCAAAGGCTTTGCGGTCGAAGACCACTGGCTGAAGACGCGCGAAGAGACCGACGCGTTCAAAGCGCAACACGATGTTAAAACCACGCCGCAGGTCTTCATCGCCGGCGAACGCATCGGTGGGTACGACGACCTGCGCCGCCATTTTGGCCAAAGCGTCCCCGATCCGAAAAAGCCGACCTACACGCCGGTCATCGCCGTCTTCGCCATGATGGCCCTGCTGGCTCTGGCCGTCTCCTATGCGGCGTTCGGCACACCCTTCACCACCAGCGCCGGGGAATGGTTCATTGCCTTCAGCATGGTCGCCCTGTCGATGCTGAAACTTCAGAACGTCGAAAAATTCTCGACCATGTTTCTCAATTACGACCTGCTGGCCAAACGCTGGGTGCCCTATGGCTATGTCTATCCCTTCGCCGAAGGCGGCGCAGGCGTGCTGATGGCCGCCGGTCTCCTGACCTGGTTGTCGGTACCGGTCGCGCTGGTCATCGGGACCATCGGAGCGGTATCGGTGTTCAAGGCCGTCTATATCGACAAGCGCGAACTGAAATGCGCCTGCGTCGGTGGCGACAGCCATGTGCCGCTGGGCTTCGTCTCCCTGACCGAGAACGTGATGATGGTGGCGATGGCCCTATGGATGGGGGCCCTGTGGATGGGAGGCACGGCGCTGACGCACGCCGCCTGACGTGCGTGTTGACTTTCCCCCCTCTCCTGCCACACTTCCCCCATGCCCCAACCTCATTCGCCCCTTCGCCGTCTGCGGCTGCTGAAAGGCCTTAAGCAAAGCCATCTGGCTGAGCTTATGGGCGTGACGCAGACCACCGTGTCGCGCTGGGAAAGCGGGGCCCTGCCCCTGCCCGACGATCAGTGGCATAAGGCGCAGCGACTGCTGGCCGATTCCGCGCAGGACGCCATCCTCAAACGGCTGGTCGAAAGCTCGCACCTGAGCCTGCACCTGATCGACGACCGGACCCACGACCTTCTGGCGGTGTCAGCGCCGCGCGAAGGCCTGTGGCAGGCCGAACCGGGGGCCTTTCTGGGCAAGCCGCTGATCCGCTTCGCTTCGCCTGAAATCCTCGCCGCCGAAGCCTCGCTGGATAAGATCGGCTGGCGCGACGGCCGCGTGGGGCGCATTGAGGTGGAAACAGGCCCCAATCATCACCCGGTCATCCCCATCGTCAAAGGCCGCCTGATCTGGGAGCGCGTCATGCTTTCCGATGGCCGCGCCGCGCGTCTGGTCACGACGCTTTAGGCCGCATAAAATATGCGTTGATCGAACCGGCGCGCCCCCGTATCGACGGCCCATGATCCGCATCGACTCGCATTGGCGTCCCATCCTTCTTTTGTGGTTTACCGGCGTTCTGGCCGCCGCGGCCCTTGGCAAGTTTGCCTCGTTGGCGCCGGTCATCGCGCAGGACCTCCATTTGTCGCGCGTCAGCGCGGGCTGGCTCGTCTCGCTGATCGAAACCGGCGGGGCCAGCCTCGGCATCGTCGCGGGCCTGCTGATCGCGCGACTGGGTAGCCGTCAGGCGCTTCTGTACGGCATGAGCCTGCTGACCCTCGGCGGGCTGGCCGGCGCGTGGCTCCCCGGCGTATGGACGCTGTTTGCCGCCCGCCTGATCGAAAGCGGCGGCTATCTGCTGGTGGTGATCGCCGCGCCGTCCCTTATCGCCACGCTAGCCCGCCCGCAGGATCAGGGAACGGCGCTCACCCTGTGGAGCACCTTTGTCCCGGCAGGCTTCGCCATCGGCATGGGATTAAGCGGCCTGCTTCTGCTGTTCACCGGCTGGCGTTTTGCCTTGAGCGTATGGGCCCTGCTGGCCGGTGCGGCGCTGTTTCTGGTCTGGCGCGTCCCCGCCGAAGCGCGCACCGAGGCCCGAACGGACGCCCTTATTGTCATGCCGCCCCTGCCGGTGTGGCTGATGTGTGCAGGCTTCGGCTTCTACACCACCCTGTTTGTCGGCCTCATCGCCATGTTCCCGCTGTTCCTCACCGAGCAGGGGCAGCCAGCGTCTCTGGCCGCCACCGTGACCGGACTGGCCTCGGCCGCGACCCTTATCGGGGCATGGGCCGCCAGTCAGGCCCTGTGCAAGGGTGACCGGATGCGCTGGATCGCCCTGTTCTGCGGCCTGCTGATCCCGGCGGGTTTAAGCTGCCTCATCTTCCTCGGCGGGCATACGCTTTGGCTGGCCGTGCTGATTATCACCCTGAACGCCGTCTCCGGCATCGGCTCGAGCCTTGTCTTCGCGCGCCTGCCGCACATGTGCCCCGGCCTGAACGTCGCCGCGGCCAATGGCGTGCTGACGCAGTTCGGCGCGGGCGGATCGCTGATCGGACCACCGCTGCTGGCCGCCATTGCGGGTCAGTGGGGCTGGGCCGCGCTGGGGCCTGCGGTGCTTATCGGTTCGCTGGCCGCCCTTGGGCTGATGATCGCGGCGGAGCAGACGGCCGCGCGCCGTTAGATCCCGTTTAAGCTAGAGCATTTTTCGCTCAAGTGGGCACCGGTTGAGCGTTAAAAAATGCGGCAAAACAAAAGTTTAGAGCACGTTTACGGTTCAATTTGAACGAAACGTGCTCTAAACAGGATCTAACGTTTTCCCTTGTCGCGCATTTGGTTCCAAAAACCGCTTCACACTTTTCGGAATGCGCTATTAAACCGAGCCACCAACTCGGCATCGAGACGAGAAATGGCGCACTTCTGCCCGACCTTGCGGCAGCGCTCCGGCAGTCTGGCGAACTGCCCCACGCATGTGTCGAGCGCCGCCTTACCCTTGTCGGTGAGGGTGAAGATACGGCTCCAGCGCTTGTCTTCGCGGTGACGCGGCCCCTGATTGGCCAGATAGTGCATCAGGGAACACGGATCATAGGCCGTCGACGCCTTTACACTGACCGTCGGAAACGACAGGCGCACGTCCCGGCACACCTCGCTGATTACTGTACAGCGCTTCAGAAGATCAGCCAGAAACGGCTCGATCCTCAGATAGACATCACGGTCGGGACGCTGATGCTCATGCATCAGCCCCAGCACATGACCGAATTCATGCAGCACGCTGCCATAGGGCACACCGGGCTCGATCGTTACACGATTGCCCATCGGCAAACGCCCGAGTGTCCCGGTGGTCGCCGCGCCAGTACGGATAGCCACCGCGTCAACACGGCTGCCTCCGGCCACGAAACGCATACCGCTATGCTGCGTCCAGTCGTCCATCGCCCGGCAGGCATGGCGCGCCGGACCATTGCGCCAGGTCTTCCAGCCGGAACAATCCTCGCCCGCCGCTCCGGCCTGTTTCAGCAAATCTGCTTCGATACGATAGGGCACCACACCGTTGCGCCAGGGCTGAACCCCGGTCATGACCGACGCCGCCTGCGCCATTCCGGGCACACCCAGCATGACCATCAGCGCAAAAATCATCCCCCTCATGTCTTTTCCCCGCCACACTTTAGAGGTTAAGCTCGGAGGCAATTATGGCTTTCCAAAGGTATCCCATGCGCGCCCTCATCGCCGCCGCCGCTCTTGTCCTGACCGCCGCTCCCGCACTGGCTCAGGAAGCCGCGTCCAAACCCGCCTGTCCGGCCGAGCCGGTCCTGACCGGCCCCTTCATGCACTGGATGCACGCGGCCTCCGTCACGGCGACTGCCGATGCGCAGGGCGCACCGACCCTGACGGTGGGCAAGCCCGTTAAGGTGACCCTGCTCGATTCCACCCGCGTCACCTATAAGCGCGCCCGCGCCACCCCGCCCGCAACGCCCACCTATAGCGGCGTCCTCAGCCTGAAGATCGCCGCCGCCGGCACCTATGGCATTGCCGCCGGTGACGGCGTGTGGATCGACGTGGTGTCGAACGGTCAGGCCCTCAAATCCGTCAAACACGGCCATGGCCCGGACTGCTCGGGCATCCGCAAGATCGTCGAATTCGACCTGCAACCGGGCGATTACGAAATCCGCCTGCTCGACAATAAGGCCGCCACCCTGACCGTCATGGCGCTCAAGCGCTAACATGCGAGCCGGAAGCGGCATTATGCAACCGTTTCCGGCCACCCGCCTTCCCTAGCGGTAAGGGAAAATACTTTCCGTTCACGTCAATTTTACGCTGGCCAAAGCCATTTTCCGCGATATGCTGAAATCCAAGAAACCAGCATAGGTTTCAATGTTTACAGGCCAGCGGAGACGTCCATGAACCTGATCGGCAGGGTCAAGCGCGAGTTCATTTTTCTCAAGCGGTTGCTGCGCCTGTTGCAGCACATCCGCGAGGTGGACGCCAAATCCCCGACACTGGTCTGCGACGATCTCGAAGCGGCGGTCGACCGTCACAGTGCGCGCATCGCCCTCCTGTTCGAAGACCGGACCTTCACCTATGCCGAGATGGAAGCCTATGCCAACCGCGTCGCCAACTGGGCCTTGTCGCGGGGCCTGAAACGCGGCGACACGGTCGCCCTGTTCCTGCCGAACCGGCTGGAATACATCCCCATCTGGTACGGCCTCAGCAAGATCGGCGTGATCGGCGCGCTGATTAACAACGCCCTGAGCGGTCAGGGGCTGGCCCACTGCATCAACATCTCGACCGCCAGCCTGACCCTTGTCGATCCGGCCACCCTGCCCGCCTTCGATGAGATCGAGGCGACTCTGGTCCGCAAGCAGGACGTCTGGGTGCTCGACCTCATGGCGGAACAGGAAACCAGCCATCACCACGACCTGAGCAAGGCGCTAAAAGGGGCCAGCGCCGTGCGGCCCGACCGCCGCCTGCGTCAGGGCATGACCGCCCACGAACCCGCCCTCTACATCTATACGTCGGGCACCACCGGCCTGCCCAAGGCCGCCAAGATCACCCACGCCCGCGCCCAGCTTTATATGAAGGCCTTCCGCGGCGTGTCGCACATGAGCCACGAGGACCGCCTCTATAACGCCCTGCCGCTTTATCATTCGACCGGCGGCCTGTGCGGTGTCGGCGCGGCCCTGCTCAATGGCGGCTCGATGGTCATCAAGCGCAAGTTCTCAACGACCGCCTTCTGGCACGATGTGCGCAGCCTCGATTGCACCCATATCGTCTATATCGGTGAACTGTGCCGCTATCTGGTCAATGCGCCACCCGCCGCCAATCCGGACGACGAAACGAAGCACAAACTCAAGGTCGCCTTCGGCAACGGCATGCGTCCCGAAGTCTGGGAAGAGTTCAAGGCCCGCTTCCGCGTACCGGTCATCATCGAATTCTACGGCTCGACCGAAGGCAATGTCTCGCTGTTCAACTTCGACGGTCAGGCCGGTGCTATCGGCCGCGCCCCGTCCTACCTGCGCAATGCCTTCAACATCCGGCTGGTCAAGTTCGACATCGAAGCCGAGACGCCTGAGCGCGATGCGCGCGGCCTGTGCATCGAGTGCAAACCCGGTGAGGTCGGCGAAGCCATCGGCGCCATCGGCACCGACGCCCGCCACTTCTACACCGGCTATGCCGACAAGGCCGCCAGCGAGAAGAAGGTGCTGCACGACGTTTTCAAAAAGGGCGACGCCTGGTTCCGCTCCGGCGACCTGATGAAGATGGACCGCGACGGCTATATCTTCTTTGTCGACCGCATCGGCGATACCTTCCGCTTCAAGGGCGAAAACGTCTCGACCTCCGAAGTCGCCGAATGCTGCGCCCGTGCCGAAGGCGTGGACGAAGCCATCGTCTATGGCGTTCCGGTGCCGCACTACGACGGCAAGGCCGGCATGGTGTCGCTGATCGTCGGCGAAGGTTTCGACCTCGATGCCTTTGCCCGCCACGTCACCAGCCACCTGCCGGTCTTCGCCCGCCCGCGTTTCGTGCGCCTGCTGCAACACGTCGAAACGACCGGCACCTTCAAGTACCGCAAGATGGATCTGGTGCAGGACGGTTTCGATCCCTCGAAGATCAGCGATCCTCTGTTTGTCATGAAGCCCGATGCGGCAGACTATGTCGCCATGACGCCTGCCTGCATGGCGGAAATCGAAAGCGGCAAGTACCGCCTGTAAGCCCGGAGCCTCCCTAACGAAAAAGCCGCGCCCCCGGTGACGGGACGCGGCCTTTTTGTGCGGATATCACACCCCTATCAGTCGCGGCGCAGAAGCATGCCGATGACAAGACCCGCTGCGGCGGCAACGGCGATGGCGGTGCCGGGGTGACGGCGGATCTGACGGCGCATTACCTTGGTGCGGTCTTCGGCCTGATCGCGGGCTTCCTCCAGAATATCCTGAAGGCGGTCGATCGAACCGTTGATTTTTTCGCGCGTGTCCTGCGAAATCTTCAGCTTGTCCTCGAGGTATTCCAGCGCGTCGCTCAGCGAGCGGTTGGTCTTTTCCACAACGACATCGGCGGTCGGGGCTTTGTCGGCCATCATCAGTCTCCTCTGGCTGTTACCTCAATATAAGCCTTCGGAAACGATATTGCATCCCACAACAAGGTGACAATAGGGCATAGGGTCGCTGGAATATAAGCGGCACATAAAAAAGCCCCGGTGTTTCCACCGGGGCCTTTCTCTGAGAAGCCTGTGAGGCCTTTAATACTTCACCCGCAGGGTCACGCCGTAGGTGCGCGGCTGGCCCATGAAGGCGTCGTAGGTATTGGTGTCGAGCGACTGGTTATAATAGGTGCCCGGATTGGAGCCCGTGGTCTGCACCGTCGACTGGAAGCCATTGCCTTGCAGCGGGGCGTTGATGACCACCTGCTTGTAGGTTTCGTCCGTCAGGTTCTGCGCCCAGAATTCCAGCATCCACTTCTGATCCGACGCTCCGATGCCGAAGCGCGCGTTGAGCAGGGTGTAGCCGTCCTGAGCCTTGAACGGGATCAGATCCGAGCCGGTATTGTATTCCGAGGAATACTTGGCCGACAGGTTACCCGTGGCGCGCAGGTTTTCGGAAATATTGCCCGACCAGGTGACAGCCAGCGAGCTGGTCCATTCCGGGGCGAACGACATACGCGAACCGGGCAGCAGCGACAGTTGCGAGAAGCGCGACGGGTTGGACAGGTCCGACGCCGTGAAGACGCCGTACTTGGTGTCGGCATAGGCAACGCCGCCCTGTACCGACAGACCGCGGATCGGGGTCGACCAATAGATGTCGGCGTCGACGCCCTTCGACTTCAGTTCAGGGATCGACTCGACCACAAAGGCCGTGCCGAGGAAGGTGTTGAGCTGGAAGTCCTGATAGGTCTGATCGAAGGCCGTGATGTTGAACAGCAGCTTGTTGCTGAACATCGAGGTCTTCAGACCCAGTTCGTAGGAGTCGACCGTCTCAGGCTTGAAGTAGAGCGACGAGTCCGGCGTGATACCGGTCGTGGCGCGGTCGAGGTTGAAGCCGCCACCCTTATAGCCGCGGGCATAGGAGCCGTAGGCCATGATGTTGTCATTGAAGCGGTAGGCACCCTTCAGCGTGCCCGACCATTCCTTCTCGGTCTTCTTGTCCGCCAGACGGCGGTTGTTGAAGTTGGCATTGCCCCAGAAGGCGCACATATTGCCGACCACGGTCGAACGCGCTGCCACCGGAATGGCCGCCCAGGTGCCAGTACCCGCCGCCGCGCGCGCCGCCGCCGAAGCACAACCGATACCGCCGTCCGTATTGTTATAGATGGCGGTCATGTCCTTGGTTTCCTGCGTATAGCGCAGGCCCAGAGTGACTTCGAACTTGTCGGTGAACTTGTAGCCATTGTTGGTGAACAGGGCCAGCGACTTCGATTCCTGAGTATAGTAATCGATCGCGCCCTGCCCGGCGGCATAAGACGTACCGACCGGACGACCGGTCAGGGCCGCCACAAGGCTGGTATTGGTGGGCAGGCCCAGCGCCTGCGACAGCAGGATCGACAGGTAGGTTTCGTACTGCGAACCGTAGACGTAGGAGTCGGTACGCTTCAGCTCTTCGTCGGCGTAGAAGCCACCGACCAGCCAGTTCAGCTTGTCATTGCCGCCGGCCAGACGCAGTTCCTGCGAGAAGGTGTCGAAGTCCGCCTTGAAGTCGCCGTTGTCGCGGCGATAGAGGATGTCGGCACCCGAATAGTCGAGGTCCTGACCGTTGGTGTTCTTCCACTTGCGCACGCCCGTGACCGAAGTCAGCGTCGAGTCGAGCCAGTCGAGCTTGATATTGGCTTCGACCGACACACCGCCGTCGGTGATCTTTTGCGTGGTGTCGCGGTTGGAATAGGCCAGACGCGCTTCCGGGTTGGCGGTAGACGCCACACCGTTATTGCCGCTCAGCGAATTGATGGCAGCGCCCGTCGGGCCGGTACGGGTCTGCACGACCGCGCAGCAGTTTTCGTCGCGCTTCGAATAGTCGGCGATGACGCGGATCTTATGCGCGCCCGGCGTGAACAGAAGTTGCCCGCGTACGGTGTAGAAGTTCTGATCGGCGTCCTCTTTCAGGGTGCGCGGACCGATGCCCGTATTGACGTCGTAATAGCCGCCGCGCTCACGCTTGGCCACGTAGAGGCGACCGGCCACCAGATCTTCGGACAGAGGGCCGGTGATCGAGGCCGAAATACCTTTGCCGTCGAAGTTCGAAACGGTGGCTTCGCCATCCATGCCGAAGTTGAAGGACGGCTCCTTGGTGATGATGTTGATGACGCCCGCCGAAGTGTTCTTACCGAACAGGGTACCCTGAGGCCCCTTCAGCACTTCGATGCGGCTGATTTCACCCAGATCGCCGAAACCGACGCCATTGCGCGGACGGTAGACGCCGTCAATGACCACGCCGACCGAAGATTCCATGCCGGGGTTGTCACCGACGGTGCCGACGCCGCGGATGCGGGCGGTGGTCAGGGTCTCGTTCTGGGTCGAGGTCACCGTCAGGCCGGGCGTCAGGACCTGCATGTCCTTGATGTCCTTCACACCCGCGTCCTGCAGCAGCTTGGCCGACAGGGTGGTGACGACGATAGGCACGTCCTGAAGCGATTGCTCTCGCTTCTGGGCGGTGACGACGATGGTTTGCGTGTCTTCGGCGGGCGCTTCCTGCGCGACGGCGGAGGCCGCGCTAAGCGCCATGACAAGGCCGGAGCAGCCCGCCATGAGGGCGCGGGCCAGCGATGAAGACGTGGTGGCTGTGGCGTTAACGCGCATCGGTTTCCCCTAGGTAAACCAGTCCGCTATTCAACCCAAAGAGTTGACTTAAGGTTAATAGCAGTCCCTGTATTCTGCGAATGTGTCTTTTGACGTTTTTTTACGTATGCCCGCGTGTCATTTACTTCACTCAGGCTACCGAGGGGATGATATGCCACAAGTTCTGTTAAAAACAATTTTAAATTCATCTCGCAAACGCACATGAAAATGCCGCGCACTCCTTGATTTTCAAGGCTTACGCGGCGTTAGCAGGGGCGTTATGGGCGCTTAAAAAGCCTTTAGATATTGACGATTACGCAAACGTCAACTTGCCGGACGTCGACGCGAAAGCACTATTGCGCCTGCACAGGCCGAAAGTAACGATCCCGTAATTACGCCAAGCTTTATGGCATTTTGAGCACTTTCCCCATGGTCAGCAAAGGCCAGAGCCCCCAGGAACAGGCTCATGGTGAAGCCGATTCCGCACAAAAGGCTGACGCCGTAAAGGTCCAGCCAGTTGCCGCCTTCGGGCGCACGTGCGATTTTCAGGCGGATGGCCAGCCAGCTCAGGCCGAAGACGCCGACCTGCTTACCAATGAAAAGCCCCAGCATAACCCCCAGCATACGCGGGTCGAGCAGCGAGGCGAAACTCATACCCGCAAAGGAGAAACCGGAGGCCACGAAGGCGAAGAACGGTACGATGCCGTAAGACACCGGCGCATGAAGGTCGTGCATGATCGATTTCAACAGGCCTTCTTCCCCCGGTGCCGGTGCGTTCAGCGTGACCATGAAGGCCGCTGCCACCGCCGACAGCGAGGTCGCCAGTCCAGCCTTGAGGCTCAAGGCCCAGATGGCGATGAACAGGAGGACATAGACCGCCTTAAGGCCATGCGGCTGCTTCCTGAACAGAAACTTCGCCAGTCCCATGACCAGCAGGAGCCCGGCGATCCACAGGCACAGCCCCAGATCGATACCCGACGAATAGAACACCCCGATGACCATCACGGCCCCCAGATCGTCGACAATGGCCAGCGTCAGCAGAAATACCCGCAGGGAATCCGGCAGGCCCTTGCCCACCACGGCGAACACGGCCAGCGCAAAGGCGATATCGGTCGCCATCGGCACCGACCAGCCGCGCAGGTCGCCCCCCGGCAAACCACCGTTGATCGCAACATAGACCAGAGCCGGCGCCACCATCCCGCCGATAGCCCCCAGAACCGGTAGGGCCAGCTTCTTCGGATTGGACAGTTCGCCCCGGAAAATCTCGTACTTGATCTCAAGGCCGACCACGAAGAAGAAGATGGCCATCAGGCCTTCCTTGGTCCATTTGAGGATGGACTTATCCTCGACAAAGGCCCCGATCTGCACCGGAATATGGGCGTTGATGAAGTCGAAATAGACCGCCGCCCAGGGCGAATTGGCCCACAGAACGGCGATCAGGGCGGCAAGCCCAAGTATGAAACCGGCTCCGGCTTCGGTTTTGAGAAATTCCAGTGTGAACTTCATCGGCGGTCTCCTCTTCCGCGGGCGCGGCGAAATGGCCGTGCGAGGGTTAAGTCCGGTCCGGACAGAATGAGGCGCGCAAGACTTCATGTGCGCCCGAATAGTGATGTTTTGAATCGACTATTCCCAGAAACCGTAGCAAACCCAAGCCTTCCGCCCAAGCAAAACCGGTCAGCGCCATGACGATTTCCGCCGATTATCGACCCGATCCCCGCCTTGAAACGTCAGGCCTTGATCTCGTTGACCGGGTAGCTGCCGCGCCCTTTCCTCAGACGGTTTTAAGATACCGCAACGACCGGGCTGCGGCCTCGGTCGGGCTGGCCAGCCTGAGCGATGAAGCGTGGATTGAACATTTCGGCCGCTTTGCCGCCCTGCCCGACAATCAGGCGCAGCCTCTGGCCCTGCGTTATCACGGCCATCAGTTTCGCCATTACAACCCGGATCTGGGGGACGGACGCGGCTTCCTGTTTGCGCAGATGCGCGACACAACGGACCGGCTTCTCGATCTCGGCACCAAGGGATCGGGGCAGACGCCGTGGTCGCGCGGTGGCGACGGTCGCCTGACGCTCAAAGGCGGAGTGCGCGAGGTACTGGCCACCGCCCTGCTCGAAGCCCTTGGCGTCGATACGTCGAAAAGCTTTTCGCTGATCGAAACCGGCGAAGCTCTGAAACGCTATGACGAACCCTCGCCCACCCGCGCCGCCGTGCTGGTGCGGTTGTCGCATTCGCATATCCGCTTCGGGACGTTCGAACGGCTGGCCTATCTCAATGAGATCGCCACGATGCGCGACCTCGTCGCCTATGTGGCGGCCAACTATTACCCCGCATTACATGGGCTCGAAGGACCGGACCTGACCCACGCCCTGTTCGATACCGTGGTGACGAAGACCGCCGAACTGACCACCCAATGGATGTGCGCAGGCTTCGTCCACGGCGTGCTGAATACCGACAATATGAACATCACCGGCGAAAGCTTCGATTACGGCCCCTACCGCTTCCTGCCGCATTACGAGCCGGGGCTGGTCGCTGCCTATTTCGACGAAGGCGGCCTTTACGCCTATGCGCGTCAACCCGACGCGGTGTTCTGGAACCTGACGCAACTGGCCCGCTGCCTGAGCCTGATCGGCGACAGCCAGCCCCTGATCGACAGCCTCAATGCCTTCACAGGACGCTATCAGGACGCGATGGCGCAGCAATTCTGCCGTCGACTCAACATTGTTTCACAGAGGACGGAGGCCGATGCACACCTGATGCAGGCGGCCTTTAAGACCCTGAGCACTATGAAGGCACCGGGATCGTTCGAAGGCTTCTGGTTTGACTGGTTCGGCGGCATGGCGTCCGAAGCCCGCGCCCTGAACGGCCCGCGCGCCGTCCATTATGCCTCCGATGAAGCCGCCGATTTCCGACGCCTGATCGCGGACTATGCCCCCGCCGCCCCGGAGCGCCTGACACATCCGGTCTTTACGCAAACCGAACCGGCGACCCTGCTCTATGATCAGATCGAAGCCCTGTGGGCGCCGATTGCCGAACACGACGACTGGACGCTGTTTTACGACAAGCTGGCCGAGATCGAGCGCTACCGCGCGGCGCTGAGCCTATAGCACCGAACAGTTGGTGATCTGGCTGAAGGCCTCAAGCGCGGCAAACCCTACCACCGACGTGCCGTGGCGATCCAGTTCGGGCGACCATACGGCGATCGCCGCCTGACCAGGGACGATGGCAACAATGCCGCCGCCCACCCCGCTCTTGGCGGGCAGGCCGACACGGTAGGCGAATGAACCCACCGAATCGTAAACGCCGCAGGTTAGCAGCAGGGCATTGAGCCTGCGCGCCTGACGCGCCGGGAATACCGTCTCCTCGATCACCGGAGAGAAGCCGCCCGCCGCCAGCGGCAGGACCGCACGCGCCAGATCGCGGCAGGAGATGGTAATGGCGCATTGGCGGCAATAGGCCTCGATCACCGCCTCGACCTCATGGTGCAGCGTCCCCGCCCCCTTCATCAGGTTGGCGATGGCGCGGTTTTTGTGGGCGGTTTCGATCTCCGAACGCGCCACGGCCTCATCGATGGTCAGGGCGTTCTGACACAGGAAGCCCATATAGTCGCGCACCGTCAGGTCGGGACGCCGCGTCCCCTTGAGCAGCATATCGACCACCGCCAGCGCCCCGGCATTGATGAAGGGATTGCGCGGAAACCCGGCCTCGTGCTCAAGCTGCGAAAGGTAGTTGAAGGGGGTGCCCGACGGTTCCTTGCCGACGCGGGTCCACACCTCGTCGCCGATGCGGTTGAGCGCGATCCCCAGCGCGAACAGCTTGGTGATCGATTGCGCCGAAAACGGCTCATCGGCGTCACCGACGACGTATTCCTTTCCGGAAACCATGTGCACGGCCATGCCGAACTTACGCGGGTCGACATTGGCCAGTTCCGGTATGTAGTCGGCGCGACGCCCTTTGCCGAATTGCGGCCACACCGTTTTTTCGATCTGCGACAGGACTTCGGGCAGTGACAGTTCGTGTTTCATGCGCTCTCTATACCCGCTCTCACCGCGCGCGGGGAGAGAAAATCAGGACGACGCGCTCTGGCTGTTCAGGCCCGCCGCAAAGGCCAGCGTATCGACCACCAGCCGGGTCACATCCGCAATCACCTGATTGCGGCCCTTATCATCCAGACTGCCCCCCGTCGTGTAGATCGACAAAAAGATCGGCGCACCACCGTCCTTTGGCCATAACACGCCCACATCATTGACCGCACCGTTGGCACCGCGACCGGTCTTGTGCGCGACCGTCCAGCCCTCAGGCACGCCTGCCGGAATCATATCCGGCCCGGTGGTCGTCGCCACCATCCAGTCGCGTAGCAGGGAAAGGCTTTGGGGCTTGAGCAGGCCGGACGTAAAGACCGTCCGCAAAAGACCGCTCATGGCGTCCGGCGTCGTGGTGTCGCGTTCGTCGCCATCGACATTGCTGTTGAGGTCCGGCTCATTGCGATCGAGACGCGTCACGCCGTCGCCCAGCCCTCGCATAAACGCCGTCAACCCCTGCGGCCCGGCAACCAGCGGCAGAAGAAGATTGGCCGCCGTATTGTCCGACAGCGATACCGAGGCGGCGCACAGATCACCGAGGGTCATGCGCCCTTTGTCGACATGCTGGGTGGTCACCGGCGCATGGGCCAGCAGATCCGCCTGAGTGTAGCGAATCTCCTGCCCCAGCCTGAGTTTTCCGTCATCGACCGCCTTTAGCACCGCCGCCGCCAGCACCCATTTGAAGGTCGAGCACATGGCGAAGCGCGCGGTCGAATTGATGTTCAGACTGCCATCCCCGGCCGTATCGCCGGGGGTGCCAGTCAGCACACTGACGCCGACCCGGCCACCGTGCCGCTTCTGGATTTCCATCAGGCGCTGGCCGAGGCCGATCACCTGATTGACCTCATCCGAGCAACCGGCGAGGCAAAGCCCCGCCGCACCCGCGATCACCCCCCGCCGCGACCACATTATTTGGCGTCCTGCGTGTGCTCTTTCAGCCAGCCGAACACCGTGTCATGCCACTTCAGCGAGTTCTGCGGCTTGAGCACCCAGTGGTTTTCGTCCGGGAAGCGCAGGAACTTCGACTTCACGCCATTCATCTGCAGCGCGGTGAAGGTGCCGATCCCCTGCTCAGGGATCACGCGGAAGTCCTGATCCGAATGGATGACCAGCATCGGCACCGACCAGTCCTTGGCGTGAAGCGCCGGATTGAACTTGTCGTAATTGGCCGGATTGTCATAAACATTGCCGCCGTTTTCCCACTCGGAGAACCACAGTTCTTCGGTCGCATAGCCCATCGACCGGTTATCGAACAGACCATCGTGGTTGACGAGGCACTTCCACGGCTCCTTCCATTGCGACGCGATCCAGTTGATCATGAAGCCGCCATAGGACGCCCCCAGCGCGCAGGCACGGTCCTTGTCGAGGAAGCTGTAGGCCGATAGGGCGTGCGCATAGCCCTTTTGCAGATCTTCCAGCGGACGATCGCCCCAGTGCTGGCTGATGGCGTCGGTGAAGCCCTGACCGTAGCCGGTCGAGCCGTGGAAATCGATCATGATCACCGCATAGCCCGCACCCGCATAGGTTTCCGGGTTCCAGCGATAGGACCAGCTTTCACCGAACGACCCCTGCGGACCGCCATGGATAAGGAAGGCCACCGGATACTTTTTGCCTTCGACATAGTTGGCGGGTTTCAGCACGTAACCGTAGACCGTTTCATCGTTCCAGCCCTTGAACGAGAACTGCTCGAATGCACCCATGGCGCGGTTTTGCAGCACGGCGTCATTGATGGTCGTCAGCTTCTGAGCACCGTCATCGATGAGCTTGGCTTTCGGCTTCGATACAAAGAGCTGCGAAGGCGAATCCAGACCGCTCTTGAGATAGACGAAGCGACCGTCCTTGAGCGGGGTAAAGGCATCCATGTGACCGCCCTTAGACAGCGGGGTCACCTTCCCAGAAGCGACCTCGACCTTGAACAGCGGCGTCTTGCCGACATCACCAGCCACGACATAGAGGCTCTTGCCGTCCGCCGTCCATTTCAGGCTGTCGGCCGAGCGATCCCAGTCGGCGGCGATCTGCTTCGTTTCGCCGGTCGCCAGATTGCGCAGGAAGATTTCGAACTGATCGGCTTCAAAGCCCGGACGCTTCATGGCGCGATAGGCCAGCCACTTGCCATCCGGGGACACTTCGGCACCCGTATCCCACGCCTTGTTGGCCTCGGTCAGGTTGGTGCGCACGGACGGATTGGCGATATCGACCTTGTAGATGTCGAAATTGGTCGAACGCGGCTCATCCGTACCGGCGATACGCACCGAATAATAGACGCTCTTGCCATCGGGCGAGAAGCTGTATTCGCCTTCGTCGCCAAAGGGTTTGGACGGCGCGTCGCCATCGACCCCGGCGGTCAGGGCCACCACGTCACCACCGGCCAGCGGCAGATAGAACAGGTGGTTGCGCGTCCCGTCTTCCCAGGTGTCCCAGTGCCGGACGAACAGACGATCATAGATCACACCGGTCGACTTATCGGCCTTCTGCGCTTCCTGACGCTTGACCGTATAGTCGATCTCATTGAGGTTTATTTCGTGGCCGGGATCGGGATAGACCGCCACCGACACAACGACGCCCTTACCATCCGGCGACAGCTTGTACGACCCGACATCGAGAGGTAACCTGGTGACCTGAACCGCTTCGGAGTCCTTCGCGTCGGTCTTCCAGACCTGCACGCTGCCCGAACGCGCCGACAGGAAATAGAGCGCGCCATCCGCGCCCCACTGCGCCGAAAACGCGCCACCCTTCGAGGCGGTGCTCAGCGCCTTCGCCGGCGTCCCGGCCTTCAGGTCGACCAGCCAAAGCGTGTTCACCCCCTTGGTCTTTTCGGCATTGAGGCTGCGAACCTGAAACGCCGCATAGGTTTCCGAAGAATCCACCGCAAGACCCGACACGCGGTCCAGCGACACCAGATCGGTATAGGTGAAGGGCGTCTTATCCTGCGCCTGAGCGGAAACGGCGGAGAAAAGAAGGGCGGCGGCCAGACCGGCGGAGGCGAGCAAGCGGTGCTTCATGGCAAAACCCGATAGTTGCAACAGAAAGGAGGGCTTTTTTAGAGCCCGCTTTCGCGCCCCTGTCGAGTCTGCCCGCACCGAAGCGGATTAAAAATCGGTAATATTGCGGTGAAGATCAGTTCGTCACAGCCGTCAGATGAGGCCAGTAGTCGGCGTACATCGCCTGACGCGTTGCATCCGCCGGAATATCGAACTCAGACCCCTTGTACCAAGGTGTACAAGAGCGCAGAGCCGGTTCGACGCTACCCCATTGCAGGCGCTGACAATCTTCTTTCGAGGCATCGATCAGATTGTCGACCGCGCGGATCAGGCCCTGCGGCGACGCCAGAATCCCCGCCGTGCGCACCTTGGCGATGTGGTTGCGGCCGAGGAAGGCCTCACCGTCATCGACATTGACCGCGATCTCGCTGGCCATGATCTTGTTGTCGATCAGGCGCAGGCGATGCAGCTTCGAGGTTATACCATGGTCGGCGAAATCGATCAGCGAACGCGACAGCAGAGCTTCGCCGCCACCCGAAATATTGATGGCATCGGCAAAGAACTCTACGCGCAGATCATCCATGGACAGGATCGAGTCACCCGAATCCAGCCGGATATCCATGCCGACCGCGCCCTTGCCGCGTTCAAACCCGCGCCAGTCCGCCAGTTGCTGTACCGACAGGCCCTGAAGCTGAGAATCGCCGTTCAGGACCGCCTGAATGCCGCTGGAGGTCGAGGTGATACCGACCTGATCGGCATAGACGCGCGCCAGTTTGACGTCGACAGCCACGGTACGCGTCTTGGCGATAACGAAAGAAGAACGCATATCCAGACGACCGCCGGACACGTCCAGAGCCGCCGCGTCGCCTTCGTAGCGGACCGTGCTGCTGATCAGACGCAGTTCCGAGCCCGAGCTGTAGATACAGGCCGAACCCCCGCCGCGGCGCGATTCGATCAGCATGTTTTTGAGCACTACCCGATCCGCGCCCGGATTGATGCGCAGGCAGGCTTCGCCATCGGGCGCAACCAGAACCGGCAGACGCGTGCCGCCATTGTCGCCAATAATGTTCAGGCTCTTGCTGAGCGACAGGCTGGCCACGCAGGAACGCTTGCGCGCCACCATGGTCACCGTCCCGCCCGAACGCATGCGGCGGATCATATCCTCGACATAGGCCTGACGCGCGGTATCGCAATTGATGGTCAGGGTGCTGCGACCCACATGGTAAGGCGGCAGATAATAGCGTCTCTGCTTGGCGCAGGTGCGCAGCTGATAGTCGAGCAGGACACCGAAGCACGGCCGCGTCAGGGCTTCGACCCGCGCGGCGTTATAGCCGTTGGAATAGCTCGACGGTTGGGCCACCGCCGGGACGGCGGACAAGCCGATGAGCGAGAAAACCAGAGCGGCGAAGGTGACAAGTGAGCGCATCATGGTCCTTTCCCTACCGCCCCGGATTGGCTGAAATCTGAGACAGCACGGCCTGCAGACGCGAGGCCGAGGGCCGGAAGCCGGCCAGCGCCGAATCGAGCCGCAGAACCACCGCCTGTGCTTTGTCCTGATCGGCAACGCCGGAAAGGCCCAGGGCGAAATAGGTGGACATGGCGAAACGGGCTTCGGCAGACCCCTGCTTTTCCGCCTGCTGATACCAGTAGTAGGCGCGGGCATAGTCGGTCGGCACCCCGACGCCTTCGGAATACATGACCGCCAGAACCAGTTGCGCCTGCGGCGAACCGTTGGTGGCCGCCAGCTGAATGGCACGCACCTTGTCCAGATTGGTCATGCGCGAACCGTCCGGGCGGCCCAGTATGGCGCGCAGGGCGGTCAGGGTTTGCGGCGGGACGCGACCGGGGCTGTAAACGGCCTCGGTCGGGCGATTACGCTGGGCCTGAACGGCGATATCGGTATCGTTCGGCCCGATCGGATAGCGCTCCTGACCGGGATTGCCACCTTCGTAGCCACCACCGTCGTGAACACGCTGAACCGGAACCCCGCCCTGCGCCAGATCGAGATAGACGAGCGCACGCCAGACATGGACGAAAGGCAGCTCATCCATGCGCGACAAAGCGTATTCATAAGCGTCGTTGCGCGGACGGCTTTCGTCGGAATGCGGCACACCACCGGCAGGCGCTTCGGGCGGATAGAATTCGAACGGCGCGACCCAGCGCTTGGCCTTGGCTTCGACAAAGGCCCCGTAACGGTTGCGTTCCGGTGCGGACTTCTCGAAGTCCTTGAGCATCACATAGGCCCCGACATCACCGGTTTCAGCCGCCTTATAGTTATAAAGGTAGGCGTCGACATCGTTGCGCGGGAAAAGGGAAATAACGTTCGGGCGACCATCGACAGGATTGCGCATCATGGCGCGCACCGCTTCGCGGTTATCCGCCGGTTCGCCCATCGGGCCGTACTGATCGTCGTAAAGACGTCCCAGCGTGCGGAAGCCGTCGGCCCCCAGTTGCGACTGTATATAGATGACGCGGTCGCGCACCCGGTCGCGCTCGGAATTGTCCATGCGCGCCAGCAGGCTTTCCAGCTTGCGATAGGCGTTGACGCGTTCCACCGCGCGACACTTGTCAAAGCGCGAAGCGGCCTGACCGTTCTTGAAGGTACGGTTGATCGGCGCAAAGCCCTCAGGATTGGTCAGGGCCATGACCAGCCACACCGAGGCTTCGATCGGGTCTTCGAGGTTCTTGTCCGTCGCACGCTCAGCCATATAACGGCTGGACAGCTCCAGTTGCGAGAAGAAGTCGTTGGCAAAGCCATGCTTACGGAAATAGCGGATCGCGCGTTCCTGATCGTTGAACCCGCCGACATTTTCCGCCTGAGGCGGACGCGGACAGACCGAAACACCACGCGGCCCTTCGCCGGGCCAGCCCACCCCCATATCGCAACCCGCCAGCGGCAGGGCAGCCACAGTCAGCAGCATAGCCGCCGCAGCACGTAGCGGTGCGCGTCTCATCCGATTTCGACCGGCATGATCAGCACCGAAACCGGCGCCCCCACCCCTCATGTCTTTCCAATTCGACATCACGCATCGCCCCGACGGTTAAGTCGGCATAATTATGGTTAACAAATCTTGTGTTAGGGATCGTGCGATGTGTCAAGCGCCCCCATCCGGCCCGGACAGCAATACCGGCGAAGCGTTGCCAGATTGCCGCGGACCCCGACGAGACCCCTGCCGGAACCGCAGTTCCAAGGCCCACTCGTCAACCCCCGAATAACATGGGAATGATGCGTTAATTCCCACGCCTTGACCAGTGAAAAGTGTTAATAGACGCCCGCTTCCCGACATTTTTCACGCCGGGCACGATAAATCCGCATCACCGGCTTATAAATTCCCCCAAGGGGCGAATTTTACCCGCTCAACAGGCTCCTCATGCTCAGCGCAGATCAAAAAAAAGAAATCTATCAGTCTCTTAAAAAAGAGATTCTTTCGGTGCTCGATAATGAGCCGGATCGGGTGGCGCGCATGGCGACCGTCAGCTGTCTGGGTGCACAGGCCTTCGATACGTGGTTCTGGACCGGATTCTACGTCGTCGACCCCGTAAAAAAAGCGCAAGGGATCGATGAACTGGTCGTCGGTCCGTATCAGGGCACGCTGGGCTGCCTGCGCATCGCCTTCAGTCGCGGCGTCTGCGGCGCGGCGGCGCGCGAAGGCCGCACGCAGGTCGTTGAGGATGTGCACGCCTTCCCCGGCCATATCGCCTGCGATTCCCGCTCCAACTCCGAAATCGTCGTGCCGGTTTTCGACCCGGCAGGCGAACTGATCGCCGTCTTCGATGTCGATTCGGAAAGCTACGGCGCGTTCGACGACACTGACCGCCAAGCGCTTGAGGACATTCTGAACGCCGTCTTCGCCGCCTGAGAGCGCATCCCCTGAACAACAAAGGTGTCCGCGTTTTCCCACCCTATTTTCAGGTTGTGATTTTGCCCCCCCTCGGCTAAACCCGCCGCACCATTCCATACATGTGAAACAAAAGGTGCCTCCTCGCATGGCGCAGCAATATATTTTCCAGATGCAGGGCCTGACCAAGCATTACCCCGGCGGTAAGAAGGTCTTTGAGAACATCTGGCTCTCCTTCTATTCCGACGCCAAGATCGGCGTGGTCGGCGTCAACGGCTCGGGTAAGTCCACCCTGCTGAAGATCATGGCCGGCCTCGACAAGGAATTTTCGGGTGAGGCCCGCGCCGCCGAAGGCACCAAGATGGGCTACCTCCAGCAGGAGCCGCATCTGGACGATTCCAAGACCGTCTGGGAAAACGTCATCGACTGGTGCGAAGAAAAGAAGGTCTTTGATCGCTTCAACGAAGTCGCCGCCCTGATGGGCGAGGAATATTCCGACGAACTGATGGAAGAGATGAACGCTCTTCAGGAAAAGATCGACGCCGGTGACCTGTGGGACATCGACAGCCGCATCGAAATGGCCATGGACGCTCTGCGCTGTCCGCCGAACGACAGCCCCGTCACCAAGCTTTCGGGCGGTGAAAAGCGCCGCGTGGCGCTGGCCCGCCTGCTGCTGTCCAAGCCCGACATGCTGCTGCTCGACGAACCGACCAACCACCTCGATGCGGAATCGGTCGCCTGGCTTCAGCATCACCTCGAAAACTTCCCCGGCTGCGTCATCCTCGTCACCCACGACCGTTACTTCCTCGATCAGGTGACCAAGTGGACGCTCGAACTCGACCGCGGCAAGGGCGTGCCCTATGAGGGTAACTATTCCGGCTGGCTGGAGCAAAAGCAGAAGCGCGTCGTTCAGGAGCAATCCGAATCCGAAGCCCGTCAGCGCGCCCTTACCAAGGAACTGGAATGGGTCCGCTCGGGCGCAAAAGCCCGTCAGTCAAAGTCCAAGGCCCGTCTGGCGGCCTATGAGGACATGGTGCGCGAACAGGAAAATGCCCGCGCGGCGCAAACCTTCGCCACCATTCAGATCCCGCCCGGCCCGCGCCTCGGCAATGTCGTCCTTGAGGTCAACAACCTCGAAAAGGAATTCGGCGACAAGGTCCTGTTCAAGGATCTGACCTTCCGCCTGCCGCCCAACGGCATCGTCGGCGTCATCGGCCCGAACGGTGCCGGTAAGTCGACCCTGTTCAAGCTGATCACCGGTCAGGAAACCCCTGATGCCGGCACGATCAAGCTCGGCGAAACCGTCAAGCTCGCCTATGTCGATCAGTCGCGCGACGACCTGAACCCCGACCACAATGTCTGGCAGGCCATTTCCGGCGGCACCGACATCATGGTGGTCGGCAAGCGCGAAATCAATTCGCGCGCCTATGTCGGCGGCTTCAACTTCAAGGGTGGCGACCAGCAGAAGAAGGTTGGCCTTCTTTCGGGTGGTGAGCGCAACCGCGTCCACCTCGCCAAGACGCTGGCCGCAGGCGGCAATGTCATCCTGCTCGACGAACCGACCAACGACCTCGACATCGAAACCTTGCAGGCCCTCGAAGAGGCGCTGGAAGAATTCGCCGGCTGCGCCGTGGTCATCAGCCACGATCGCTGGTTCCTCGACCGTCTGGCCACGCACATCCTTGCCTTCGAAGGCGACAGCCACGTCGAATGGTTCGAAGGCAACTTCGAAATGTACGAAGAGGACAAGAAGCGCCGTCTGGGCACCGACAGCCTGATCCCGAAACGCATCAAGTTCCAGAAGTTCGCCCGCTAAGCGATCCGGGAACGCACTGCGTTACGTCTGTAAAAAAGCGTCAGCCTTCGGGCTGGCGCTTTTTCATTTTAATCCCCTATGCACTAGTTGTTCAAACGCTCGTCGTTTTCAACCGTCTTTGATATAGGCTGAGATAGTTTGCGGATTGGCGCTTTTTTGAACCTCACGGCGTCCCAGATTATCCAGATGACGATAAACGGGGTCAATACGAAAGCAGCCACCATTACCCAATCCGGCAGAGTACCGTTTCTAAGGGCGGACTTAAATTCAATGTTAGCCAAACCCAGAGCCAGCAAGCCAAGAACAATAACAATCCTGAGCAGATTGAACGCAAACGTCCTCATGCTTCCTCCTTTTCGCAACGACAACCTGCCAAATCCATTTTAAGTCACTCCAGACCATCTGAAACAGAGCATCGAGGCGTCGCCGTGCATATCTTTCGGTCTTTACCCTTTACGCAACAGCATTGCCCCGGCGCGACCGATGGTCAGGACGGCCATGTAATAAAGCCACATGCCTCCGACCGATAATTCCCACAGCGCGCGCGGGTGCCACGGCAGGAAGGCATAATGCCGCAACAGCCACAGCCCGCCCATCACCACACCGATGATCAGCGCCATCGTCAGAAGCGGATTAAGATGACGTCGCCAGCGCCGGAAAGCGCTCAGCTTCGTCTCAGGCGCATAGGCGCTGAAACTGAGGAGCCACGGCGGCAGGAACAAAAACGCCAGGGTGACAAGCGACAGGATCGCTTCCCACGACCAGTATCCGCCGGGCCAGCGCCCCAGTGTCGCGTGGTAAATGTCTTCGATACGCGCCGCCGCCATCACCTGAAAGACACAGATAACGGCGATAATCGGCCCCAGCACCTGCAACACCCATCGACGCGGCAGATTGGATAGCGCTGCCCTGGCTATGCCACCCACAGCCCCCGTCAACAGAACACAGGCGGCTCCATAGGCTTCGACCCAATACCAGCGCATGGGGTTCAGTTGCCAGAGGTTCATCCCCCTTAAGGCCCGTTGCGCCTCATGATCGAACAACACAACGCTGTGGAAATAGCTCAGTCCGAAAATGAAAACGGCCAGCCCCAGAGACAGGTAGCCAAGCCATTTGAGTATTGTATTCGCCATCTTGCCCCCTCCCGT